>DASPQB010000274.1:0-14456 GCA_035625205.1 Nitrospirota bacterium | reverse complement strand
GCGGATCTTTTGCCAAAATTGTGTGTGTGAGTAAAGCTCCTGCACGATTTAATTTGCTAGGGCAATCCTTTTTCAGAAATAATCGGACTGCGGTGTACGAATATGAAAATTCTCATGATAGCTCCCCATGTACCGGCTCCGCGCGCGGTTCAGGCTGGGGAGCGTGAGGTTTTTGAGATCATCAAAATACTTGCGGAACACCATGAGGTCCACCTCGTGGTCAGAGTGCCGGTAGGGATGGAGGACACTCTCGGGCCTGTTCGCGCCATCTGCTCCTTCGTTACCCCCGTACAATACAAGCGGCCAATAAGAAGAACCATTTTGACTATTCCCAGGGTCGCCTATTCCTATTATACACTCTGTAGGGAGGCGAACAGACTCTCCCGCTCAGGCACGTTCGACCTTCTTCAATCGGAGTGGACCGAGACCGGTATCTTTTTAAGAAAGCGGGGCAGGATGTTCATAGACGCCCACGATATCCTAACCAAGCCCATGGAGCGAAGATATCGAAATTCGCGCGGGCTCCGGCGGATCGTCTTCGGTCTCTTGTACCGCGGTGTGAAATTGGCGGAGCCACTGATTTTTCGGCGATATGATGTGGTATTTGTCCGGTCCGAATATGACCGGCAATATCTATTGTCCCTCTCGCCGAACCTCAACGTTGTGGTGCTTACGCATCCCGCCGGCATGGATTTCACGGACCGCACGTTCGTGCGCGAGGATAAAACGCTTTTATTCCTCGCTGCCATGGACCGTGGCCCGAATGTCGAGGCCGCGCTCTATTTCTGGAACGACATCCTTCCGCTAATACGTAAGCATATCCCAGACGTGAAATTCCGCATCGTGGGCAGCAGGCCGCTACCTGAGGTACGGGCGCTCGTGGACAGGGACCAAAACACGGTCGTTACCGGTTTTGTCGAGGACATCGAACCATCCTATAAGACTTCCACGGTATTCGTGGCCCCTCTTTTGACGGGCGGCGGGATCATTGTCAAGATACTGGACGCTCTGGCCTCAGGCACTCCAGTTGTTACGACGTCCATCGGCAACGAGGGAATCGGTGCAACGCCAAACGAGCATCTCCTCATCGCTGATACATCGGAGGAATTTGCGGAAAAGGTCGTGCGGTTGCTTCATGACGGCCATTTGCGCGAAAGAATTGGAGAGGCCGGTAGAGCGTTTGTCTCGGCCACGTATGGCAAAGACGCTCTACGAAAATCGCTGGTGAAGTGGTACCCAGTAAATTCAGTTGAGTGGGTGAAAGTTTCCCTGTAAGATATTTCAACGACTCATCAACTCCAGGGTGATAAGAACAACTCAAATCTTCAAAGAGGAAACTTTTGCAGGTGAAGATAAGCTCATTTCTTACCTGTTTCACCATTGTTTTATTGAGCGTGGGCTTCGGTTTTGCCGCGCCGGAGACCCTTAAATATGATCTTTCTTTGTCGGGTTTTACGATAGGTCATTTGACGCTTGAGGCGAAAGACGATGACCCGAACCTCCGGCTCGAAACAACCATGTCCGCCCGCTCCTGGGTCTCACTCTTCTACAAAGTGGACGACCATGCCGTGAGTGTCTTACAACGAAACTCGCAGAAAAATCCCGGCCAGAACTTCATCTATCTACCCTGGACTTACCAGGCTAGGTTCAGCGAAGGGCCGCGCAAGGCTGATAAAGAAGCGACGGGAACGTCTGGAAGCATTTGAGCGCGATTAAGAAGAGGGGGGTTGTCAGAACGCCGCACAACCTCTACGCAGCACGGCGGTCCTTCCAGGACTTCCCCGGCCGCGCAGAATATCAGAAGAGGTCTTCATCAGTGCCGACTGCGCAATCCACACGGCCACCAGCCAGCACCACCGGAGATGGCGCCGGGTGCGATCCCATACTAAAATCACGGGGTTTGGGCAAATCAGGGCGAGAATCCCTGACGTTAACCGGCAGCAGTACTGTTCGGCTGCCGTAGTAGTCTGAGAAATAAAAGACTATGTTTTTATGAACGGTTCCGGTCGTCATCGAAAAGAGGCTCAACGACCTGGCTCGGAGGGAATTGCCGGCTTTTGTCCTTAGGAATATGACGGAGTTCCTGAAAAAAAGTTGTTTTCGATCTCGCTTAAGGCGACCCTTGTGCCTTAAGAGGCATGGCCGGGCGGTAGTTTCTGAGTCGTGGAGAGCCAGTAGTCGTTAAATTGTTAAGTTGCGAGAGGCGGGTAGAGGATAAGCCGTTAAGTTGAGTCGTAAATAAAGCCGCTTGGCTACGCTACTCACCCACCACCTGTAGGGAGGCAAATATAAATGGCTACGGATTCGACCTTGAGTACGGTCAATAAAACGGATTTTCTGAAAAAGCCCGCCGTCCACCTGCTGATTATCTTGGTTGTCGGCTTTTTTGCTTATTCCAATACCTTCCGCGGTCCCATCCAGTGGGATGGAGTGCCGATGATCACTAAAAATCCCGTCATCAAAGATATCGGCAATTTTATTTCAAACGCCCACGGATATGAATTTAATCCCAGGCGTTTCATCGGCAACCTGACATTTGCCGTCAACTATCGCTTCGGAGGCCCGAGCGTAGCAGGATACCATGTTGTAAATCTCGTGATCCATTTGATCACTGCCTTGCTTGTTTACTTTCTTGTGACCTTGACATTTAAAACACCATTCATGCGGCTTTCCGCTGGTTTTCTTTCGCTTTCCCAGCTTATTGCTCTCTTTTCCGCGCTATTATTCGTATCTCATCCTCTCCAGACTGAGGCAGTGACCTATGTATATCAGAGGTTTACTTCATTGGCAACACTGTTCTATCTCTTGTCCCTGGTCATGTATATAAAAGGAAGGCTTGCTGCAGAGGGGCCGGAAGAAACGGTGCAGGATGCCGAGGGTGGGGGACAACCCGGCGAGAAAAAGTTCAATGGCTCATCGATAGCATTTTATCTGTTATCTCTTGTTTCAGCGGTCCTCGCGATGAAAACGAAGGAAATAGCGTTCACCCTTCCGATCATCATCATCCTGTATGAGTTCACCTTTTTTAAACTATCGTTTAAGAAGAAGCTCCTGTTCCTGGTCCCTATTGCCCTTACCCTGATCATCATTCCCGTGAGTCTTCTGCAAAGCAACAAGTCGATCGGAGAGTTGCTGTCCGACGTGAGTGCAAAAGCGAGACTTCAGACCGATATACCGCGATGGGATTATCTCATGACCGAGATGCGGGTCATTGTAACGTATATAAGGCTCTTATTTGCCCCGATCAACCAGAACGTTGATTATGATTATCCAGCATATCATTCTCTTTTGACACCAGCCGTGTTTTTTTCGTTTATGTTTCTTCTGTCGATCATCGGGCTGGGGGTCTGGCTGTTGTATTCGTCACAAAAGGGCGGGTTGAGAACCTCGCCTTCAGCGCCTTACGAGCGGCTTATTGGCTTCGGTATCCTCTGGTTTTTCATTTCGCTGTCAGTCGAGTCGAGCATCATCCCCATCGTAGACGTGATATTTGAGCATAGGGTGTATCTTCCCTCCGTAGGATTTTTTGTCGGCATATCGACAGGTTTAATGCTGGTGGCACAAAGGTTCAAGGTGGTAAATTTTGTCACAGCAATGCTCTGTTTGGCGATAGTGGCCCTCTCAGGTGTTACCTACGCAAGAAATAGTTTATGGATGAACATGATAAATCTCTGGTCGGATACGGTTCATAAGAGTCCCAACAAGACCAGGCCTCATTATAATCTTGGGGATGCCTACTCTGACGCAGGACGCCTGGCCGAGTCCGTGTCAGAATTTGAGAAAGCAGTAGCGATCAAGCCGGTTGATCCGGAGGCACACTATAATCTTGGGAATGCCTATTCAAAACTTCACCGCAATGATGAAGCTATTCGAGAATATCAGATTGCGCTCACGATAAACCCGGCTTATGCATATGCCCACAACAATCTCGGCACCACCTATGAAGAGCTGGGCCGGAAGAATGACGCACTAAGGGAATATAAAGCCGCCATAGATATCATGCCTGATTACGCTGACGCTCATTTTAACCTGGGAACGGTCTATTCCGACGAGGGGCAGTACGACGAGGCTGTCAGTGAGCTGCAACGAGCCATATCGATCAGGTCTGACTATGCCGACGCGATTAACAGCTTAGGAAATGTCTATTTAAAGCTGGGGCGTCTCAATGAGGCGGCCGAAAAATTTCAATCGGGCTTAAGGTTGATGCCCTTCGCCGCTGATATTCATTATAATCTCGGGATCACCTATTTTCTGCAAGAACGCACTGACGATGCCATCGCTGAATTTCAATCTGCGGTGTATTTCAAACCCGATGACGCGGATGCGCATAATAACCTCGGAACAGCTTATTTCAAGCAGGGACACATTGAGGAGGCAATCCGGGAATTTCAAACTGCTGTTGATCTCAGGCCCAATGATGCGGACGCTCGCCGTAATCTTGAAAATGCTTCCCGGGCGGTGAAAGGAAGCAGGAAAGGGAAGTGAACGCGCATGAACAATTATGTAGTATTGCCATCGTGGCTATGACGGGTGGAGCAGTGAGCATATTGCAAAGATGAGGTTATTCATATTGTCCAATGCGATAAAAGAAAAACGTTTAAGGACCTTTTGCGTAAATCCTTTTCGATTGGGGTAGGGAGAAGCTAACACGGAAGCAGGGCGAAGACATAATTATATAAAAGTACTGAACACGGTTCGCCACGGCAAGATCAAGGAGAGGCTTTTAATTTTATTTCAGAGAAATCATGTTCTGCACTTTTTTGTCAGAAAGAATGTTTTTGGGATGCTTGCTTATTGAAGTCAGTTCTCCCTTGTCAATAAGCTTTGAAAAGAACGCATCAGCGTAAGTTTAAGAAATTCAATTCCTCTGGTTTTATAAATTAAACCACCGATCAGGAATCTGCAAAGCGGCAATATATTCATCTAGAGCAATCAACCTAGATCCATTCTGGCATTATAATCGGTCTCAATGGAGCCAAATATTTGTTTTTTAAGAGAAAAGCATTGCATGATGCGGATTATTAGAGCGTGATAATATATAATTCTCCTGTTTCAAAAGTCACCGAAGGATGGTGCCTAAGAATTCCTCATGAGCTATAATCATAATCGATTTTTTAATTTTCAAATATTATCAATATATTACATTAAAAAATTATAGCAGGTTAGACTCATCAATTCTCGCAACATTTGATTATCAAAATATTGGACAAAAGACCTTAACATTTTGTTTAATTTTTCGTTTATGAAGAGATCAGGTATTCGTGATATGGCGTAGATGGCTTTGAGCGGACCTAAATGATTCCTGTCGTAGATGGTTTTTGAGATTGATTTAGGAAAATAGCGCTGGAAATCCCAAAAGCTTTAGCGTAAGAGTTCATCAAGATTCTATTGACAGTATCAAGCTCTTAAGTTATCATGTTGCATACTTTAAAGATCCATATGGTTCCCTGACTGCGCATTCACCGGCGCTCGATTCATCCTGATAATCGCCGCTATACAATCGTTCGAAATATCGATTCCGAGAGATTTCCGGATTCCGGAATTATATTGATTGTATGATGTGACTTCATGGCCGAACGTTTATTTCCTTTGGTGACCGACCTCGGTATTGGCAACTGATTTAGTTCTCATTCAAGTATTATGAAGAAGAAAATCATCATAGTCTTGAGCATAGCTTGCATGTTTGCTTTGATCGGCGCGGCCTACCTTCTGTTCCAAATCCACCGCATTCAATCAAATTTTCATCAGTTGATCACTCTACATCAGGTTGAGATCCTGCGGGAAGGCCTCCTGCTGGACATCCGCACAGTTGAGGCGGACTTATATTCACAAGACACATCACTGCCGGTGTCTCCCGATGTGGTTGAGATGCATGTGCAGAAAATGGGGAATTCGGCCCAGATATGTACCCAGTGCCACCATGAAGAACTGACACTTATGCGGATCAAGGACCTGCAGCTTCAGGCCAGGCAATACAGCTCTTCGGTAAGAATGGTGATGGACCGAAGAATTGCCTCCTCCAGTCGCCACGTGGAACGTGTACGGGCCCATATTATCGGGGAATCGCTGATCAACAGAATCAATTCAATTATCATCCTTACCAAGAATAGACTCGATAGCCGGACCGGAAACGCCATGCGGGATGCGAGTCGTACAAGACTCTTCGTGATTCTTATGGTATTCGCTGGCCCGCTCTTTCTTGCAATATTCGGCATAATTGCCGCCAGGCGTTTTACGAAACCGATCAATACGCTTCTCAATGCGACAAGAAGATTAAAGGAAGGCGATCTGGATTACCGGGTCGGCGGACTTAAGGACGAGTTCTCCGAGCTGGCTTCGTCTTTTAACGATATGGCCTTGTCTCTCAGGGACAATATGCGGGCAATAGAGGAAAGCGAAGCTCGTTATCATCATTTGTTTGATAGCGCAGCAGACGCCATTCTCATTATCGACATAGATGGCGACCGCATGGGGAGGATCCTTCAGGCTAACCCGGCCGCGGCAGCGATGCACGGCTATTCCGTGGAAGAACTCCAGTCGATGGATGCGAAGGATCTGATCGCTCCGGATGCTTTGCAGAGATCCCCCGTGAGTAACGAACGAGTCTTGGGGGGACAGTGGATCCGATCAGAGATCAATCATCGCAAAAAAGACGGCACGATATTCCCTGTGGAAGTCGGAGTTGGGGTCATTCATGTCGGGAAGAAGAAATATGTCCTCGCCATTGACCGTGATATTACCGAGCGAAAAATGGCAGAAAATGCGTTGCAAAGAGCAGAACAGATTCGAATTGCGGGAGAACTGGCCACCGGTCTGGCACATGAGATAAAGAACCCCCTCGCAGGCATTAAGCTCACGATCCAGATGCTTTTGGAAGAACAACATCTGTCAACAGACGACAGGGTCGTTGTGCAAAAGGTGATCGATGAGATCAAACGCATTGAGCTGCTGATGAAGGACCTCTTGAATTTTGCCAGGCCTCCTCAACCGCAGCTGACCAATACCGATATGAATGCAGTTCTGGAAACCGTTGCCGGTCTCGTTCTGCACGATCAGACCTGTTTACGGCACGGCATACAGATTGTGAAGGACCTGGAAGAAGGCCTGCCTCAAACCCTGGCCGACCCGATGCAACTGCATCAGATATTCATGAATGTGCTCATGAACGCTGTTGATGCAATGCCAGAAGGTGGGACGATTACTTATAAAACGGCGTTCAATCCGACCTTGAAGACTGTGCAAATCGAGATAGCCGATACCGGGGTGGGATTAGACGTTAAAACGGCCAATCAGATGTTCAAGCCCTTCTTCACCACAAAGCGGAAAGGGACAGGGCTTGGGCTTGCGATTACCAAGCGGCTGGTCGAAACGCACGGAGGAAGCATCCGTATCGAAAACAATGAGGAGAGAGGTGCTATGGTGCGGATTAGTTTCCCGGTGATAGAGATGGCGTCCGCTACGCCGAGATGATAGACTATTAGAAGGTCCTTCCGTTTACGATGCGCTGTTCATGCGTTCCACGAATTGAATGCCCGCCCGATAAAGTTCTCCGCGATTCTCTGGCCTGATCCAACGGACTATGCCATGAATGTTTTCCCTCTCGCTTTTAAGCCGTACGATACGTCCCGGCTCGAGCAGTACATTCGTTCTGATACCGATACCGTCCATGCAGAGGTCGACCGTAACTGCGAAGTTCCCTTGGCCATCGAATTCTGTTTCTGCAGAAAGGACGGTGTAATTGGCATTATTAGTAAACGGTTGCCGTTCATGGAATCTTTTTTCGTCATTGATACCGTTCATGATGGACCTGATATACGCATTTACATCAAAATGCCTTCCCATGAAGTCCCCCGATACGTGCACTGAAAAAGCATTGACTGAGTAGTGAAAGTAAAGATTGCAACGAGACATTCTTACCGTGGCAAGAACTCCGGGGGGACGAATTGAAGTCCGGCACGATATGAGGAGGCTGTTGTACCGGTGAATTCGCTCCAGCGGATAACCGCATTCTTTTGCAATGTGATGTCGCTTAATAGCAGGATGTGGCCGGGCTTGAGTTCGTAATCCGTCAGAATGCACATGCCCGTATCACTGATATCAAGTACATCTGCAGTGAGGAACGCCGCGGGCTTATCGCTTTTTGGGGCGACTGCCCAGCAGCATATGCGGTCGGCAGCCAGTTTTCGTGTATGCTTTCTTATGTCATCGGCCAGCCAGGTAATGAACGATATCTGGTCCCTGATTGCGGCGCTCTTATGATGGCACAGAGGTTTGTCATTACTGATAAGCACGTCTACAAGCGCTTTAACTTGAAGCAAATCGAAAGATTTGGAAATCAGGCAGTGAGCATTGTCCCGAATAGATTTCATCATTTCATGGGAGACGTCGCTTCCTGTCATAATGACGATTATAGTCCGGGGAGAGATATACCGGATTTTTTTCATGATATCGAGACCGCTCATATCGGGAAGCTGGATATCGAGCAGGCACAAATCGAAACTATACTTCTCGAATGTATGCAAGGCCGAGGCCCCATCAGCGGCAGTCGTTACATCCGTCTCTGCATTTTTGAATATCGAAGATAGTGAATAGCGCATCAGATATTCGTCATCAACGACCAATATCGATTTACTATGATCAATCCCCATTTTTCCCCCAGTTGCATGTTGTCCTATACATATATTTATTGCCAAAATCTTTTATGCAATTATTATACCGTTATTGCTATTTTCTCCTTAAAATCCAGTCTCTTATCTTATCAATAAATTAGAAATTCTATTTCTTCACTTTTTGATTCTGATGGACTAACTTGCTCACTAAAGGTGGTGAAATAACTTGATAATTACACGCATCAAGCGGTTAAATCACCTACTGGGCAGGTAATTCATGTAATCAGATTATTCGATAAAGGAATGCAAAAATGATATCGCTTGGATTTTAAAATATTATATAACTTATTGTTATGTAAAGGTATTTCAATGGCTAAATGGCACTCTTATGGATTTCAAAATAAACGCGTAAAGCTCGTTTGTCTATATAAAATGCTTTTTTTCAGATTAATGAAGCTGAATTGAAAAATTTTTCGAAGTCTTATCTCGATCTAAGGAAGACAATTGCACTCAATTAAATAATTATCCATATTATATTTAGAAGAACTTAAGGTTTCTGCAACTTTTTCCCATCCAGTTATATGAAGAATGCAAGGTTAAGATGCCTCGTCGCTATTCATCTGGAGTTGATGCTACGGAGTTGCGAACAGGATGGTCAGAAAGTGAGATTGCTCATCAAGAATGCGCTGAATTTTCTTATATTTTACGTGCGCACTCGTGATGGTTACCATGATTTATACTGTAGGGCGTGTTTGTTTTCCAACTGAATGCAGAAAGAGCTGACGTCTTGTAATGGCAATAGGGCAAATGGATAGCATTCTGCCGCGGCGACTGCGCCTCCTACACAGCAGAGGTGATCAACGAGCTGGATACTGATGGGTTTATTGGGGATCAGTGCGGAACAGCATGTTGCGGTGGAGGCAATCATTCAGGATATGCCTGATGATGGCTGGATCAAGCCCCGGCGTGGCTACGAATATGAGATTGGCGAAATGGTCACTAGGATATGAACTAACACGACGGTTCATTAGGTCTCTCGTGGCTAAGCGTGAGCTGCGTCTCCAAAACGTTCTTTTCGCGTAATCCACAGGCATGTGGGACCATCGCGTTGTTGCCACAAACTAGATGGATGGGTTACAGGATGGTCTAACGGCGCTCATTTGTCACAACCATCGCGGTCTCAGGCGGAGATCCTCAATGAAGAGCGGAAGATCAGTTTCCGCCAGGACCGGATGACTATCGGTCAAAGTCATCCCAATGCTGTATATTTTCTCGAATTGGTGTGATCGACTACAACATCTTTACGGTATTCAGGCGCCGTGCCTGCCAAGACTCACAGTTTACTAACTACCACTGCGACCTATCGCTGAAAACTTATTCAGCTGCAAGGAAAAACTGTATAGCATGCCCGCCGCGTCATCCTGAGGCTGGTGGCACCTGTGGACGAGCCCAACCTTATCCATGCCGTAAGACAGGCTTTCTATGAGCTTGCAACGTGACGGCTAGTCAGGTTGAATAGGTGGCATCGAATGCATCGAGGGAACGCTGTTCACTTTTGATGTAAAACTGACCCCTGAGCATCGATGATGTCGAAACAGTGACTCATATGCAATTCGATATCAATGGCCGATCATACTTGGTTTTTGAAAACGTATTTTGTGGTTCCGCAGGAGGTCAGCTGCTTTTCTATTGCCGTTCTTAGGAATCAGCATTTTGTTGACAGCATGGCCGTATTACGCTATCATGTAAAAGTTTATAATGGGTTTCAGCGTTTATGGCTCTTTATTGCTCAAGAATCAAATTTTTGTCAAAGCAAAAAGAAAAATTACCGCAGAGTTTCCCGGAGAGAACAGAATAAGAATAACAAACTTTTTAAAAAGATATGTTTTATTTCCCCTGTTTTCTCTGCGATCTCAGTAGCCTCTGTGGCAAAATCTCTTAGCTTAAGGGTTATCCCCGCAAGGTAAGAAGGATGAGCTGACCGGTACTTGTTCTCGCCGCACTGTTGCGAGACGCGAAGAGGATTCAAATTTAGTTAAGAAAAAGATTGTCCTAGTTCTTCATCGCCGCTTGCTCGCTCTTATCGGTAGGCTTTACTTCTTGTGCCAATAGACTATGCGGCATTGAACGACGACGTATAGATCATACCACATCACGTGGAAATCCTGCTGCAGCAGGCATTGCTTTAGATCCACAAGGTGGCACAGGATTTGCCCTCGAAGGATACATGGCATCCGGAATCAGCCGAAGCCGGGAATGAATATTTCACAGTCATGGGCAGAGTGCCCGAAACCTGTTCCGGGCGTCACGACTCGGCGAGTATGATAGTAAAAAAAATCAATGCTCCGCAGCGTCATGCCGATGAATACGTCCGTGCTGTAAGAAGACATCAAACAGCCTGCAGCAGGTGCGCATTTTAGGCGGCCCCTGCGGATCCCATGCAACACTGAAGCAGGTCTTCCTGAAACTGCTCTGAACGCGATTGACGCGTTGTGGGGCGGAGGAAACATCACTGTCAAGACATCATTTGAACCGGCATCCTGCAATATTTTCATCGATATTTTCGGCTTACGTTTGGGGATTGATACTTCTGTGCTGCTTAAGTTTTTCAAATCTAATTATACGACAAAGCCTATGGGTAGGTACGGGGCGTTGTCTGGATATGTCCAAGTGAGTGGCTGAAGAGCGCGGAGGAACCTTTTTTATTAAGAACTACTCGAAGGGTGGCAACATGCTGCGAATCAGTCTCCCGTCAGATAATTTGGAAAGGATAATATCCGCATGAGGGACCAGCAGAAGATTTATATCGTCGATGACGACGAGCTTATTGTATCTATGCTCTCGCGGGTGCTCCAAAACAACGGCTATGAAGTTCGGACCGCGACGAGCGCCGAAGGCGTTGTGAACAAAATCAAATCTTGGTCGCCCGCTGTGGTGATGCTCGATATACGGATTGCCGATAAGAGTGGCATCGATGTTCTGACGGAAATCGTTAAGCAAGACCTGCCCTCCCAGGTGGTCATGTTGACAGCCGATGATTCTGCGGAAACCGCGGTGAAGGCGATGAAGCTGGGTGCCGCTGATTATCTCACGAAGCCGTTCAATGTCGACGAGGTAAAGATCGTGCTGCAAAAGATCATTGAAAAAGGAAAGCTGAAGCAGGAGGTTAGCTATCTCAGAAAGGTGCAAGCTGAAGTCTTCGAGAAGGAAATTATCGGTGAGTCGAAGATCATCCAGGAACTGAAGTCAAAAATCGCGAGAATGGCCGATGCTTCGGTCTCAACGGTGCTGATTACCGGAGAGAGTGGGACAGGCAAGGAGCTGTTTGCGCGATATGTTCATCGCATGCTCCATGAGTCCTCCGGAAACGGTTTTGCTCCCTTCATCAAGGTTAACTGTGCGGCCCTCCCGGAAACGTTACTCGAGAGCGAGCTTTTCGGGTATGAAAAAGGGTCGTTCACCGATGCAAAAGCTAACAAGAAGGGTTTGTTCGAAATGGCGCAGGGCGGCTCCATCCTTCTTGATGAAATCGGCGACATGAAGCATACCCTGCAGGGCAAGCTGCTTCGCGTGCTGGAAGAAAGGACGGTCCGGATGGTGGGAGGAAGTGAGGAAATCCCCATAGATGTCACGGTCATCGCAACGACGAACAGGAACCTCGCTGAAGCGGTGGATGAGGGAACATTCAGGATAGATCTGTTCTTCCGCCTGAACACATTCTATCTCCACATACCCCCGCTACGTGAGCGTCAGGACGACATTCCCCGCATCATGCAATATTACCTTTCCCAGTTCGCGACGCGCTACCAAAGGAAAACCACGACGCGTATTTCCCCGGAAGCAGAAAAAATACTTTCTTCCTACCGCTGGCCGGGAAACATCAGGGAGCTGAGAAACCTGCTTGAACGGCTCGTAGTTCTCGAAGGAGCAGAGGAGATTGTGCCCGAGCATCTACCGAATTGGCTGACCAGCACGGGGGGGATCGTAATGCCGGCTATGCCCGCTCCTGTTAACGGACGATTTTCACTTCCGACAGAGGGACTTTCTCTCGATGAAGTGGAAAAAGACCTTATTGTTCAGGCGCTTAAACGGACGAACAATAATAAGAAGCAGGCGTCTAAACTTCTAAACCTCAGTTATGATGCATTCCGCTATCAGGTGAAAAAGTTCGGGTTAGATTGAGCTGACCGGAACGGGTTGGATAGAGCAGGAGTATGTCATAATTCCACAGGTTCGTAGAGGACTGCCGGCCGTTCATTTTCTTCTCCCCGCAAATCCTCGTCATCAGGCAGTTGTAATCCCGGTAAGTATCGATATGTTTTCCCGGGAATTCCTTCGCCACCGGTTTCCTTGAAAAAGGTTGAATAGTTCGGTTAGGGAAAAAAGCGCATGCTCGCGAAGCTGCTTCATCATGGCGGCTGTCGCCAGCTATCATGATGATGCCCGTTTCTGGAGCTTACTCGTTGATTACCGTTATAAGATAAAGACCATGCATGTCAGCAAGGCGCGGGTTTGGAAAGCAGAGATCGACCACGTGTGCCTCAATCCTTTTGACGGCATCTTTTACGGCAGATGCGCGAAAAATCCGGTTCGATCATCGTACAGCAGGGCGAGAGCAAGGACAGTCCGTTCGTCTTCGTCGATGATAAAGATGAACGTTTTCAGAATTTGATTCAGGAGGATGCTAATAAATGTTCTGACCACAGACTAGAGAGCACTCGGGAACACGGTTCAAGACATAGCTGAATGCTTTTTCCATTCTGCATCCATCCGGGTGTCCCACGGTAGAATCCATGGCTTCGTGCTGGCTGAATGTGAATTAGTGAGGTACATTTTCCGGTGATACGAATTGAATCCCGGCGCGATACGCTGCCCGGGCGTCATCGTATACACTCCAGCGGACTACGCCTCTTCCGTGCATTGCATCGCTCAACCGGATAAGGTGCCCAGTCTGCAGTTGGCAATCGGTAAGGACGCCCATACCTGTTTCACTGATATCGAGAATGTTGGCCGAGATGCGCGTGGCAGTCATGTCGCCGTGTGGAGCGACTGCGTAACAGCTTATGCTGTTAGCGATCTGCTTCCGCTGGTGCTTTCTGTTGTCATTGCTGATCCAGTAAATCGATGCTAGACCACGTTCGGCTGCAACACTGTTCTCTTGGGGTGGGCGCTTTCCTATGGAAAGAACCCGCTCGACTACTGTCCTGACCTGTTCCAGTTCACAGGGTTTGGAAATCAGACAATGTGCGTTTTCGCGGACTGCATTCATAAGTGCGTCCGTGATTTCGTTTCTCGTCAGCATGATGATCCGGGTCTGAGGAGAAATATCTCGGAGCATTTTCATGATCTCGAGGCCGTCGACGTGGTTAACATGCATATCAAGAAAACACAGATCGAATTGGTGTTTGCTGATCGCCTTGAATACCGATTCACGGTCAGCCGCGGTTGTTATTTCGGTTTCGCTTTCGTGAAATGCAGCGGAAAGTAAGTGACGAATTAAGTCTTCGTCATCGACGATAAGGATTTTTTTCATGACTTAGGAGAAATTCACTTAGCTGAATAAGATTTCCATTCGGATGATGCATGAACAGAATCAATGATTAATAAAGCAATTGTGGTACCAGACCTATGACGCAACCTTAAAGGTTTACAGGGCCCCTGTTTTTTCAGCCAAAAAAGCATTTTTGGGATTTGCAATTTGCAGAGGGTATATCTGTGGCTCGTTCTTAATGGTGAAATAACCGTATGCTGCTGGTAATTTTACCATCCAATTTTCAGGTAATGAAATTGAATTTTTTGCCGTGAAAGGATGTGTTTTCCCTAAATATTCGAATATTTTTTTTCGGG
>DASPQB010000273.1:0-4690 GCA_035625205.1 Nitrospirota bacterium | reverse complement strand
GATATTATCTATTTGTCATATAGGTTATTTTGTTTTATGCTTTTGTCAATTATGGTGGCATGTTTTCCAAAGCATGGTGATAGACACCAAAAACATCTTGCGGAGAGAACGCATACCACGATGAGATACAGACGCTACACCTAAAAGAGGGGGAAGAACAGTTGATTAAAACACTAAAGCTTAAAGTATGAATGTTGGGTGAAGGTCTCAGTTAGAGACTAATAAAACTTAATACCTTAGCCATCTGCAAACGGCAGGAAGATGCAGTACCTAAATATGAGTACCAGTAAGGAAGGAGGACCTCATGGAAAAAAAGAGCGAAGCAAGTAAGGAGTTTCTTGATGCAATGGAGCTTCGTGGTATCAAACGAAGAGATTTTTTGAAGTTCTGCGGTGCAACAGCAGCTCTCCTCGGCCTCTCCGAATTATACGTTCCAAAAATCGCCGCAGCCTTGGAAAAGGCTTCCAAGCGGCAACCTGTAATCTGGCTCAACTTCGCCTCCGATTCAGGCTGTACGGAGGCCTTTATCAAAGCAACGTACCCGAGCGCTGCCGACGTCGTTCTTGATATTCTGAGCGTCGACTACAACGAGACCATCATGGCTGCCGCAGGCAAGCAGGCGGAAGAAATCCTTGCCACTTCGGCGAAAGCCGGCGGCTATATCCTAATTGTCGAGGGCGGTGTGCCAACCAAGAAGGGGCACGGCATGATTGGCAACAAGGAAATGCTCGACGTCCTGAAGGAAATGGCCAGCCCTTCCATCGCAGTTCTGGCGATCGGCAGTTGCGCTACCGATGGAGGCGTTCCCGCAGCCAAACCGAACCCATCCCAGATAGTCGGTACTACCGAGGCACTGAAGAGGGTAGGTATCAATAAGCCTGTCATAAACCTTGATCTCTGTCCCGTGAACCCGCAATATCTTGTCGGAGTCGTCGTCAATTTCCTTCTTCTCGGCAAACTTCCCGATCTTGACAGTTTCGGCAGACCAAAGATGTTCTACGGCCAGACGATCCATGACAACTGTGAGCGCAAGGCGCATTTCGATGCAGGAAGATTCGTGGAGAAATTCGGGTCCCCAGAAGAGGCGCTTGGCTACTGCTTGTACAAGATGGGCTGCAAAGGCCCGATGACCTACTCGGCATGCTCGAAGATCCAGTACAACGACCGGACAAGCTGGTGTATCAAGGCTGGAGGGCCGTGTATCGGCTGCGCCGAGCGCGGATGGACGGATAAGTTCGCCGGATTCTATGAGCCGCTTCCGGGCGTCAAAATCCCGGGTCTTGGAGGCGTTGAGGCCGGTGCTGACAAGATTGGCGAGGTAGCAGCGGTGGCCACGGCGGCCGGTATCGCCATTCATGCGGTGACGTCCGCGGTCTCCGGAAGGACCAAAAAAGAAGAGGGAGGTAAAGAATAATGGCGAGAATGACCATTGACCCAATGACAAGAATTGAAGGACACCTGAGGATCGATGTCGAGATCGAAGGCGGCAAAGTCAAGGACGCATGGACGACCGGTACGTTGTTCCGGGGATTCGAGATCATCCTGCAGGGCAGAGATCCGCGTGACGCTTGGCATATCACCCAGCGTATCTGCGGCGTTTGTCCCACTTCCCATGGCCATACCTCATCAATGAGCATGGATGATGCCTTCAAGGTAAAGCTGCCGGACAACGGCCGCATCATTAGAAACATCATCGAAGGGGCGCAGTTCGTTCACTCCCATATCCTCTGGTTCTATCATCTGAACGCGCTCGACTATGTTGATGTGGTTTCGGCGCTCAAGGCGCAGCCAAAGGAAGCATCCCTGAAGAAAGTTCAGGCCAAACTGAAGTCATTTGTTGAATCAGGCCAGCTCGGTCCGTTCGCAAATGCATACTGGGGCCATCCGGCCTACAAGCTCCCGGCGGATGTAAACCTTTTGGCGGTCGCCCATTACCTTGAAGCACTCGAGATGCAGGCAAAGGCATCACAGGTGAGCGCCCTCTTCGGCGGCAGGATGCCGATGACCATGACGAGCCCTCCGGGCGGCGTAACGCATGTACCCACGGTCGATGACCTCAAAAACTACCTCTTCCGGGTAAAAGAGCTCCAGAACTGGATCGATAGCGTGTTCATCCCCGACGTGCTTGCCATTGCCCCGTTCTACCTCGACGCAGCAAGCGTCGGCAAAGGCCACGCAAACTTCCTCTCCTGGGGCGTATTCGAAGATGCGTCCTTTGATCCCAAGAAAAGGCTGCTTCCCAGGGGCGCCCTTTTTGCTGCCGACTTCCCGAAGGTCCATGATGCCAAGCCCGAGGACGTCACAGAAGACACTACGCACGGCTGGTATAAGGATGCCAAGCCGCTCAATCCGGCAGTAGGCGTGACTGATCCCGAGTACACGGGGTATGACTCGAACAAAAAATACACCTGGGCCAAGGCCCCGCGGCTCCAGGGCAAACCCATGGAAGTGGGCGCCCTTGCCAGGATGCTCGTGGCCTACACCTCGGGCCAACCCACAGCCAAAAAAATGATCGACGATACCTTACAGGCCATCGGCCATGCAGGCCAGCCACAGGTACTCTTGGGCATAATCGGCAGGATCGCTGCCCGCGCCCTCGAATGCAAGATGGTCGCAGACTCCATGTACCAGTGGGGCATCGACATCATCGAGAACATCAAGAAAGGGAACGCGGCGGTCTATAATGACTACAAGATACCAGATACGGCCCAGGGAATCGGGCTGTGGGAAGCCCCCCGCGGCGCACTCGGCCACTGGATCGATGTATCGGGCAAAAAGATCAAGAACTACCAGTGTGTGGTGCCCACAACCTGGAACGTCTGCCCACGTGACAACAACAATGTGCGGGGACCAATCGAAGAGGCGCTCGTAGGAACGGCAGTGGCGAACGCGGAAAAACCGCTCGAAGTCCTGCGTGTGGTCCATTCCTTCGACCCCTGCCTTGCATGTACGGTGCATGTGATCCATCCTGAGTCGAATCGAATCATGGACTTCAAGGTCGCATAGGAGGATGCCATGAAAGAAGAACTGGTAAAGGAGTGGAGTCTCGGCTATATCCTGGACCACTGGATACGGGTCATCGCGATTGCCGTATTGGTGTTCACGGGCGTTTACATACACACGCCGTTCATCGCCGGCGGTCCGGACAGTTTCATCATGGCCTCGATACGGTTTTTCCATTTCGTAACGGCCTATGCGCTCGTTCTGGGCCTGGTGGTCAGGGTCTACATGGCCTTCAGGTCCACCTTCGACGCTGATTGGAAAGACTTTAGCATCACCACGAACCTGAAAAACGTACCCGATGTCCTGGGGTATTATCTCTTCATCAAGGGCTCACACAAGGACTACCGGAAATACAACCCGCTTCAGGCGCTGGCCTATCTCTTTACCGGCATGGTGATCATCTTCACGGCATTAACCGGCGCTGCCCTGTATCATGGAAAAGCGTTCGGGTTTATTGCGTGCCCGGACAGCTTCCGGTGGGTGAGCAACTTCTTGGGCGGCGAATCGAACACCAGGATATGGCATATCCTCGCCATGTGGTACTTCATTGTCTTTATCTTGATCCACGTGTACCTGGCCATCTCGATCACCATGATCAACAAAGATAGGACCTTGACGTCCATCTTTACGGGTTACAAGCTCAAAAAATCCTGACATGATTTATGATTCACAACTCAGGGGGGGCGTTTCGGCGCCTCCCCCCCAAATTCTTATACTCGGGGTCGGCAATCTGCTGCTCACGGACGATGGCTTCGGTGTCCATTTTATTAATGCCCTCAAAGACACCGCCTTCCCTCCAAACATAACCTTGATCGAGGCTGGGACGGTAAGCCATCAGTTGATCCCGTTATTCCGCGAGATGGACTATATCATCGTTATCGACGTAGTGGAGGCCGGCGACACGCCGGGTTCACTGTTCCGCTTTTCACCGGATGACATCAAATTCGCGACTGAGCAGAAGGTATCACTTCACCAGATAAGTCTGATCGATGTCCTGAACATGGCCGAGTTGACGGGTGGAAAGCCAAAAACCGTAATAATCGGTGTCCAGCCCAAGGATACGGATTCATGGTCAATGGAATTGAGCAATGAGCTGAAGACAGTTATTCCAAAGGTTAAGGATTTAATGTTTATGGAACTGAGAAGAATAAATGCTCTATGAATTAAACAGGACAGTCCGGTGCATGGTAATGGTACCTCATCCGCATATCTGTAAAGACTTCACTGCATGACACGATGAGATACAGGGGTTGTAACTGAATGAGGGACGTGGGGCTGGTGCCCCTCCTGGTCTGCAAAACCAGAGGTGTGGCCGAAAAAAGGCCACAGTGGGTTCGATTCTCACCGTCTCTCTCCATATAGATATTTCACGAAACATCCAAAGAGCTGCATCATTCAAGATCGCCTGCCACCTGTCCCATCCTCCCCCCAGGGGCTCCCCGTTTATCAGATTGGCTCCGCTATTGCTCTGTAATATGCGGTGTTCTACACGTACTCTTCGTCGTCAGTGTCTGCATTGACATTTATTTCTGGGAGAAATCTAGCCTCTGTGCAAAAAAGCCACAGTGCGGTGTTCAGGAAGCAAGGTGGCGTCAGACACCTTTTTTCTTCAAATGTGTGTTTTATCTTGAACTACGCTTGAGAAAGACCTCATTAACGGGCCAAATGATTTTTTTCAATGCTTCCT
>DASPQB010000272.1:0-2529 GCA_035625205.1 Nitrospirota bacterium | reverse complement strand
GACTAATTTTGCGCTAAACAGTTTAGAGTTGTCTTTATTGCAGCAATTTGGGATGCCCCTTAAGCGCGTTTTCATGTCTTACCTCTCCGAGTTACGCATGAAGTTTACCCTTTGCCGCACGCAGCGTGTTGTAGGGGGGATGTTTTAGTCCATTCCGCCACTCTTGAAATAGAAACCGCTGACCACGATAACCCCCTTGCCCAGTATTCGCCAATCTTTCGCCAGTTAATCTTTTAGAAGGGCCGGCCGATGTGCTTCCTCCTCACCGCCGTTCCTCCCTGCCCTTGATGAGCGTAAGTTAGATTATTATGCTCAACATACGAGACATACTAAAAATGAAGTGCAATCAATGCGTGCACCGAAAAGAATAGAAACATGCAGTTAATCCATAGGAGCGACAAACATGCAACACGATAAAGTAAAGGTTGAGTTAAGCGGCGTATCAGAAACGCTATTATTTTGCTTATTTGGCCGGGCGAAATTAAGCGAGGAATATAGCTCCCTATTCTATGATGCTAAGGCCGTTGAACTCGTCGAAAAAATAGACTATGATCCCTTAGCAAGTGACATGCCGTTCGCAGGTATTTTGTTTAATACCCCTTGTAAAGGCAATCTATCATTATTCAGTCTATGGTCATTACGGGCGAAGCAGTTCGACGACAAAATACGGGCATATATTGCCGAGCACCCTCATGCTTCGGTTATCAGCCTAGCCGCCGGACTAGATACGACCTTTTACCGGGTCGATAATGGTCTCATTCACTGGTACGATCTTGACCTGCCCGATGTCATTAACGTCAGAAGACAGCTACTTCCTGAACCTCACCGGGTCACGTACATCGCAAAATCACTCTTCGATCCGAGCTGGTGCAAGGAAGTCACTACCGAAGACGGGGTATTCATAATGGCTGGTGGGGTGTTACCTTTCTTTGAGAAACCGCAGGTAAAACAGTTCTTCTCGACGCTCGCAGACAACTTCCCTGGCGGTGAAATTATATTCGATGCCCCATCAAAATTGGATAACAATGTTATGGCATTGATTGAACAGTTTCCGCAGGAACAACGGCGTGCGGTGCAAACAGCGCTGATGGATACGATTAAGGGCTGGTGGGAGAAGGCGCCGCAGGAGCAGAAAGACACGTTGATAGCAGCGCTCAAAACTCAAACAAAGCCGAAAGGTAAGGAGTGGTCTGATTTCAAAACATGGTGGAACCAGCTCAGCGATAAGGAAAAGGAGGGGGCATGGAATGATTTCATCGCATCTTTTGACAAGAATTTTGAGCAGGTATCTTGGGGCAGATGGACGTTGAAAGACGCAAACGAAATTGCGAAATGGGACAGCCGTATTACCGTGATCGACCAGTTCCCGTTGTACCGAAACATTTCACGACACCCATCATTGAGCGCGGATATCCGGCAATTCATGGATTACAGTGATAAAAGCGGAGGGTCAAATATCATTCATTTGCGAGTTTGACACCGTGACAAGACAAAGAGACTTGTGATCGAATAAGGCAGAGACACGAGGACGAAGGTGCAGTTACGTGCTTTACTATTGATTTCACAGAAGGGCCGGCCGATGTGGTTTCCCTCATTGTGTGCTTTTATGACTCATTCATTATGTGATCCGCCATTAACACTTGTTACTCTTACTGCATGACAAGCGTTTTGTGCTATGGGATCGAACCGGTCGGATCCGTATCAATTATTCTTCTGCAGATCAGTCTTATACAGCACTGTATTATTGTAATCCCGTACAGTCAGTGTTGCAGTGCTTCCATCTATATCAACATCCGCGAAACCATATACATTTGTTTTATACCAAACACTGGCAGGTGAGACGTATGTTCTTTCAGAAGCCGGTAGGCCACCGAACGTTCCAAGAATTCCATAGGTTACTCCATTCTTTTTCAGGACCTCGGCGTCGTGTTGATGGCCTGAGAGCACGAGGTCAACGTGGTATTTTTCAAAAAGCGGAACAAGTGTCTTTATAGTGTCTTTGTTGTCATACCACGTCCAGCCCTCCTCATCAGCGCCTGAGGCGTAATAGAACGTGTGGCTCATGACTATGAGCCAGTGGTCGTGCGGCACTGAAGCCAACTCTTTTTCCAGCCATTGCTGTTGTTCTGGCGTGTAGCACTGAAGGCCCCACTCCAGATCCAGCGTGATGATATCTATGTTGCCGTTCTGTATATGCTTCATCAGGCAGGCATTTTCACCTTCCCCGTTCTGGCACAGGTATGTTTTATAAAGCCCGAGACCGCCGAACATAGTATCGTGGTTGCCAGGAACATAGTCAATGGGAATGGATGCAGTAGTTGGTGCAGCCAATCTGAACGCGTCTTTCCAATGTGCATCTGAAAACCCATACTGTGTGGCATCGCCAAGGTAGAATATCACGTCATAACCGTCAGACTTCATGATGCCGTACATTTTTGCGGTGAGGTTCTCGCTGCTGTTGCCGACGCCCGAAGAACCGAGCAGCAATGTGAGCAGCGGGTTGTTGGTGCCACCGGCGCCACCGCTGTG
>DASPQB010000271.1:0-21257 GCA_035625205.1 Nitrospirota bacterium | reverse complement strand
GGCTCCTTGCTGTTTATTCAATGGATCTGCTCAAGGTGTATCAAGTAGACCTTGAGCAGATTAACTTCGGCTGGCTGCAGACATTGCTTAATGTGGCGGGAATTAAAAATAATTTACTCTATGCCCTCTTAAAAAGGCCGGAATAGCGCGGGATGGAATTGGAAAAGGCTCGCAGAAGGGATTTGGTGTTGACCCTCCTTATGACCCCGATTTATCTTCCGTTTTCCATCGTCATCGCCCTATTTGAAGCCCTAGTATTACGAAGAGGGGGAACTCTACAAATATTCGCGTTTAAGCAATAACCTCATACAAACTATATGGAAATAGAAGGAAGGTTAATGATTCTTGGAAAACAGCTCGCCGTAGTGATTGCCGGCTTACAAAGCAGAAAAAACGCTCCGGCAGACCTTTGCGGAATTACCTCATGAGTACCTTGATGAGGTTATGCTGGTTGATGATGCATCAAGCGACCGTGCCGCTGATATCGCGCGGGAATTGGGAATTACCATCATTATCCACACGGAAAACAGGGGATACGGGGCGAACAAAAGACCTGTTACCTCGAAGCGCTTCGGCTGGGTGCGGATGTCATTGTGATGGTGCATCCGGATTACCAGTATTCGCCACGTTTTGTCACGGCAATGGCATCCATGATTACGTCCGGACATTATGACTTGGTGCTGGGCTCGCGCATCCTCGGAAGGAAGGCGCAAGAGGGCGGCATGCCGATGTACAAGTACGTCACGAATCGCTTTCTCACGCTATAGAAAATCTCGCGCTTGGGATGAAACTGTCAGAATACCATACTGGATTCCGGGCGTTCAGCCGCGCAGTACTTGAAAGAGAGCATAAGGCATTTCGGAGTAGAACCCGTCCGGGTGAGGGCCCGGTTCGTACGAGGAGATCATGAAACGTTTCGTGGAAGAAATCAGCGCAGAAACCCTGCCTGTTGTAACGGTGGGAGTACGTCAACGATAGTTATCCGAAGCGAGCCTTTTATCAGCTCATCTTTTCCCCCGAGTAGTGAGTGCTTTTCCATCGGGCACTTTCAAGTTGACTCAGACCTAATTCACGGTATAATCAGATCATGCGAGAGCTCATGAAGGGCGAGGAATTTTACGACGGCACTGCCTTGCTCGGCGATCCCGTGCATGGTTATATCTCCTTCACCACACCACGAAGCGCAGGTGACAAGACCGAGAAAGATCTTATCGATACGGTCTGGATGCAGCGCCTGCGACAAATTTACCAGCTCCAGAGTGCCCGTTGGGTGTACCCGTCGGCAGAACACAGCAGATTCCAGCACGTACTGGGCGCCATGCATCTGGCTGGACGTTTTGCCCGCCATCTTTATCCATCGCTCAAGGCTGCAGTACCCGATTGTCCCTCAGCAAATTTCGTGGAGGAGTTTCTCAGGCTCGCGGCACTGCTCCATGATATCGGCCATGGTCCCTTCGGTCATTTTTTCGATGATAACTACCTTGCGCAGTACGATCTGACGCATGAAAAGATGGGCCAGCACATCATTCGGACAGAGCTTGCCGATACCATCAGGACAATTCGCAGAAGTCCTACCGGCGAGTTTGGCAAGGGAGAAAAACTGAACCCGGATCAGGTCGCTTTCCTCATCGGCAAAGGTCCGGGATCGGCTTCGTCAAAACAACCGCGCTGGGTTAGTTTCCTCCAGCCCCTCTTGTCCGGCATCTATACCGTGGACAACCTGGACTATGTCATGCGAGACGCGTTCATGTGCGGCGTGGCCATAGGCGCTGTGGATATCGACCGGCTCATGTATTACACGTTTTTCACTGAGAAAGGCCTGACGCTCCATAAATCCGGCCTCTCCGCCCTGAACATGTTCCTGAACGCCAGGCTGTACCTGTATACGAATGTTTATTACCATCGGACGACTCGGGCCATTGATGAACACCTGAAGGAACTGTTCAAGGATACGATGGCAAAAATCTTCCCCTATGATAACCCGGCTAAGAACCTGAAGGAATATCTGCTCTTGACCGACTGGTCCCTGCTCGAAACTGTACGAAAATGGGGAAGCAACAAGAACGCGGAAGTCGCCGAACTCGGAAAACAGTGGGCTGCCATTCTTGCCCGCGAGGTAAAATGGAAGATGGCATACGACGTTACTCTGTCGATGCGGGAAATAGAAAAGGGAAAAACCATTATTGACGCACGGGAACTCGTGAGCCGGATCAAGCGGAACTTGCCTTCCAAGTTGAAGGAATTGCCCTTTCGCGTTGACATGGCAAGCCAAGATCCCAGACCAGTCAACCCGCTCATGATGGGCGAACGACAGATTTACGTGTTCAACCCCTCGACACGCAAAATTGAAAAAGAGCCGCTCAAGGATTTCTTCGACTATATCCCCGCGCGCGTGGTACAGTGCCGGGTCTTTACCCTCAACCACGACCACGATAAGGATCTTGCGGACATTGTGGAAAAAGTGCTTGGGATACAGGAAGACAGCATTAAAACAAACGTCTGAAGCCTCCGGCCATGGTTCAATACTTCCGAACAAGATGTCAGCTGATAACAGGGTTTCAGCGGTCAGACGCTTCTTCCGAGGACATGCCGGAACACAGCACGCATGTTTGGACGAGACCCAATTGCAATATTCAATATATTTTCCGCACTCCCTTGTTTTTTGTATTTCTTTTCCTGTATACTAGGATCTGTCAGAATAGTGTCTGGTCATGGAGAGATGGCGTTTTCGTGTCTGGGATTCATGACAAAGATCAAACAAGAACATAAGATCGTAATCAGCACGTCCATAGCCGTCATAATCATCTGGTGCGTGGACGCTGCTTACGAATCCTTTGTTTCCCGTGAAGGTTCCTTCCTGCACGTCCTTGCCACCGTAACAGGCCATGGGGCTTTTCTCCGAATGGTCCTGACCTTCAGCGTCCTCGTTTTCGGCGTCTCTATCGCACACATCCTGTCTAAGCAGAACCATGCTGAGGCGGTCCGCAATAAAAAGACCACTGCGATTGAACGTTCCACGGACGGCATCGCTATTTTTGACCATGAGGGTAATTATATTTACGCTAATCAGTCGTACGCTACAATGAACGGATATGAAAATCCAGCGGAAATGATGGGCAAGACACTGAGGCAGGCCTATGATGAGAAGGAACTTGAGAGCTTGGAAAGGATTTGCAACACCACACGCCTGGAAAACGGCCAGTGGCGGGGAGAACTGACCGCTAAGCGAAAGAATGGAAGCACCTACAACCAGGAGGCATCGGTAAGCCTGCTTGAAGATGGCAGCCGCGTATATATTATCCGCGATATTACCCGGCGCAAGCGGAACGAAGAGCGCTTGCGCCAGTCAGAGCGGTTTCTCAACATGATATTCAATAGCATCCGCGACCCCTTCTGCATTATTGACAACGAGTTCAGGATCATCCGCGCCAATGCTGCTTATGCTACCCTGAAAAGGAAGACCGTAGATGACCTGATCGGCAGGAAATGCCACGCAGTGCTGGAAAACAGTGATACGGTCTGCGAGGGCTGTGTTGTGGACAAATCATTCAATTCGCTGGATCCCTGCGTCAAGGAAAAGAACATCGAGACTGCTGACGGTTCGGTAAGCTGGGTTGAAATTTATACCTATCCCATCCTCGAGGAAGACGGGACGGTATCTCACATCATTGAGTACACGCGTGACATCACGGAGCGCAAAAGATCCGAAGAGGAAAAACATCAGCTGATCGTTACGCTGGAACACCTCTCGAGAACGGACGGACTGACCGGGCTCATGAACCGGAGGGCACTCACCGAAATCCTCACCTATGAAGCCGACCGAGCCAGACGGTTTGTCTCCCCGTTGTCGCTCATCCTGTGCGATATAGACGGTTTCAAGAATATTAACGACACCTACGGTCATAATGTCGGGGACAGGGTGTTACAGTCGATTTCAGCGACACTGAAGACGCTCCTCAGGAAGACCGATACCGTGGGGCGATACGGTGGTGATGAGTTCATGCTGATTCTGCCCGAAACCGCCAGGAAAGGCGCCAATAACCTTGCCGGTAAACTTCTGGCCGCCATGCAAGATACTGATCTGAATCTTCCCGACGGCAAGCCGCTGAGGCTGTCTGTGAGCATCGGAATTGCAGAGCCCCTTGAAAACGAAGAAGGGATCGATGCGCTGATCAAACGCGCCGATGACGCCATGTATGCTTCGAAACAAAGGGGGAAAAATCGCATTACCTTTGACAAGCGATAGTCTTCAGGACTCGTCAGGAGAACGACGGTGAACGGTTAGCAACATGAGCGCCTCATGATCCTGGCTTGTATGGAATCCAACTCCGGAGAACTTCCCGACACGCGCTGCAAGAGGACAGAAGGAATTGCGTGAACTGCCCATGACAGCGCTCCCGTGAGACGCAGAGCACATCAGTTCATGTTTTTCTTTTGTGCTTCTTGGCCCTGTCTTTTACGGCGTTGACGATCGCTGCATGTGATATCCCTTCGTATGCCAAGAGTTCATCCGAGGTGCCGCTTCGGGGCATCTTTCGCACCGCGAGCGTGTAAACGGGCACTCCTGCAAGGGAAACTTCGTTCGTTACGGCCTCACCGAGTCCTCCCTCGGCAACGTGGTCTTCTACGGTAATGACAAGACCGGTCCTCCGCGCAGCATGTAGAAGAGTCTCCCCATCGATCGGTTTGATGCTGTACAGATCGATCACCTGAATGAACACACCCTCCTGCTTCAATTCTTCATAAGCCCTGAGCGCTTCATGGAGCGTGATCCCCGCAGCTACCACCGTGGCAACATCAGCCTTGTTTGACCGCAAGACCTTGCTGCCGCCGATGCGGAACACTTCGTCATTGCGGTACAAAATCGGCGTGTCCCTCCTCGTCGTTCGGATGTAGTCGATTCCGTTGTGCTTTGCCATCTCTTCCACGAGTTTCTCTGTAGACACGGCATCGGAGGGATAGAGGACCACGCTGTTGAGGAGCGTCCTGAACATGGCAATGTCCTCCAGGCCCATCTGGGATGAGCCGTCTTCGCCGATGGACACGCCGGCATGGGACCCGCAGATCTTGATGTTTGCGAGAGAATACTGGCTCATGCGGATCTGGTCGAAAGCCCGGGTCAGGAAAGCTGCGAAGGTCGAGACGAAGGGAACTTTGCCGCGGATCGACAGCCCGAGCGCATTCCCGATCATGTTTTGTTCTGCGATAAACATTTCAAAAAATCGCTCCGGGTACTTGGCTTTGAATATCTCGGAGTACGTCGAGTTGCTCACTTCAGCATCGAGAACAACCATAGTAGGAAATTTCGGATACATGCGTTCGAGTGCTGTGCCGTACGCATGGCGGGTAGCAACCGGCTTATCCGGAGAATAGGAGACGGGCTCTGCGACACTTTCTAGGGATTCTGCAGGCCTCACATCCTCAGGTTTCAGGATCTGTCCAATGGCCGTTTTGTCGATTGGGCCGAGCTCCCGGAGCGCACGCGCAAGCTCATCCTTTTTTAGCGGCTTGCCGTGCCAACCGTTCTTGTCCTCGATGAATGATACGCCTTTCCCCTTGAGTGTTTTGGCAATGATCATGACCGGTTTATCCCTGGCTTGCTGTGCCTGCTTAAACGCGGTCAGGATCTGTGGCATATAGTGGCCGTCGATGACGATGGGCTCCCAGCCAAATGACGCTACTCTGTCCCTGTACACCGAAAGGTCATGTCCATACATAGTCTCTCCGCGCTGGCCCAGCCTGTTCACATCGATTATTCCTGTGAGATTGCCGAGCCGGTAATGGGCGGCGATCTCCATGGCCTCCCACTGGGATCCCTCAGCCATTTCGCTGTCACCGAGCAGCACGTACGTCCGGTAGGAAAGTTTGTCCAGATATTTTGCATTCAGCGCCATACCGACACCGATGGAGAGCCCCTGGCCAAGCGAGCCTGTGGCCGCCTCCGTGTATTTGAACTCCCGCGTCGGATGACCTTCAAGGGGACTCGTGAATTTTCTAAATGCAAGCATATCTTTTTCTGATATCCTCCCGGCTGCGGCCCACATGGAGTAAAAGAGGGGCGAAGCATGACCTTTTGAAAAGATGAGCCTGTCGTTGTTCGGATGTTGGGGATTGTCGAGGTCGTATTTGAAGGTTCCCCCGAATACAAGGCCCGTCATAAGGTCCGCGGCCGATAAAGAAGATGTCGGGTGTCCCGAACCCGCCTCGGAGGACATGACGAGACTGTAGTACCGCATAAATTTCGCTATGCTTTCAAGATCGTTCATAGGTCACCTCACTGTTATTTCAACTGAAGCTACAGCGTGCGCTCGGCAAAATTTAATTTCCCGGAAGGGAGGGGCAGCAAGTCACAAAAAGGTAACGGAGACTCTTATCTTCCTGAGGAAAGAACTGCGCACATTCATGAATTCGCTGCCTTCTGGGGTTTTTTATGCTGCTTATATTATATCAGACGCTGGGCTGTCGCTTTGATAAGTTCGATGAGAGACGAAGGGTACACCCCGATCAGGACGAGGAGCAGCGTAAGGGTAGCGAGCACGATACTGCCGCTTCGGGAAATTACCGTCTTCCGCCGAACGTCATCACCTGCATCCGAGAACATAGCGACAACAATGCGCAGATAATAATACAGCCCGATGATGCTGTTAATCGTAAGGACGACCACTACCAGCCAAAGCTCAGAACCAACGCCAGCAGCTACGACATAAAACTTTCCAACGAAACCGGCAGTCAGCGGAATGCCGGCAAGCGAGAACAGCATGGCGCTGAATACGCCTGCAACCCATGGCTGTTTCCAGATGAGGCCTCGATAATCTTCCATGCTGTCCGCATCACGCTGGCCGTCCGAAAGCACGGTCACGACGCCGAATGCACCAAGGGTCGTAATGAAATAGGCTGTGAGGTAAAAAGCCGCTGCGGCGGAGGCCATCGGCCCGCTTGCAAGCACGGTCACGAGCACATAGCCAAGATGCGATATCGAAGAATAGGCCAGGATGCGTTTTACATTCGTTTGCAGCAAGGCAAGGAGGTTGCCGGTGAACATTGATGTTACTGCAACAATCGTAATGATTACACCGATCGGCGTATAGTGATGAATGTTGACTTTCAAAAAATAACGCAGAACAAGAGCAAAGACTGCGCCTTTCGACATGGTGGCAATCAATGCCGTGACGGGAGCAGGCGCGCCTTCGTAGACATCAGGCGTCCAGAGATGAAACGGTACGACGGCAAGCTTGAAACCGACTCCGATGATGATCAGACCTATACCGGCAAGGAATGGCAGACTGTGCACTTCAGTCCCAGAAGCCCGTGCCGCCATTTCGTTAAATCCCATGCATCCTGTTTCAGCATACAGAAGCGCCATGCCGAAGAGTATGAAGGCCGACGATACCGCTGCGAGGATGAGGTATTTGACGCCCGCCTCAACACTGCGGGTGCTGTGGCGCAGATAGGCGACCAAGCCGTAAAGTGAAACGCTCAAGAGTTCAATGCCGAGAAAGAATGACGCAAAGTGCGTTGCTGCAGCAAGCACGGCACAGCCGAGTGTGGCAAGCAGGACAAGCAGATAAAATTCCTCACGATGTCCCTGATGTTTCTCAAGATACGAATAGGAAAGGGCGGAAACGCCGGATCCTGCAAGGAGAATAAGGCCGAGGTAAAAAAAGGCGTAACGGTCGATGATCAGCAGCGGAGTGACCTCGCGGGGCAGGACGCAGGATGCGAATACCATGCTTCCCGCAGCGATCGCAAAGCCCGCGAGAGTAAGGAATACCGTGCAGTTGTGGTCCCGATAAAAAGCGATCACGAGCATGACTACGACGGATGTCACCGCCAGGGTTAGGTAGGGTGAAAGGGCGGTCAGGTCAACGATGTTCATTCTCCACCCCCCGTTGATTGGAGCGGGTGCTCATGGAACGTGGTCATCGTCATACCCTTGAGTACAGGCTCTGAAATCGTTAGCAGTGGGCGGGGGAAGACACCGAACCAGAAGATCACGACAATCATGGCTGCCAGCATGATAGTCTCGCGCATGGTTGTATCCATAATCCGCAAGTACTGCGCCCTTTCTCCGTGGAAGACCCGCTGCACGATCCAGAGAGAATAGATCGCAGCGAGGACAAGACCGCCTGCTGCAACGATGGTTATCGGGATTTGGGCACGGTAGGATCCGAGCAGGATCATGAATTCGGCGACAAAATTGCCGAAGCCCGGCAGGCCGAGGGAGGCCAGCGCGAATACGAGTCCTAGTGCGCTCAGCCGGGGCGCGTCTGACCAGAAGCCACCCATCCGGTCCATCTCGCGAGTGTGTATACGCTCCTGGATCATGCCAACGAGGATGAAGAGTGCGCCGGTGCTCACGCCGTGGGCTACGATCTGCATGATCGCTCCCGAGAGCGACGTTGTGCTGTTGGCAAAGACACCGAGAAGCACAAAGCCCATGTGGCTGACGCTCGTGTATGCAATAAGCCGCTTGAGATCGCTCTGACCAAACGCGAGTACCGCACCGTAGATGATTCCGACCGTAGCGAGGATCATCATTATCGGTGCGATCGAAGAAGCGGCATCGGGGAACAACGGCTGCACAAAGCGCAGGAGTCCGTACGCTCCGGTCTTCAGGAGAAGCCCGGCGAGGATAACGCTCCCGGCAGTCGGTGCCTCGGTATGGGCATCAGGAAGCCAAGGATGAAACGGGACTACGGGCAGCTTAACGATGAACGCCATAAGAAAGCCGAGCATGATCCAGAACGATGCATGAGCCGACATCTTCGTACTGATCAGCAGCGAGTAGTCGAAGGTGTATATTCCGGTTCCTGTGCCGTGGACGAAGTACAGCGCGAGGATCGACAACAGCATGAGGAGACCGCCGGCCTGAGTGAAAATAAAGAACTTGAGCGAGGCATACACACGGTGCTCATGACCCCAGATATTGATAAGAAAATACATGGGCACGAGCATCAGCTCCCAGAAGAAGTAAAACAAGAAGAGGTCCAGCGCGAGGAATACGCCAAGGATACCCGCAAGTATCCAGAGCAGGTTCAGGTGGAAGAACCCAACGCGACAGCGGATCTCGGTCCAGGAACAGATAACGGAGATGATACCGAGGAAGAGTGTGAGCGCCACAAAGACGAGACTCAAACCATCTATGGCCAGATGGAGATCGATTCCGAGCTGCGGGATCCAGGGCCTGTTCAACTCAGCGAGCCAGGCGCCGCGGGTCAGGTCGAGTTGGACCGACGGCCTGGACCAAAAAAAGATCACGACGATCGCGTCGAGAGCGAGTGCAGCGAGCGAAATCCATCTGGCCGCCCCGCCGTCCTTGCGGTCCAGGACCCACGCGGCGAGCCCGCCCACGAGCGGTATGATGATGAGCCATGCGAGGATCATGAATAGTTATCTCTCATAAACCTATGTCACCGGAACCGCAAGGTCGAGAAGAACTCGAATGAAAACCCGAGCGGAACGTAACACGGGATATTTCCCGCGGCCTTCACGCCCTCGCGATAACCTTGCTAAGGCGTTAGCATGATGATAAGACCAAGAAACACTACGGCGCCTACAGCTATTCCCATCGCATACCACCGTAGATTCCCTGTCTGTGTTCTACTTAAGATACTGTGGAGCGCACGATTCACAGACGCTATTCTCGTGTACCCCGAATCAATAAAGTCATTTTTGTTTAACCCTACAATCCAGAGGAAAGGATCGATCAGAAGCTTTTCATAGAGCCAGTCGAAACGCCAGCCGGAAAACCAGAACCGTCCCAGAGCGGCGCCAGCTCTGGATTGCGCGAGCTTCTCAGCCAGATGCGGACTGCGGAAAAAGAAGAGATAAGCTATAGAGATTCCCGAAAGCGAGACGAGCGCGGCTACGAGCTGAAACAGGATCTCAGTTTCTGGTTCGGCATGCTGAACAATTTGTTCACGGAACACCGGCTGCAGAAAGTGAGAGAACAGAGGCAGGTTGCCGAGAGTATCAGGAAGCTCGACGAACCCTCCAATGATCGATAAAACAGCAAGAATGACGAGCGGCACGGTCATTTTTGGACCCGGTCGATAGCTTATCTCTTTTTTGGTTTGACCGAAGAAAGTGATAAGCACCACGCGAAAAATATAAATGGAAGTAAGGAACGCGCCCAGGAGCCCTGCTGCCCACAATGCGACATTGCCGGAAGAAGAAGACCATGCCTGCCACAGAATCATGTCCTTGCTGTAGAAACCTGCAGTTACCAGCGGCAGTGCAGAGAGCGAAGCCGCGCCGATAAGAAAGGTCCAGAAGGTTAACGGCAGTTTGCTGCGCAGGCCACCCATCTTGAAGATGTCATGCTCCTCATGCTGGGCAAGGATTACGACACCTGCGCCGAGGAACAGGAGCGCCTTGAAGAATGCATGCGTCATGAAGTGGAACATGGCAGCAGACCACGCTCCGACGCCGAGAGCCAGGAACATATAGCCGATCTGACTTATCGTGGAGTAGGCTAGCACGCGCTTGATGTCATGCTGGGCAAGGGCGCTGAAACCGGCGATGAGAAGCGTTATTGCACCAATCACGGCTACCGCATGCTGTACCGGAGGGGCAAGTTCGAATAGTACATGGGTACGGGCGATCAAGTATACACCGGCCGTTACCATGGTCGCGGCATGAATGAGGGCGCTGACCGGCGTTGGGCCTGCCATGGCGTCGGGCAGCCACACCTGGAGCGGCACCTGTGCGGACTTGCCGAGTGCGCCCCCCAATAACAATGCCGCTGCTAAGACAGCTGTTTCCGAACCGACGGGCCACTTTGTCGTGGCGGCCTCCATCAATTCCTGTATGTTGAGTGTTCCCAAATTGGTGAAGAGCAGAAAGAGCCCGATGGCCAGTGCTGTATCGCCGATGCGGGTCACGACGAAGGCCTTGCGCGCAGCACGACCGTTCACGGGATCTCTGTACCAGAAACCGATCAACAGATAGCTGCAGAGTCCAACACCCTCCCATCCGAGATACAGAAACACCAGATTGTCGGCGAGCACGAGGATGAGCATGGCGCCGACAAACAGGTTCATATAGGTGAAGAACCTGCTGTACCCTTCATCACCGAGCATATATTCAGCCGAGTACACATGAATAAGGAATCCCACGATGGTAATGACAAGTACCATGATCAGTGAGAGAGGGTCGAGAGAGAACGAGATTGCTGGTGCATATCCATCGAATTGCATCCAACTCCACAGCGTCTGGGTGAAGGGCCGCGCGCTCGGCGACGTCGTAACGAAACCATAGCCGATTACCATGGCCACGAGCGCCGAAAATGCCACTGAGCCAACGCCGACAAGGGCAATGACGCTCTTGGTCAGACGTCGGCCTGTCAATGCCAGGATGAGGGATCCGGCAAAGGGGAGGACTGGTATGAGGAAGAGATAATCTTTCATGGTTCAGTACAATATGGCTAACCTCTCATAGTGTTCGCGGCATCCGTATCTAAAGTCTTGAAACTGTGGTACAGCTGAAGCACGAGCGCGAGCCCGACGGAAACTTCAGCCGCAGCCATGGTCAGGATAAAAATGAACATCACCTGGCCGTCGACCTGCCCCCATCGAGCTCCGGCTACGACGAAAGCAAGACCGACGGCATTCAGCATCACTTCAACGGACATCAACATGAATACGATGTTCCTCCGCACGAGAACGCCAATCAAGCCGAATGCAAAGAGGATCGCACTCAGAATGAGGCCATGCTCCATGGGGATGGTTACGATCATGGGTACTCCTTCCGCGCCACTTTGACGAATCAGTGTTTATGTGGCCTGCCGAGGTGATACGCTCCGATGAGTCCTGCGAGAAGCAGCACGGACGCCAACTCAACGCCAAGTACGTAAGGGCCGAAGAGGGCAATGCCAACCTGTTTGGGCCCGATGATAATTGGCACGTAAAGCCGGATGCGATCCGTGGTAAAGATATAGATGAGCTCCGCCGCTAGCAGTGTGACCAGGACGGAGGGGCCTATCCATATTCCGGGAGTCAGCCACTCAGATTCCTGCTTTGCTGCCTGCGCGCTGAGGTTCAGCATCATGATTACGAATACGAAAAGCACCATAATTGCTCCGGCGTAGATGATCACTTCAAGCGCGGCAACAAAGGGAGCACCGAGAGAAAAGAAAATAAGCGATACGGCTAGCAATGAAACAATGAGGTACAGGAGCGCGTGCACCGTGCTTTTCCTCGTGATGACCATGAAGGTCGAGACTACTGCAATGATGGCTGATATGTAGAATAGAGGATTCATACGTTTTATTCTGCCAGGGAAACTCGGAGACACAGCGGTCCAGAGTATAAAGTTCGGGCCCAGGCACTAAAAAGGTGAATCGGTGCTCGTGGCGGAATTTCTAAGGCATCAAGCTTTTGACATCAATGGGTATCTCTTCATTCTCAGCCTCGCCTTTGTCCTTTCCCTTAATCGAGAGACCGGCCACACGATAGAAGTTGTACTCAGGGTACTTACCTGGCCCGCTGATGAGCAGGTCTCCCTTTTCATAGACCAGGTTCGGCCTTTTGTACTCGCCCATCTCGAAGTCAGTGGTGAGCTGGATCGCATAGGTCGGGCAGGCTTCCTCGCAGTATCCGCAGAATATGCAACGTGAGAAGTTAATGCGAAAAAACTCAGGGTACCGCCTGCCGTGTTCGTCCGTAGCAGCCTGGAGCGAGATGCAGTCAACCGGGCATGCAACAGCACAGAGGTAACATGCCACGCAGCGCTCTTCTCCATCTGGATCGCGCGAGAGGATGATCCGTCCACGCCAACGGGGAGGAATGTAGGGTCTTTCCTCGGGATAGAGGATCGTTGCCCGTTTGCGGAACATAGTAACGAAGACCGTCCACAATGTTTTGATTAAACTGAACATTTAACTCCTTTTTTGACGATGAAGGAGCACTTACAAGCTACGATTTACACGGAGCATGATGCCGTAATCTGCTCATATCATCGTCTTCACCGATCAATTCCAGTCTACGGTTTTCTTAATAAAATAACTGCTCCGGTAACGATCAGATTCGCCAGCGACAGCGGCAGCATTACTTTCCATCCGAACGTCATAAGCTGGTCATACCGCGGCCGGGGCAGCGCTGCGCGGAGCAGAATGAAGAAACCGATGAAGATGAACGTTTTAACCAGGAACCACACGAGGGGGGGCAGCACCGGGCCCATCCATCCACCGAAGAACAGCGCAACGGTCAAGGCCGATATGAGCGTGATGCCGAGATACTCTCCCACGAAGAACATGCCGAACTTCATTCCCGAGTATTCCGAGTGGTAGCCGGCCACCAGCTCGCTCTCCGCCTCGGGAAGATCGAAGGGCAGGCGATGGGTCTCCGCAATGCCAGCTATGAAAAATACCACAAATCCGATGAATTGCGGGATCACGAACCACATATTGCGCTGCGCCTCGACAATCTCTCGCACATTAAAAGAGCCGGCGAGCATGACAACACCCATGATCGATAGCCCCATGAAAACTTCGTAAGAGAGCATCTGCGCCGATGCCCGGAGACCACCGAGGAGCGAGTATTTGCTGCTTGATGCCCAACCTGCCAGGGCAACGCTATATACTCCGAGGGACGACATGGCAAGAAAGAGCAGCAGCCCGATGTTCAGGTCGACGACCTCGATGCCGGGTGCAAAAGGTATGACAGTGTACGACATCAGCACAACCACGACGATCACGGCCGGAGCAATGACGAACACGGCCTTGTCCGCAAAAGGGGGGATCCAATCTTCCTTGGTGAAAACTTTAATCATATCAGCCAAGACCTGAAGAAGGCCAAACGGCCCCACGCGGTTCGGGCCGTAACGGTCCTGCCACAGTCCGAGCAGCCTGCGCTCGAGCCAGATCAACATTCCCCCGATTGTCAGCACGACAATAAGAATGCCGAACAGAATGACGAGTTGTACAGCAAACGAGGACATATGATCATACCTTGACTATTTTACAATATGTCGAACTCATGGTCGAAGAAAAGGGCAGGCTTGAGTACAAACCTGCAGTGCCTTCAGGGATTTCAGGTTTGATTTTTAATTCGAACCTGTATTTGTCACCAGCATGCGATAATTCAATCAGTTCACCATTCGAAACGTTCAGCCGAGCGGCATCGACAGGATTTAATGCGATGAAAGGCTTAGGCGCTCGCTCGACAATGCCAGGAGAGAGGATGCTCAATTCTTCAGAGCCGAAAATATCGTAAAGGGGAAGCATGAGCCATTCACCCTGTTTCGGCCTGAAAATCTCTGGAACCTGCATATAATAGAAGGCAACTTCCTTCCTTGACGGTTCTATCAATCGTTTTCCCGGGTCGCCGCCACGGAGGATACCACCAACCTCCTGCTGGAACTTGTTCAGCGCCTGAACGGAATTCCACCCCGGCACCCAGTAGCGGGAGATAAGCGGTGCAGGAGGGGAGCTTTCACAGCCTTCCATCGAGAAGGACAAGGGAGAGTCCGGATCATCGGGCGGTTTTGGCTCATGAACACTTATGTTTGCCAGCATGGAGGTCCTGCCGCTGTAGCGGTGAGGCTGGCGGGGAATTTTCTGCCCCGCTATTCTAAAATCAGCAGTTGGCGCAATACCCTGAAGTGGCTTGAGCACCGGTAGTACTGATAACATCCCCTGAGTGATCTCATCGAGATTATTCCATTGCTCAGCTATGCTCTGGCCAGACGCTTTGATTATATCACGAAGCCATTTCCAGCTTTCCTGAATATCATGATTAGGCATGCAGACCTGATAATGTCTCTGTGCGCGACCTTCATTGTTCACGAGGGAGCCATCGGATTCGGCAAAGGTACCTGCCGGAAGAACGATATCCGCCTTTGATGACGTGGCGTTGATCAGATGATCCAGGACGATGACGTATTGTGATTTGCTCAGGAATTGATGAACTGCCTTCTGGTCTGCTCGGCGGAAAAGATCGTTTTCGAGAATGATGACGGTATCGGCCTGTTCTTCCTGGATGACGTTGAATGCATCATCCAGCTGTTTTCCGTTCATCAGTCCCAGCCCGATCGTGTTGCATTCTGACACAGCAAAGCAGAGTCCAGATGCCTTCCCGCCGTTGTAGAGTGCCCACGCTACGTTTGCGGATGCCTGGACGATGGCCTCGCTGCAAAGGCTTGTCCCCGAGATGATGAGAGGACTTTTCGCATTCTTGAGTGCTTCGGCAATCTCCTGTGCGAATTTGAGAGTCCCATTGTCCAGATTCGGAACTGCGGGTGATGTCGGATCTACCTCATGTGCAACGGCAAACCCGAGCCTGGCGATCGTATCAGGGGCGGCGTGGTAGGTCTTCGTCGCGATAGCGTCCAGTTTCGTTCCGGAGGCTGATGCAATAAATAGCGGGCCGGTCACATCCTGAGTTACGTTTCGCACGGCATTGTCGTCCCAGGCAGGGATCCGGATCTTCTCTGCTCGTTCTTTAGGCTTGTTCCGCACAGACTGGCGCAACGCCAGGTCAAGGAGGGGTGCCGTATTCGTAAGATCTTCGCCCAGGACAAGCACCGCATCCGCCCCTTCAACATCGTGGAGTGATGGCGTGCGCGATGGACTTTTTTGAAGGATGTCGACTATGAGAGAAATAAGGTTATGCTCTTTAGCAAACAGTCCTGAGTAGAAGCGGTCAGCACCGACCAGCATTCTTAGGGCAAAGTTAGCTTCAAGCGACGCACGGGGCGATCCAATGCCGATTAGGCCCTTGCTGTGGGAAAGAATGTTAATAAGGTGGTTAAATGCCGTTTCTCTTGCTACCGGTATTTGTTCTGTTTGCCTCACATTCCGCAAGAGGGGTTTTCTAATCCTGCGTCCGCTGTTCACAAATTCATAACCGAACCGTCCTCGGTCGCAGAGGAAGTAGCCATTCACCTCATGATTGTAGCGATTCAACATTCTGCGAAGCATGCCATAGCGCTCGCCAGGGATCGTATTGCAACCGAGACTGCAGTGTACGCAAATCGATGGTGCTGTTTGGAGATCCCACTTGCGGGTATAGTGCTGTTTGAGCGTTTTGTCCGTGAATACTCCCGTGGGGCATATTTCGACGAGATTCCCGCTGAACGCGCTTTCGAGCACGCCATCCTCGTGCCTGCCGAAATACACGTGGTCGTGTGATGCAAAGACGTTAAGGTCCCGGCACCCAGCATAGTCCCGGTAGAACCTGACGCAGCGGTAGCAGGCGATGCACCGATTCATCTCGTGGTTAATGAAGGGGCCGAGGTTCTGGTTCCGGTGCGTGCGCTTCTTAAAACGTGTCCTTCGGTAATTGTGTCCTGTCATGACCGTCACGTCCTGGAGATGGCACTCGCCTCCTTCATCACAGATTGGACAGTCATGGGGATGGCTCACCATGAGCCATTCGATGATACTCGCGCGAAAGGCTTTCACATCAGGGTCATCGATTGAAATACGCAGCCCTTCAGCAACGGGCGTCATGCAAGACATGACGATCCTGCCGCGCGCATCCTTGTCGTCTTTAAACTGCTTCACTGCGCACTGGCGGCAGGCGCCCACGGAATGCAGGGCAGGATGCCAGCAGAAGTAAGGGAGGTCGAAACCGAGAGACAAACATGCCTGCAGGAGGTTCTGGCCTTCCTCGACCTGATATGGCTTGTTGTCGATGAAAATAGTTAACATTATGAACCTTTGTTAGGATCGTTGGAGATGAAGTGGGAATAATTATTCCTTACATCAGGTCACTCTTGTCATTCTGTCTACGCTGCAATCCAGGGGCATTTTTTCTCTCGTATGTGTGTCTCAAAATCCTCTCGAAAATACACTAATGCGCTTTGGAGCGGCTCGACGGCACCGGGGGCCAGGGCGCAGTATGTGTTGCCAGGACCGAGCCGTTTGCAATGTTGTGTGAGAATATCGATGTCACCCTCTTGGCCGGTGCCTTCTTCGATTGAACGAAGGATCTTTTCGAGCCACGGTAGTCCATCACGGCAAGGAGTGCACCAGCCACAGGATTCGCGAGCAAAAAACTTGATGAGGTTGTGGACGAACCCGACAGGACACGTCCTATTGTCAAGAACGATCATGGTTCCGGTACCAAGGCGGCTGCCAGCCTTCATCACGGAGTCGAAATCCATTTTAATATCGAGATGATCCCTCACGAGGAAATCAGTGGATGCACCGCCTGGTATCACGCCTCGGAAGTCGTAGCCATCCTGCATGCCGCCTGCATAAACCTCGAGCAATTCACGAACCGTTATGCCCATGGGCAGCTCCCAGATTGCAGGTTTTTTTACGCGTCCGCTCACACCGTAAAGCTTGGTGCCTGCGTCGGGACTCTTGCTCAGACCTTTGAACCAGTCCGCGCCGTTATTCATGATATGCGGGATATTCGAAACAGTTTCGACATTGTTCACGATCGTGGGTTTACCGAAAAGCCCCGAAACCTGGGGGAAAGGCGGCTTCGCACGGGGCGTCGCGCGTCTGCCCTCGAGCGCGTTCAAGAGGGCTGTTTCCTCACCACAGATGTAGCGGCCGGCACTTCCGTGGATCCGTAATTCGAGGTTGTAGCTCGAGCCAAGGACGTTTTTCCCGAGATAGTTGCGTGCATATGCTTCTGCGATTGCCTGTTCGAGCCTCCTGATTGCCTGCTTGTATGCCCACCTGATGAAGATGAAAGCCTGTTCCGCTTCAATCGCATAGGAACTTGCAATCACTCCTTCGACGAGTTGATGGGGGTTGCCTTCCAACAGCAACCGGTCCTTGAACGTACCGGGTTCCATCTCATCGGCATTAACGATAAAGTACTTCGGACGCCTTGCCTCGGGTCCCATGGGCACAAAGCTCCATTTGGCACCGGTAGGGAAGCCGGCGCCGCCGCGACCGCGGAGGTTCGACGCTTTGACGATGTTCTGAACATCCTGGGGCGACATGGTGAGCGCCTTGCGCACGGACTGGTAGCCGCCCGCTTTCTCGTAATCCTTCAGAGCAAGAGGCTCATGGCCTGGACGTATGTTTTTTGTGAGCGGTTGTTCCATGATGGTTAGACCTTTGACATAAGAAAACTTTTCAAGGGCTATGATTTACACGATGCAGACGTGATCCCACATTGACTCTCTCGGATCTTATGCGTGCAGATCCTTGGCGAATATCATTCATATTTACTTAATATATCGTCCATACTTTCCGCTGTCACCGGACCATACAACTCGTCATCCACCATCACAGCAGGCGCGCGGTCACACGCGCCAAGGCAGGAGATCGGCAGCAAGGTGAATCGATTGTCAGAAGTCGTTTCGCCAAAGGTGATGTCGAGTTGCCTTTTTAAGACATCGAGAAGAGGATTATAGCCCACGACCCAGCATGAGATACTGTCGCAAATGAGGATAACATGCCGCCCTACGGGACGCCGAAAAATGAAGCTGTAGAACGTGGCAACGGCGTCAAGTTCCTCTGCACTCATATCGAGCACAGCGGCAAGGTCTTTGACAGCCTCATCGGAAACCCAGCCCCGGTTTCGCTGAATGATATTGAGCGCGTCAACGGATGCGGATGCCTTTGATGCGGCACGGGAGAGCTCGATGTTGATTTCCTTCATTTCTTTATCGCTTAACAAAAGAACCTCACGAAAGTGCTGCGAAGTCGTCACAACGTGAATAACCGATTTCTCAAAGAATTTGAATCTTGCGCCTTTGAGAAGGGTTTTCGGCTTATCTGTCCAAATCCGCCAGAATGAAATCTATGCTCCCTATGATCGCTAAAAGATCGGCGATCATGAGCCCCCGTGATATCTGCGGAACCATCTGGAGGTGAGGGAACGAAGGCGTCCGGATGCGGGTCCGGTATGACACCGTGCTCCCGTCGCTCACGAGATAATACCCGTTATTTCCCTTGGTCGCTTCAATCCCCATGAACGCTTCGCCTGCAGGGATCACCGGACCCCAACTAACACTCAGAAAATGGTTGATGAGAGTCTCGATGTCGTGCATGGTTCGCTCTTTTCGCGGAGGTGTTGTAAGCGGATGATCTGACTTATACTTGCCTTCCGGCATGTTGTTCACGCACTGCTCTATGATGCGCAGGCTCTGGCGAATCTCTTCTACGCGGACCACGCCGCGGTCGTAGCAGTCTCCATGTACAGCAATCGGGATATCAAATTCGAAGTTATCGTAACCCGAGTAGGGGCGTTTTTTCCGAAAGTCCCACTCGCACCCGCAGGCGCGCAGGCCCGGTCCCGTCACACCCCATTCGATGGCTTCGTCAAGCTCGTATGTGCCGACACCGGCAGTCCGTGCTTTGAATATTCGGTTCTGCATCACAATGGAATCATATTCTTTGAGACGGGGGGGCAGGTAGTTCAGGAAATTTCTTACGAGGCCATCCCATCCTTTAGGCAAATCTTGAGCCACGCCGCCGATCCTGAACCATTCTGGATGCATTCGTCCACCGCAGATTGCTTCGATGATGGTGAAAACGTGCTCACGGTCTGTGAACATATAAAAGACGGGAGAGAGGGCGCCTACATCTTGGGCAAAGGTCCCGTACCAGACAAGGTGGCTGGCGATGCGGAAGAGCTCTGCCAGCATCACGCGGATCGTTTTTGCCCTCTCCGGCACTTCGATGTCCGCAAGTTTCTCGACTGCAAGAACATAGGCGAAGTTGTTCATGACACCGCCCAAATAATCAACGCGGTCAGTGTAGGGAATGTAGGTATGCCATGACTGGCGTTCTGCCATCTTTTCGGCGCCGCGATGGTGGTAGCCGATATCGAGGACGGCGTCCTTGATCGTTTCCCCGTCGAGTTGAAGTATAAATCGGATCAGGCCGTGCGTGCCGGGGTGTTGGGGGCCGAGGTTCAGGAACATGAAATCCGTATCCTCGGTCTCGCGTTGCATGCCCCAGTCTTCAGGATTGAACTGGAGTGCCAGCTGTTCAGACTCTTCTTTCTCATCGGGGAGTCGGAAAGGCCCCATTTCAGTTGCGCGGGCCGGGTGGTCTTTTCTGAGAGGATGCCCCTTCCAGGTCGGCGGCATCAATATCCTTTTAAGATGAGGGTGACCATCAAATCGAATCCCGAACATGTCCCAAACTTCGCGTTCGTACCAGTTTGCCGATTGCCAGAGGCCTGTGATCGTGGGGAGCGAGGGAGTATCGCCTTTGAGGGGGACCTTTATTCTGATATCTTCGTTTCGGTCATAAGAAAGAAGATGGTAGACGACCGAAAAGTCACTTTCAGGCTGGTCCTGCCTATGGTTCCGAACGCGTTCGTCAATCGCTGTGAGATCGTACAGCGTTCTGTAAGGGTTACGAATGGCACTCTTAAGGTGCCGGAGCACGTCGCGCGCCCGTTCCGGCACAACCCAGAGAGTAGGAATATTATCTCGGGTAGGCTGGACAGCGAGAATCGCCTTGCCAAAGGTCTCATGTACATCGTCGATGATCGAGTTGTCTGGCTTCATAAAAGCGTATGAGTTATGCCACGGATACTGTGGGGTAGATTATGAAAAATGAGAAACAGTTCATGATTACGAACACATGCTTTTGTGATTGTCGCTTTTCTGTAAGTGCCCCGTCTTCTCAAGCACTGCAAGATTTATACTTCATCCGGCGATCGAAGAATCGTGGCCTTGCTGCGTTCTTTACGTTTTAAGTCGCGCAAGCATGGAACTTCCGGTCGTACGATGTTCTGGGGGCCGGCGACCCAACTTAAGGGTCGGCGCTCCTTGCCGACCTTATCTTGAAGCATGAGGAGCCCTTCCATGAATGCATCGGGCCGCGGAGGGCATCCAGGCACATACACGTCTACAGGGAGGAATTTGTCCACCCCCTGGACCACGCTATAGATATCGTACATGCCGCCGGAATTTGCACAGGAACCCATGGAGATGACCCAACGCGGCTCCATCATTTGCTCGTAGAGACGTTTGATGACCGGCGCCATTTTGATGAAGACCGTGCCGGCAATGATCATCATATCTGCTTCGCGCGGGGTACCGCGCATCACTTCGGCGCCGAACCGAGCGATGTCGTACTTGCTTGTGAGGCTCGTTGCCATTTCGACGTAGCAGCACGAGAGGCCGAAATTGAAAGGCCAGATGGAATTCTTCCGTCCCCAGGCTAACATGTCTTGGAGACGGGCGACGACCAGGCTTTTGCGGACCGCGTCTTCTTCGGTATCGGATCCAGGCTTAGTAAAAGAATAGTTCATAGTGTTGAGTTCGGAGAGAAATGATTCTCAGTTCGGCGTCCAAAGTAAAAGCAGTTACACGGAGCAAAAAGAGGAATCACT
>DASPQB010000270.1:0-11021 GCA_035625205.1 Nitrospirota bacterium | reverse complement strand
CATAGGCGTCTCCGGCATCGGTAGCCACCGGGATTACCGTTCCCCGGTCATTCCCCTGGGTGATAGAGATAAGCGATTCCACGCCCATGGATGCGTAATGGCTGAGCAGATCCTCCTCCGGGACAACAGCAATAGCCTTTTCGTAGGAAAATGAAACAAACCACTTCCCTGCCTCCTTTGATATGGTGATCGTGGAAGGCACCGAATACTCGTCAGACGCCTTGAACATGAGTTCTCCGAGAGCATGCTTCTTCGTCCCGATCACAAGCTTATGGTCATAAATGGAACGGCTTTTCTTCTTTGACTTCCCTGTGGCAACAAATTTGAAAAGCTCGCCGGTAAGCCATACACTCTGCTTTCCGTACTTCTTCTTGAATGCGGGCCGAAGGGCCAAGCCTTTGAAGCACCTGCTGTACGCCTGCATGAACCGCGTTGCTCCGTTCCGGAGTATCTGGGACGGCACCTCGTAGAGATAGGGAGTGAGTTCTTTGCTTTTAAACTGCGCATACTGCTGGTCGACGGGAGGTTGTAAGTCCACGAGAGCAAGCGCCTTTCTGCTGACTGTGCGGAAATATCTGTCTTCCTCAACCTTTGCGTTGTAGATAAGGCGCTGGCACCCCATCCATTGGGAGAGCACTCGCTTCTGGTTCTCCGTAGGATAACACCTGAATTTGACGCCGCTTGATAATGCCATGGATCTAAGATATCATAGGTTACATAGAAAATCAATCAAACATATCATTATCACATTCGGTATATTTGCTCAGGCTGCAGATCGTGCTCGAGACGAAATCCCGGAGGAAGGTATTTACCGTGCAAAGGAAGAAGCTACCCCTGTCTGCTTGACCCCCTCCTGTCGAAGACGCCTAGGAGGGGGAATGCGCAGACATGAGTTCAAAGATGTCTACGACCATCTGACTGATGACGAAAAATTCGATCTGCTGCATCTCCTGATAAAAAAAATCGTGTATTTCGAGGAGGCAGAACTCGGCAAGAACGGCGAAAAAAAAGGCAAAATAAAAATGGATCTATGGGAGCTTCCTCCCATAAATCCATCAAAAGTGAACTCAGCAAACGATTTTTTGCTGAGAGTAACGCTTGGCTCCCCGGGCCGGACTCGAACCAGCGACAGGGTGGTTAACAGCCACCTGCTCTACCGACTGAGCTACCGGGGAATAATCGGCATGGATAAAAAAACCATCAGGCGGTAATAAATACCATATTATGCCTTTTCTGTCAATCTGTTATTTCTCATCCCGTAGATTCTTATCATTTACTTCCTTCTTTTCCTTTCTTGAGCTCCATGATCACGAGTTTGGCTATGGCCTTGAGAGTGTCGAAAACTCCCGAGCCGTCAGTTGCCACGGCCTCGAAGTCCGGGACACCTCTCGGGTTCAAGGCTTTTTTCATTTCATCGAGAGGAACAATGTTAGACAGGTCCCGTTTGTTGTACTGAATCACAAAAGGAGTTTTGTCAAGGTCGTAGCCCTGTTCGTTTAGGTTGACACGGAGATTCTCAACGCTCTCGATGTTGGCTTCCATCCGCTCGACCTGGGAATCTGCAACGAACACGACACCATCGACGCCCTTGAGGATTAACTTCCGGCTTGCATCGTAAAATACCTGGCCCGGAACAGTATACAAGTGAAAGCGGGTCTTAAACCCGCGGATCTCGCCGAGGGCCAAGGGCAGGAAATCGAAGAACAGCGTCCGCTCGGTCTCTGTAGCGAGCGAGATCATCTTACCCTTGCTGTCAGGATTCGTCTTTTTGTAGATCCACTGCAAGTTCGTTGTCTTGCCGCACAAACCGGGGCCGTAAAAGACGATCTTGCAGTTAATCTCTCTCGACGAATAGTTGATAAAAGACATGGGACGGTAATTCCTCTCCTCACGGCATTCAGGAAGTGAACGAGGCTGGGCTAACCGAAGAGTTTATCGATATCTTCGTCCGTAATTTCTGCAAAGGGCGAATCAGCGCTTTTACCTGAACCCTTTTCTGTTTCAACCTTCTGGAGGAGTTGGTTGAAAATGCTGCTGAGCAGTTCTGCACTCTTTTTTACCCGAAGCCGCACCAGGCCGAGCGATGAGCGTTGGTCGAAGATCACCACCAGGATCACGCGCTGACCGATAATAGAAATGTGGATATTGTCACGTGCACCCTCGTGGAAGAGGATAGAGAATTCCTTTTCACCCAGGAGCTTTGCCATCCCCCCTGTGGCCGCAATGTTGCCTGCGGTAAGCGACGCAAGTGACGTTGTATCCAGATTTTCCGTCTCGCCGGTGGCCGCAATAAGTTGGCCGTTCTTATCGACGAGAAAAACCACCTTGGCGTTCGCCTGCTGAAGGAGACGCTGGATTTCGGCATCTATCTGCTTAAATTCTTCTTCATACATTACCAAATCGGAACCCAGCATGTCCGCATCTCCTTCTTGAACTTTTGTCAACACTTTCGGTTATTAAACCATACTGACTGATAGAATTCAAGCTTTTTTTGGTAATGGCGATATAAGTAAAATAGCCGGGCATGTTTCCGTCCCGGCTATGATCTTATTCCTCTAAGGATTCTGCTTTAGCTTTTGGTCATCTCCTGCAGCTTCTTGAGGCTGTCCCAATCCTGGTCCACGAGCTCCTGGAATCGTGCAAGCAGCGCTTCGTTGCCCGGAGCAAAGAGGTGCTTGAACCTGCCCTGAGGTTTGAGCCATTCGGCAACAGGCTTCTTCTTATCCTTAGGATCGTAGTTGATGGTCCATTTACCGCCTTCAACTTCATAAAGAGGCCAATAACAGGTCTCGACAGCAAGACGGGAGAGCAGGATGGAGTCGTTCGTTTGGGAACGCCAGCCGCGGTTGCATGGGGAGACAACGCCCATGTATGCAGGACCGTTCGTAGCCAGCCCCTTCTTCACCTTTGTCATGAGATCCTTCCAGTTATGGGGCGAAGCCTGGCATGCATATGCCACATTATGAGCAGCCATGATACGCGTCAAGTCCTTGCGGCGCTGGGACTTGCCCGGGACCTTGGAACCCACGGGCTGGGTCGTCGTGTCTGCCCCGAAGGGCGTTGCGCTTGAACGCTGGATGCCGGTATTCATGTACGCACCGTTATCGTAACAGATATAGAGCAGTTGGTGGCCGCGCTCCATGGCACCGGAGAGCGCCTGAAACCCGATGTCGTACGTTCCGCCGTCGCCGCCGAAAGCGATGAACTTGATGTCTTTCTTGATCTTGCCCTTTTTCCGGAGCGCCCGGTACATAGTCTCGATGCCGGAAGCCGTGGCCGCTGCATTTTCAAATGCACTATGCATCCACGGTACCTGCCAGGCGGTGTACGGAAACAGACAAGTCGAAACTTCGAGACAACCGGTTGCGTTCGCGATAACCACTGGTTCATCGATGGCCAGGAGCACCTGGCGCACAATGGTTGGCGCTCCGCAGCCGGAGCACATCCGGTGCCCGCCGGTGAGCAGGTCCTTCTTGTGCGACAGCGACTTTAATGTCATTGGTTTTTCCTGTGTCGTGCTCATCTTAATCTCCTTAGATTCTTTGTCAGGGTAGGATCGATTCCTTCTCCTTGTCAGTCGGGATCAGCCCTACGTCGGTCAAACAAATGTCGTTTTCATTGCACATTCTGAGCCAGACAGTTTTCTTTAATTTCTCACCGTAATGTATTCTTTCATCATTTTGACCTTGCCGGTCTTGGCAACCTCGGCGGTCTCAGCTATAACTTTGTCCACGTCGAGCGGCATCAGGTCCCTGCCGCCAAGCCCGTAGATTTTATTGAAAATCACCGGTCCCCGATTGGTTTGTACGGCTGATGCGATTTCCATAAAAAGTGGTCCATAACCGCCGTAAGAATCCGCACGGTCCATCACACAGATGGCCTTAGCATTCTTGAGCGCCGCGTCAACTTCTTCGTAGGGGAAGGGACGGAACATCCTGGGCTTCAAGAGCCCTGCCTTGACTCCTTTTTCGCGATAACGATCCACCTCGTCCTTGATCGTACCTGCTGCGGAGTTTAAGGCAACGAGAACTACCTCGGCGTCCTCGAGACGGTAGGCTTCATACAGACCATAGTTCCTGCCCGTAAGTTTGGCGAACTCCACAGACACATCCTGGACGACTTTCTTGGCGTGTATCATGGCTTCATGCTGAGCGCGCTTATGTTCCATGTAGTAATCTGGCAGCACCAGGGCTCCAATGCTTTTCGGATTATCAATATCGAGGAGCGGGTCGATCGCGATATACTCGCCCACGAACTTCTTTACGTCCTCATCGGTAAGGTACTGCATGCTCTCGATTGAGTGGCTGATGATAAAACCGTCCATGTTGACCGCGATCGGAAGCCGTACATCCTTATGTTCGGCGATCCGGTATGCCATGATTGTATTGTCGTAGGCCTCCTGGGCGTTCTCGGAGAAGAGCTGGATCCAACCACAGTCGCGCATGGTCATACCGTCTGAATGGTCACCATGAATGTTCAGCGGCGCGGACAGCGCCCGGTTCACCAGCGACATCAAAATCGGCATGCGATAGCCCGAGGCAATATGAAGCATCTCCCACATGAGAGCCATGCCCTGAGCGCTCGTAGCCGTTGCTACGCGGCCTCCCGCAGCTGCTGCTCCGATGGCAGCGCTCATGGCGCTGTGCTCGCTTTCCACGAGGATCATTTCCGTATCCACTTGCCCGTTCGACACGAATGAAGTGAACGACTCCATGATGCCCGTCGAAGGCGTGATGGGATAGGCGGGCATAACATCAGGGTTCAGCTGGCGGAACGCTTCTGCAACAGCCTGGTTACCCGTGACCGCCACGGTCTTTGTCGTCGTAACAGCCATGTTATTTGCCCTCCTCTTCCATGACGATGGCCTTGTTGCCTTTCTTTCCCGGGCACTCCATGGCACACACACCACATCCTTTGCAGTGGTCGTAGTCAAAGCCGGTCATTTTCTCGTCTTTTACCTTTACCGCCGTATCCGGGCAGTAGATCCAGCAGAATAGGCACTGGATGCAGTTCTCCTCGATCCAGCGCGGCTTGAACGAACGCCACGAGCCTGTGTTATACTCAATCGCGTTGCCGGCCTTCAGGACCGTCCCTGCATGGGGCAGCTCTTTCCAGTTCAGTTGTTTCATCCTTGCTTTACCTCCTCGTACCCGCGTTTGACCGCGGCGAGATTCCCCTCGATGATCTTCTGTGCAAACTTCTTTCCAAAACTGCCCTTCACGTCTTCGAGCAGTACATTCATGGCCACTATGCTCGTGGCCTTGTTCACCGCGCCAAGCATGGGCGCGTTAGGCATGGGCCTGCCGATCGTGTCGAGCGCTATCTTGGTCGCATCGACGGTGAAAACCTTTTGGGTGGGCTTAGCCTGTAGTTTCGCACGGACTTCTTTCGGACCCTTGTTCGTGTTGATCACGAAAACCGTGTCGTCCTTTGCTCCCTCTGCGACGTTGATCGCATCGAGGAGCGATGCGTCCACGACAGCGACCACTCCGGGGTTCAGCACCGGGCAGTGCATCCGAAGTATTTTCTCGCTGATGCGGTTATACGCGCGAAGTGGTGCACCGGCCCGCTCGGGCCCGTATTCGGGGAATGCCTGGACCTGCCGGCCCCCGGAAAGACAGGCATCGGCGAGTACTTTGGCCGCCGTGACGGTCCCTTGACCGCCTCTCCCGTGCCACCTAATCTCAATCATTTCTGCCATAACCTTGCCCTCCACAAATTATGTTCTGAGTAGGAATCCGCGTGACAAATATGTGATTCAAATTGCAATCCGACTCCGCAATGAACCTACATTTCCCGCCGACCTTCGAGCGCCCGCTGAACCGTGTTCTCATCGGCGTATTCGATGTCCCCACCTACCGGGAGACCGTACGCGATGCGGCTGACGCTGATGCCCAACGGTTTGATCAACTTCGCAAGATATAGAGCCGTGGTCTCGCCCTTTACCGTAGGGTTAGTCGCAATGATGACTTCCTTGACGCTGTCAGATCGCAAGCGATCCAGAAGTCCCTCGATCTTTAGGTCCTCCGGACCGATGCCGTCGAGGGGCGAGATAGCGCCGAGGAGTGCATGGTAGCGTCCCCGGAAGATACCGCTCTTTTCGAGAATGAGAATATTACTTGGTTCTTCCACTACACAGAGCCGCGTGCCGTCACGCCGTTCATCGCGACAGATGCCGCACAGCTCTTCCTCGGTGATATTGTTGCAAACCGTACAGTACCTGCTGTTGTTCTTCAGGTCCAGGATCGCCTGAGCTATCCCCGCTGCATCCTCGCGAGGCATACCGAGCACGGCAAATGCGAGGCGCTCAGCACTCTTTCTGCCGATGCCGGGAAGTTTCATGAAAGCCTCGACCATCCTGCCGAGTGCTCTGCCCGACACTTCGGAGACCTGCGTCCTGGCTTTTCCCTGTTTTCGTGCAAGCGAGGCAGCCCGAAACGACTGCTCCTGTTCCATCTTCGCCGCCTTCTCTTCCTGTGCCCTGTGCTCCATTATGCGTAACACCATGAACGCAGACTCACGTGTGTGGTTACCTCGGTCTTTTTCCCGAAAACCGCGATCGGCAATCCGAAATTCCTAGAACAGCCCTGGAGGAAGCCCCATTCCCGCGGTAAGCTTGCCCATTTCTTCCTTCATCAAGTCCTGCGACTTTCTGAGCGCCTCGTTCACTGCGGCAGTGACCAGGTCCTGAAGCATGTCGATGTCTTTCGGGTCGACTACGGAGGGGTCTATTTTGATGGAAAGCACTTCCTGCCGGCCATTGGCGACAACCGTTACCATGCCACCGCCTGAAGACGCCTCCACGGTCTTGCCCGCAGCCTCTTCCTGGAGCTTTTTAACCCGCTCCTGCATCTGCTGGGCCTGCTTCATGATATTGCTAAGCATATTTTTTGACATGGGATACCCTTGAATTGCGATATTTTATCAAATAAGGATGTTTATCATAAAAGAATTTTTAGGCTTTTGCAAGCGAAAATGCGTGCCTCGTGAACGAGGAAAAAGAGGTCCGGAACTCGATGCTTAACGCTCGAGTTACTCTATCGGATGATCGGGCTCGACGACCTCGCCTTTGGGAAATACTCGGAGCACATCCTGGACTGCGGGGTCCTGTTCTTCGGGCTTTATTTTTTTCTCGCTTTTCGTTTTGATCTCCTGCTTCCGTGCGTCCGCAAGGTGCTGAACCTTTACACTCAGCTTTTTGCTCATAATTGCGGCGGCGAGTTCTTCGATCAGCATTCTATTTTCGCGTTTATCAACGAGATCAACTTGGAAGCTGCTGCCCGTTAAGCCGATCACGAGTTCGCTGTCCGTAACGTTGATGATCCGGCCATGCCCGAGCGCAGAGGCAAGACTTGGCTTCTTCGATTTGAGTGCAGCAATGATCAAACTCCACAGGTCGCCACGCTCGCTCCCGCCTTCGGCGGCAGCCGGTTGGGATGGCGGTGCAGAAACTTTAGACAATTCGGTGTACCGTACTGATCGCTCGCTGATCCGAGGGGCAGCCGCTGACGGTGCAGGCAGGGGTGCGCTCATGGCAAGTTTGGCCTCAAGCTCTTTCATCTGGCCCAGTATTTCGGAAAGGGGGCGAAGATCCGCAATAGTGCAAGCCTTAATCAGCCCGACTTCGAGGGTGAACCGCTGATACGGAGACCAGCGCATATCGTCAAGTGTTTTTGAAAGACTATCGAACAGCATCAGGAGGCGTTCGGCATCTGCTCCGGCTGCCTGCTGTTTGATGGCTTCGACGTCGGCAGCGGACAGCTCAATGATCTGGTCCGAAGCGCGAGCGACCTTCGCGACCAGGAGGTTCCGCACATGCTCCACCACGCCGGCGAGAAACTGTCGGATGTCCTGTCCCTCCTCCAGCAAGGTGTCGATCTGCCTAAGAAGACCAGCCGCATCCCTGCCCAGCAGGCCTTCAGCAAACTGAAGGAGGGTTGCCTGGGCAACTGAACCGAGAGTTGCCTGCAGGTCTTCATCCTTAATCTCCAGGCCGCTGTACGAGACCGCCTGATCAAGAAGGCTCTGAGAATCACGCATGCTGCCTTCCGCGGCACGCGCAATCATGGCAAGCCCCGAATCGGAAATGATGATGCTTTCGGCAGTGGCTATGGTACGGAGTCGTTCAATGATCTCATGCAACGCGACCCGTTTGAAACCGTAGCGCTGACATCGGGAGTGGATTGTGGCTGGGATTTTTTGAGGTTCCGTTGTGGCGAAAATAAAGATCACATGAGGCGGCGGCTCTTCAAGGGTCTTCAACAACGCATTGAACGCCTCGTTCGTGAGCATGTGGACTTCGTCGATTACGTAGATCTTGTACTTACCGCCCACAGGCGCGTACTTGACGGTCTCGCGCAGCTCGCGAATGTGTTCGATGCCGCGGTTGGAAGCGCCGTCGATCTCAACGACATCCACCGCGGTACCGGCTGCAGTCTCGAGGCAGGAGTCGCATTTCCCGCAAGGAATTGGCGTCGGTCCCTGCTCGCAATTCAGTGCTTTTGCTAGTATGCGGGCCGTAGTGGTCTTGCCGACACCTCGCGGACCTGAAAACAGGAAGGCATGAGCCAGCCGCCCAGATGTGATTGCATTCTGGAGCGTTCGCGTAATATGCGACTGGCCGACCACGTCTTCGAAAACCTGGGGCCTCCATTTTCGGGCAAGCACCTGGTAGCTCATAACTCCCTCACAACAACGCCTATAACTTCAAGACTGAATGAACATCATGGATGAACAGAAGCAGGCGATTTTACGTCACGGATAAAAGAAAGTACGATAGTGAAACTTCGAGGGGAAATTCTTTGCAAGTTACAAGGCTCATAAACCCGGGCACCCCTGCGGCACACCCGGAATCCGCTTACCGCTGCTTCCTTCCGGACCTGACGGGGTTCACGGGACCGTGATTGCGCAGGACCCGGGCTCATGAGCGCTGCTATTCCTCTGTTCAGAGTTCAGCGTACCACGCAGGAAGAAAAGTTAATCCGTGCACTCACTCTGAGCCCGTTTTTTTGAACATGGCGGAGAGGGTGGGGTTCGAACCCACGTTAGGTTTCCCTAAACACGCTTTCCAAGCGTGCGCCTTCAGCCGCTCGGCCACCTCTCCGTTTATCACGGTTCTCGTTCTCGGTTCAAAGTGAACCGTAGTGCTGTCGGTTTCCTGTTTTGTGTTTCAAATCTTTGAACTCTGCTCTCTTTTTTAACATGGCGGAGAGGCCGGGATTTGAACCCGGGGTGGAGTTACCCCCACAACAGTTTTCGAGACTGCCGCCTTCAGCCGCTCGGCCACCTCTCCGGATACTGCTTACTGTGAGGAATTCACAGTTCAGACTAAGACCTTAGCCGCGGCAGCTGTGAGTAAGCACGAAATACTCAACTATTCGGCTCTCAGTTTGTGAAAGAATTCTGTCAGCATGGTGCGGCATTCGTCCTCAAGCACGTTCGGTGTGATCCGGTAGGAATGATTCAGCCGTCCGTCTCGCACAACGTCATACACGGACCCGAGGACGCCCGCTTTAGGATCCTTGCATCCATAGACCAACCGGCCAACCCGTGCAAGGACGAGAGCACCTGCACACATGAGGCATGGCTCCAGCGTCACGTAGACAGCGGCATCCTGAAGTCGCCACCTCCCGAGCCGAGCCGCTGCCTCCCGAACGACAAGGAGCTCTGCGTGGGCTGATGGGTCCTGCCAGGTCTCTCGCATATTATGCGCTGCTGCAACCACTTCCTGGCCGATGACGAGCACTGCCCCGACGGGAGTTTCGCCGACCGTAGCGGCTTCTACTGCCTCGGCCAGCGCCATGCGCATAAAATCTTCGTCGGTCTTTAGTACCGGATAATTCATACTTAAAACTTGTTGTTGCCGAGAACGCAGAGTGCGTCACGGTTCGGTGAAATCTCCTTGCACTCCATGCGTTCTGCACGCTGAACATGCTACAATGGCGCGCCCAAGAGGATTCGAACCTCTGACCTACGGATTCGTAGTCCGTTGCTCTATCCAACTGAGCTATGGGCGCAAGTACAATGCGCAGATTCGCGCCGACAGGTGAGCGCTCTCATTCGTGGATACTATGCTGTCGCGTATGTGGTTACTTTGGCACGCCGCCAATAAGAAGGATGCCGATTTTCTCATGCTGGAACGGGTGGATACTTGGCTGCATGGCGAATAACCAGTTGTTCCAGATTTCTTTGCCATTTTCACCAACGACCACTTGCGCCGCAGGCAGGTTTGGCTTATCAGATTGCGAGTAAAATTCCTTGTCCGTCATCTTGAAGTCCGGCAGGAACGCAAGGACCTTAACAGTCAAATTTGTATTAGGAACTGACAGCTCTGATCCGATGTTAACGGTATATTCTTTCGTTGTTTTTGCCGTTTTATTTTCAATGGCAAGCTTCACTGCCTTCCACCTTGCTGCTACTTCCTTCGAGACAATGACCTTCCGCTCGACTTTAGGCATACTTGGCATGCCCGGTGCCGGCATGCCTGGTGCCGGCATTCCGCCTTCCATGGCAGGATGTCCCGGTGGCATTATCTGCGGCTGCTCTTCTTTCTTTTTGCAGGCCGCGAAGGTGACTATGATCGTAAGAATAACTGCAAGCATAACTATCTTCCTTAACATGGTGTTACCCTCCTCAAATAGAGATACTATCTTGTGAATAAATACGTTTAAACTCGCAAGGGTGCTCTCGAGCGGTTTAGTAAATAATGGCGGAGAGGCCGGGATTCGAACCCGGGGTGGAGTCACCCCCACAACTGCTTAGCAGGCAGCTGCCTTCAGCCGCTCGGCCACCTCTCCGGTTGACACAGTATGAGTCCAGAGTGCCTAGTACAAAGTTTGGATGCGGAAGAAGATCATCTCTCCATCCGACGGGGACTCCGTACTGTTTACCCTGAATTTGATTTTTTATTCTGGCGGAGAGAGAGGGATTCGAACCCCCGGAGCTTTCGCTCAACGGTTTTCAAGACCGCCGCCTTAAACCGCTCGGCCATCTCTCCGCATAATTGCAGATGACAGAAGTCA
>DASPQB010000269.1:0-29320 GCA_035625205.1 Nitrospirota bacterium | reverse complement strand
TATTGAAAAGCTGTCTGGAGAACGGGACCTGAGAGAGGTCATTGAATTCGGATGTGGTACAGGTTACTACACGAAGGCCATAGCGCGAAATGCCAGTCGAGTTTTGGCGACCGATCTTTCGGACGAGATGTTGGATAAGGCAAAGGCGAACTTGAAGGAATTTCCAAATGTAACAATAGAGAAGGCTGATTGTGAAGGTGCCGCATATCCCCCGGAGAGATTCGATACCGTGATTATGGCTAACGTACTTCATATTATCGAAGATCCTCGGAAGGCCCTTCGGGAAAGTCTTAGGATATTAAAAAAAGGAGGATTGCTCATAGTAATCTCTTACACCGATTATGGCATGAAGTGGTATGATAAAATGCAATTAGGCATGAGGTATTTTTTAACATTCGGCGTGCCGCCGCCGTGGGGTTTGAGGAATTTCTCTCCTGAAGCACTTCAATCCATCGTTGAAGGCAGCGGATTTATTATAGAGGAACTTGAGCTCATAGGGGAGCAATCGGGAGCAATATATGTAAAGGGCAGGAAATCGTGAAACGATACTCGTTTACATTGTAAGCATACGGAAAAATATTCGTCCTCACATACAATGTTCAGCCGGCTTGTGAGGCAGATCATAAAAAATAATTAAGATGCGACGCTTTCCGCACCAAAGCCAACGTAGAAAGTAACGAACTGCCACCATTCAGAGCAATCGTGCAAGATGCGCCTAATCTGCGCATGGGACCTAGCATACTCGGAGCGCTTCCGCCGAATCGCTTGGGACATTTCTTGAAACCCCCCTTGAGCCTTTTATTAAAGACTACATCGCCAAGCCTTCCGGCCGGTAGCGTTTCATAAGCTCTTCGACGGTTTTGAAATCGGTATTAAAGGCATCTTGAATTTATGACAAACAGGTATTTTATGCGAAGACATGGTAACGAATGTTATTTGACACTTGAAGTGTTGCTAAGAATGGAAACCAGAACAACTTTATTAGGAGAGGATGAATCAAATAATACAGATTTCAACCGATACTCTCCGAATTCTAACAGTTCCTAGACATATATCGAACACCTACACTTCCCAGAGATAATCAAAGCATATACTCGGCTGAAAGCCTTCGTTACCAGATGCTAGAGCAATCCGGTAGACTACTCCGGAGGTAGTGACCATTAGGAAGCCGGTGACATAAGATTAACGTCTGATGCGCCATAGGTCAGCGTTTCTTGGCTACTGCATGTACAGATCGTTCTATCCCTACGCTGTTTTCTTTAGGTTTGCTTCCTCGCCCCACACGCGATAAAATGCCTTAACGGGTCTTTTTTTCGCCAGCATCTTTTCTTTCTTCCGCTCGATATCCCTCTCGATCTCCGCGACCAGCTTGTTCACCAAATCCTCGCGGTGGTCCTGGAGAACGATGATTTCCGCCACATGCTTTTCCAGCTCCCGCCCGTCGAGGCTAGACCAGTCGCAGCAGTAGAGGAGGTCGTGTATCCGGGCTGTCAGTCTTGCTATTTTCCTCTTTATCTTGTGCTTGGAGCAGTACATCTCCGGACTCCCTTCTTCAAGCAGCCTCTTCCAACCTTAACACCGCCACGAGATGTATCATTCGCGTAGCAACACAGAATGCACCTCTTAAAACTAGCGCAATTTTCAAATACCTGAGTTGAAGGTATTATTCCCTATGCTAGGTTTCCTTGCTTTAAAGCGATGTCTTCTGCATGAGACAATAAACACTCTCAAATAAAACGCCCGTAATCTTTTGGCACCTCGGCCTACTTGATCTTTTAGGACCGTTCCGTCCCCTCCTGTCCGAGAATTTGGCTTTATCAGGAACTAATTATAGTCTATTACGGATATGAGAAGTCGTCAATTGCCTGAATGTGCAACTTTTCATTTTATTGCATTTGCGGCAGCGTGTTAGAGGCGTTTTCATGTATAAAAGCTACGAAGACAAGTTGAAACATTATACGTTGCAAAGCATGACTACTACAAGAACTACAGGATGGTTATTTCATTGCAAGCTACAACCGATATCCGTCACGTCTCCAGTGATCTGGGGATTCCTCAACAACACCTACTACTATGTAGTTCTGAATGTTTGCAACAGTCAACAAGTACGGCTTGTAACATTTGAACGAAAAGGGATAAGTCGCGGGACCTGCACAGCGGCGGTGACCATCGGCTTTGCGACTGGTTAGGCATTACTCGAGCTCGCCACGCAGATGCATGTACAGACGATCAAGGTTTTGTTCATTACCAGGCTCGGCAATGTGGCGTATAGCTGCGACCACCTTCGGATCTTCAAACTCTTGAACCCATAGAACCCGAGTGCCTGTTTCGCTGGGCAACAGGGACACTGAAAGCGTGAAATGTGGTTGAGAAACATGCTGAATGACAATCTTCTTTCCGGGATCAAGAACGCTGAACAAGCTTTCATTAGGGAAATTGGATCCATCGGGTCCATGCATAATAAATTTCCAACGACCCCCCACTTTGAACTCGAACATTTCAAATGTATTCGTGAAGTCCTTTGGACCCCACCACTTCGCTAAGCGGATTGGATCAGCAAATGCCGCGTAAACTTTATCGGGTGTATACGGAACGGTTCTCTCGGTCTGTATTACTTGATGTTGATTTGTTGATTTTTCCATTGAGAATGCCCCCTGTTGCAGAAGTATAAGGTGTGATGCCTAACGTTGTCAACCTGGAATCTCTACCTCGACGAGCAGTGCGAGAAGCGAAAGCGATTCTTGCCAGCCAAGGTAGCAGGCCTCTAGCGGGATCGCGTCGGGGATTCCTTCTTGCACTATGTCCAACTCAGTTCCGAAAGAAACCTGCCTTATGGAAATAGTCGTCAGCATTTCACCTGGCAGATTGGGGTCGTCGAACTTGTCGGTGTGGCGAATGCGTTCATTGGGAACCAAATCAAGGTACTTTCCCCCAAAAGAATGGCTTTGACCTGTCGAGAAGTTCGTGAACGACATCTTATAGGTTCCCCCAACTTTTGCATTAATATGGTGAATCTTGCCGGTAAATCCATTAGGTGGAAGCCATTTAGCCAATGCGTCAGCATCAAGAAATGCCCCATACACCCTTTTGGGCGTCGCTCGAAGAACGCGGTAAAGTTTGACGGTATTTGTGGACATAACATTTACCCTTTCTATATTTGATGTACAATAATTTTAGCTCTAAATTTGAACTAAAAGAAATTCAAACTTGTAGTGTTTAGTGAATGATAACTTCGAGAATACAAGATGAAGTCTACACTTTCAAAAAAACCGCAACGGTCAACATCTACAGGAAGGATACCGCAACAAAAGCTACAACCGGAATAGAGCAGCTTTCTCGCTCCTAGCCGGCATCAGTCTCTAGTTTTTTGCACGGAAGCATTAAACGTACTAGCACCTAATAATACGTTGTCATCTATGTTTTCATTGATGTTGCTACGGTATCTTCTTAACTATCTCGGCGAACGCCTGTTTGTTAAATGCTTTCAGCGCAGTTGTCCGTATGTTTCCCTGGGAGCCTATTTTAAGCAACAACGCCATACCGATTTCGTCACTGGTACCCTCCGTGATACAAACGTAGTCATACTCGCCCATCGTGCAGTAGAAGTGTATTATTCTGCCACCCGCAGCTTCGATAGCTTTAGCGGCTGCGTCGATCCGCTGAGGGGCGTTCTTGATGTCCTTGATTCCCTGTTCTGACAATTTCATCAAATGAATGTAGGCTGGCACTCAGCCCTCCTTCCTGATGAATACTGTGCTAGTAAGCCACAAATGAATCACTTTTTGAAACCCATTTTTATAGAGCTTGCCGGGATACCGAGCCCTTCATCGTTTCTTGGCAAGCATCAAATACAGTTACATACTCTGATGCAACTGGATATGCTATTAAAATTCTTGGGGAGAGGAAGAAATGTCTCCAGCTCCCCTCTGCACTTTAAGCTGCCATAGTCTTTTTTTCACACATCATTTTAAGGTTTTCCATCGTAAGCTCGGCATTATGCTCCACCATTCTTTCGATAATGAGACGATCGACAAACTTACCGAGCGCCTTCCCGGGTACCGTGTATTGTATTTCAAACGTCACTTCGGTGCCTCCAGATTGAGGCCTGTAATTCCAGGTTTGCTCGCCCTCCAAAGGCCCCTCGATCAATCCTCTCCACCGACATCCCTCTGCCCCGCTACTATCTTCCAACACCCGAGTGGTGACTGGGAACCGAATGCCCGCAAGCAGATAGCTGTGCTCGACACTAGTACCCACTTCACCTCCACCTGTAACCTTCTCCGGTTCACTGAGGCCAACATACCATGTGGCCCAGTTCATGGGATTTCGTGCAAAGGCATACACCTTTTCAATGGGAGCATAAATTAATCTATTTTTTTTCAGATGCGCCATAGTCTACCTCCTTTCTGTCAATGCACTGAAAAAAACCTTTAAAGGCTTATCTGGACCTTCTCCTCAGTTTGTTCCGCAATGCATTACAAATCAATCAGTCTTGCATCGATTATAAATTATATCGAAAAGATTTTTCACCTCCTTTCAATGTTAAAACAAAAAAACCGAGTTCACCACAGGGTTATCCTTCGGTAGCTCGGCTGTCTTTCTCTTTTGAGACCTGTCTCTTTCCGTCCCCGCCTCGCGGCGAGTTTGGCTTTTCGGGAACTACTTAAAGACAACCACTTATATCAAAAGTTGTCAAGGTTTTCTATAGGGTATTTTTAGGGTACTCGTTAATGATTTCGGCTTGAAAATTGATAAATTGTCAAAATTATAAACTTTGACTGTTCCGGCAAGATATCAGTGATATTTCGGCTATCCGCAACGTCAAATTTTTCAGGAGAAAGTCTATTCTTTATTTTTTGCCTTGTCAATAAAGAGGAGGTGAGATAAAGTGACACCAGATGCTGTCGGAGAGATAGTCATTAAAAGCGTTAATAGTACGTGTCGCCGTAAATACTGTTCACAACACGTTAGAGGTCGGCGGTTCGAAACCGCCGAGGCCTACCATTTAACCCTTTAAGATCTAAGAAGTTCCCCGACACAAATAACCTCATTATCCTGCCTTTGTAATGTCTGTTTATTTCTGTCATAATGTCTATCTATTTTCTCCACCACAGTATGATTTTTTGATTTTTTGATTTTATGAAGCGTCGTGCAATATACCACGCTCAGAAAAAGTAAAGCCCCCGGTTTTCCCGGGGCCTAACTATTGACCTATTTACTGAATTCCTATAGACTGAGTCAATCAATGTGCCCGTTTCGTGCCTTTCGGCTTCGTGAACATGCTGATATGCCCTGACACCCACTGACTTTGATGATCTGAGATTGTGATTGAAAAAACAGAAATTATTAAGTAAAATAAGGTGATAGAAGGAGTGGGGATTTAGGCGTGAATTGCTATCATAATCCCTGTGTCCGGGGTTCGAGTCCCTGCACCGCCACCATTTTTTACTTCCCTCACAGAACTCATTTTCCCCTTTTTTCATGCTGCCTAACAAAATCAAAGAGACCGTTAAGCGCTTTCGCATGCTGGAACCCGGAGACCGGGTCGTTATCTCCGTCTCTGGCGGGCCGGACTCAGTGTGCCTTCTCTCTGTCCTCCATGCTCTTGCCGCTGAATTGAAAATTTCACTGCATATTGCCCATCTCGATCACATGTTCCGCGGTAAGGAGTCAGCAGATGAAGCGCGCTTCGTGGACAACCTGGCCCGGAAACTGGGCATTCCTGCCACGATCGAGCGGATCGATGTGCCCGCCTTTTGCAGAGCACGCGGCCTATCGCCCCAGGCGGGAGCACGCGAGGTTCGCTACTCATTCCTGAACCGCGTCGCGCAGGCAACTGGTGCCGGCCGTATCGCAACAGGGCACACGGCGACGGACCAGGCGGAAACATTCCTGATGCGTCTCCTTCGCGGCGCTGGGGTCGCGGGCCTCTCGGCCATCCCTCCCTTACGCGGGAACATCATTAGGCCGCTTATCGAATCGACGAGAGACGAGGTTCTGGAATATCTCCGGGGAGCCGGTCTCACGTTCGTGACCGATCCTTCTAATGCCAAGCCTTATTACGCGAGAAACAGAATCAGGCTGGAGCTCATACCGGTTTTAAAACGGTTCAACCCCCGCATTGAAGAAACACTTGCGTCAGTGGCCGGCCTGCTTCGCGACGAGGACGAAGCTACCGCAGCGCACCTTGCAACAGCTATGCAGTGCATCATCACAAACGGTAAGGATGTCACCAGCTTGGTGAGGGATAAATTCAACGGCTTGCCACTTGCTTTTCGGCGCAGGATATTCAGGGCTATGATAGCCATGGCCGGCTTGAACCCATCGGAACTATCCCTGGTCCAGACCGACGAGGCGCTCGCGTTCATGGCCACGTCACAGTCAGGCAGGTCCCTGAGCTTGCCCGGCGGCCTTCAACTCGTGCGTGAGTATGATCAGTTCGTCATCAGTGCGGCAAGCACTGCACAGGGTTTCTCCTATGCGCTTACCCTTCCGGGAACCACAATCATCACCGAGCTCAACCTTACGGTGGAGACGCAGCTCACGGAAAAAAAGGAAGAGTATCCAGTAGGGGAAAATAACCTCTGGCAGGCCGTGTTCGATTATGATAAAATAGATCCGTTTTTGACGATCAGGAGCAGGCGTCCAGGCGACACATTCTGCCCTTCGGGCATGGGTGGGAAGAGCAAAAAGCTCCAGGACTATCTGATCAACAATAAAGTTCCACGACGACAGCGCGACAGGGTTCCTCTCCTTTACGCAGGAGCGGACCTCATGTGGGTCGTGGGTTACAGGACGGATTTCCGGTTCCTGCCGGGTCCGGACATGAAGCGCGCCCTAGTCGTCAGCGTAACGATGACAGGAACCAGGCAAGAGTGCTGAGTTCTGCACAGTCCCTGCTGCAGCAAGATGTTCAGTCAAGATATCAGCAGTCATCGAGGAGGAATTCATGGTAGGTATTGATTTCGGCAAACCGCTTTTTACGAGTGAAGAAATTCAGCGGAAGATCCAGGAACTCGGTGCGAGGCTCTCTGCAGATTATGCCGAGAAGGACCTGCTTGTTGTCGGAGTGCTTAAAGGCGCGATATTTTTCATGTCCGATTTGTTACGTTCGTTGAAAATCTCTGTCCGGATGGATTTCATCCACTGCACAAGTTCAAAAGGCAGCCATCCTGTCCAGATCATCGCCGACATGAAAGAGGATATTAAGGGAAAAGACGTCCTTCTTGTGGAGGACATCATGGACTCGGGAGTGACCATCGATTTTGTGAAGAAAATGCTCCTAGAACGTGGTCCTGCATCGCTCAAAGTCTGTGTGCTCCTGGACAAGCCTGGGCGACGGAAAGTGCAGATCGAGGCTGACTATGCCGGCTTTCGCATCCCGAACAAGTACGTTGTCGGCTACGGATTGGATTACAAAGACCGCTACCGAAATTTGCCCTATATCGCCGTACTCCCATACGAGGAGCGACAGGGTTAATCTGCCCGAAATACCCTCAATTACAAAGATAAATCTGTTGTCACATTGTCTTCAATATGTTAATATGATCAAATACCGATAGGATTATGCCTGTCGGCCTTTTTAGGAGGTTCCCTTCGTGAGTGCATTCTATAAAAATCTGGCACTGATACTGCTGTTCGTCGTCGTATCAGTGCTCATCTTTAATCTGTTCAACCCCGTGGGCCAGACGGCGATGCAGATCCCCTTCAGCGACGTCATGGATAAGATCGCTAACGGCGAAGTCAACGACGTTACGATCAAGGGCTCCGAAATGTCCGGGACGTTCAAGACCGGCAAGTCTTTTAAGACCAATCTTCCCGACTATCCTGACCTGGTCAAGGATTTGCGGGCCAAGGGGGTCAAGATCAATGCGGAGCCGGTCAAGGAATCGGGGTGGTACAACTTCCTCGTGGTCTGGGCGCCGCTCATCCTCATGGCGCTCTGGTTCTTATTTATCATGCGCAACATGCAGATGGGGGGGAACAAAGCGCTCTCATTCGGCAAGAGCAAGGCAAAACTCCTGAACGAAAGCTCCAAGAAGGTGACCTTTAACGAGGTGGCCGGCATGGACGAGGCCAAAGTCGAGGTTCAGGAGATTATTGAAATTCTGAAGGATCCGCAGAAGTTCCAGAAACTCGGGGGAAAGATCCCCAAGGGAGTGCTCCTGGTAGGGCCTCCGGGGACCGGTAAGACGCTACTTGCGCGCGCCATTGCAGGCGAGGCGGGCGTGCCGTTCCTATCAATCAGTGGTTCGGACTTCGTCGAGATGTTTGTCGGCGTGGGCGCATCGCGCGTCCGCGACCTCTTCGAACAGGGCAAGAAGAATGCTCCCTGCATCATCTTTATCGACGAAATCGACGCCGTGGGCAGGCACCGCGGTGCAGGCCTCGGCGGCGGTCATGATGAACGCGAACAGACCCTGAATCAATTGCTGGTCGAGATGGATGGCTTTGAAAGCAACGAAGGCGTGATCCTCGTAGCGGCGACGAACCGGCCTGACGTGCTCGATCCGGCGCTCCTCAGACCAGGCAGGTTCGACCGCCAGGTCGTGATTCCCCGACCCGATTTGAACGGGAGGGTTGGCGTTTTGAAGGTTCATACGCAGAAGATCAAGCTCGCGCCGCATGTTGATATTGAAGCGATCGCCCGAGGCACTCCAGGGCTCTCCGGAGCCGAACTCGCGAACCTCGTGAATGAGGCTGCGCTCCTCGCCGGCAGAATGGGCAAGACGCAGGTCGAGAATGACGATTTCGATCGTGCCAAGGACAAGATCCTCATGGGTCTCGAACGAAAAAGCATGCTCATCAGCGATGAAGAGAAGAAGAACACGGCGTACCATGAGGCTGGCCATACCATGGTCGCGAAGCTCATACCCGGCACCGACCCCGTGCACAAGGTCTCGATCATCCCCCGCGGCATGGCCCTGGGTATCACGCTCCAATTACCGACGGCTGACCGCTACTCCTACGATCGAGAACATCTCTTGAACAACATCGCAATCCTGCTCGGTGGCAGGGCTGCAGAAGAAATTGCACTCCATCACATGACTACGGGAGCGGGCAACGATATCGAACGCGCGACGGCGCTCGCCCGGAAAATGGTGACTGAATGGGGCATGAGCGACAAGATGGGCCCCCTCGCCTATGGCAAGAAGGAAGAGCAGATATTCCTCGGCCGCGAGATTGCGCAGCACCGTGACTACAGCGAGCATACGGCCATTGAGATCGACGAGGAAGTCAAGCGCATCGTATCGGACAACTACGAACGGGCTAAGAAATTGATCAGCGACCGCAAGGACACACTCGATCAGCTTACCAAGGCACTTCTTGAGAAGGAAACCCTTGACGGTCCCGAAATCGATGCCATTGTGAACGGCCAGCCCGCGGCGGCGTAGGAGGCAGGCATGGGGCCTGTACTTCGGATTTCCGGCCGTGATGTTTTCTCCATAACCGTGGATGGGCTCTCCTCCAAACAGGAGGCAGCAATCCGCGACTCCCTCACCGCATCAGACAACGGGGCAGGTCTTGGACTTGCCCCGTTTTTTTCTCCCTCGCGGTCTATGCCGGTGATGACCCTCAGCGGGACCAGAGAACGGATAAAGCAAATCTCCCGCATCATTTCTGCATCCAGCGGTTTTCCCGCGGAACTTTCAAAAAAAATCGACTCCCTGCTTGACAACTACGTGCGCTCAGATTATAAGATTGATTGCAGAGGCACGATGCTGATTCTGGGCGGCCGAACCCGCATCATGGGCATCCTGAACGTGACTCCTGATTCCTTTTCCGATGGAGGCCTGTTCGCTGATGCGGGGAAAGCCATCTCCCATGCACGGGATATGGCAGCAGCAGGAGCGGACATCATCGATATCGGTGGGGAATCAACCAGGCCCGGATCGGAACCACTTGCTGAAGAAGAGGAACTGCGCAGGATCATCCCGCTCATAGAGCGGTTGTCAAAAGAACTTGCCGTCCCCATCTCCGTCGACACCTACAAAGCATCAGTGGCAAAAAAGGCGCTCGATGCCGGCGCCTCGATCGTGAACGACATTAGCGGTCTCCGGTTCTCACCGGACATGGCGAAGGTGGTTGCCGAGTATGGAGCGGCCGTCATCATCATGCACATCAAAGGCACTCCCCGCAATATGCAGCAGAACCCGGTGTACGATGATGTGATCGGCGAAATCATGGCCTATCTCGAGGAGGGGATCGCGATCGCCGAGAGGGCCGGTGTTGACCGTAACAAGACGCTTATCGACCCCGGCATAGGATTCGGGAAGACGCTCGAACACAATCTGGCGATCTTGAACCGGCTCGATGCCTTCCGGGCCCTCGGCAGGCCAATCGTACTCGGGACGTCGAGGAAGAAGTTTATCGGCAAAATCCTTGAAATTCCGATCCCCGAGCAGCGCATCGAGGGGACAGCCGCAACCGTGGCTATTGGGATCGAGCGGGGCGCGAGCATCGTGCGGGTGCATGACGTGGCACATATGGCACGGATCGTTCGGATGACCGATGCGATAGTAAAGCCAACGTAAGATCCTCACATCGCCACAAAGACAGGCCGGCACGAGGAACTAAGCATGAATTTCGAGATCAGAAGATGCATGTCCATAGTTCCTTTCTTCAACGATCTCCGTACAGCCGTGGTAACGAGCATTTTTTCACATTATGCCCAATAACTTCACTGACATACACGAGGCCCTGACGCACTACCGCTGGTTCAACGATACGGTAGACATCGCGCTCGTCTATTATCTTTTTTACCGGCTACTCCTTCTCATCAAGGGCACGCGCGCATTCCAGATGCTCATCGGTATCGGGCTGATCGTGCTCGTACTCATTGCCTCCCAGACTTTTGAGTTCTATACTCTTGACTGGCTCATTCACAGTTTCTGGTCTCAGATCGTGCTCGCCCTCGTGATCCTGTTCCAACCCGAGATCAGGAGGACACTCGCCCGGGTCGGCGAGCGCCACTTGTTCCGGTCACTCTCGACCGTTGAAGGCTCCAAGTTCATTGAGGAAACGGTGAAGGCCGCCGTATCCATGGCGAACAAGCGGATCGGGGCCCTCATCGTGCTCGAACGGGATACTGACCTCACGACCATCGTAGAGATGGGTACCGATCTCGATGCCAAAGTCACCAAAGAGATACTGGTGAGCATCTTCCTCCCCTATTCTCCGATCCACGACGGGGCAGCCATCATCAGGAACGGAAGGATCATTGCCGCCGGTTGTTTCCTGCCCCTTACCCTTTCATCGAATCTTTCAAAGGCGCTTGGCACGCGCCACCGCGCCGCGGTAGGCCTCACGGAAGAAGCAGACGCCGTCGTGGTGGTCGTGTCCGAGGAAACCGGCGAAATTTCCGTGGTTAAAAACGGCGCGATCGAGCATAATACAGATGCGCCAGAACTCAGGACGACCCTGTCCAGTATTTTTATCCAGAGGAAGAACAGGAAGGTATAGTATGGATGTCCGCAAACTACTATTTGAAAACTGGGGCATTAAGCTCCTCTCGCTGGCGTTAGCGGTTTCCCTTTGGTTCTATGTTACCTCAAAAGGCAAGACTGAGATGACGCTCACTGTACCGCTCGAGCTCAGGAATATCCCCCAGGATATGGCCGTAGTCGGCAACGTGGCCGGTACCCTCGAAGTGCGGGTGCAGGGCCAGGAGCGGGTTCTCCGCGACATTACGATCGGGAAAAAAGTGTTCGGCATCCTCGACTTGTCCCTCACCAAAGTCGGCGAAAACGTCGTCCCTATTTCCCCCGACGATATTCGCCGGCCTTCAGGAGTGACCGTCATGCATATTTCACAGTCAGAAGTCAGGGTGAAGTTGGAACCGCTCGTGCGAAAGACATTCCACCTTAAGCCCATCATGCATGGCCTTCCCGCTGCTGGCTATCGGGTCGGGAAGATCACAGTCACTCCTCCCCGCATAACGGCGGAAGGCCCGGAAAGCGTCATCAAGACGCTGGAGACTCTCCAAACCATGCCGATCGATGTCCAGGGGGCACGCAACGCATTGACCATCGCACCAAAGATCGACTATCAGGGAAAAGCGATCAAGATAATTGATACCGACATTACTGCCCGGGTAACAATCGAAAGGATAAACAGATGAAAAAACTATTTGGAACCGATGGGGTCCGCGGGGTAGCGAACCAGGATCCAATGACTTCGGAAATGGCGCTCCGCATCGGCAGGGCCGCGGCCCATGTGTTACGCGATTCTGCACACAGGCACCGAATCGTTATCGGCAAGGACACGAGGCTGTCGGGCTATATGATTGAAAGTGCGCTGACGTCTGGCCTCTGCTCCATGGGCATGGACGTGCTGCTCATCGGGCCGGTGCCCACGCCGGGGATTGCATTCCTCACCAGGAGCCTCCGGGCGGACGCGGGTGTCGTTATTTCTGCATCACATAACCCCTACGAAGACAACGGAATCAAGTTTTTCGGGAGGGATGGATTCAAGCTTCCTGACGAATCAGAAGAAAAGATGGAGGAACTGATCTTTTCGGGTGGGGTAGATGCTATCCGTCCCACAGCCGCAGAAATCGGCAAGGCGTTCCGCATCGATGATGCAATCGGCAGGTATAATGAATTTGTTAAATCATCGATCCCCCGAGGGATGGATCTCGCAGGACTGCGCATTGCCGTCGATTCGGCAAATGGAGCGGCATACAAGATCGGCCCGCGGATCCTCATGGAACTGGGAGCAGACGTTATTTCAGTGTACGACCAGCCAACCGGCATGAACATCAACCAAGGGTGCGGCTCGCTCTATCCCGAGGCCATTTCCCAAGCCGTCGTGGCCAATCATGCACATGTCGGGATAGCTTTTGACGGGGATGCAGACCGAATTATTTTTTGCGACGAGCATGGGACGGTGATAGACGGCGACACGGTCATGGCGATTTGCGCACTCCGAATGATGAAAGAGGGTAGGCTCAAACAGAACACGCTTGTTGCGACGGTCATGAGCAATCTCGGCCTTGAACTCGCAATGCAGCGTGCGGGTGGCAAACTGGTGCGAACGACCGTCGGCGACCGGTATGTTATGGAGAAAATGCTGTCTGGTGGCTATAATCTCGGGGGTGAGCAGTCGGGCCACATCATCTTCCTCGACCACAATACGACGGGAGATGGCCTCATTTCCGCACTCCAGGTCCTTGCGATAATGAAACAGACGAACAAACGCTTGTCCGAATTGGCGGCGTGCATGAAGACCTATCCCCAAATCTTAGTAAATGTGAACGTAAAACAGCGGCGCGACCTCGCATCGATTCCAGAAATTTCCAGGCACATGGCCGAGATCGAGAAGAAGCTTGACGGTACAGGACGCCTGCTCGTTCGCTACTCCGGTACGGAACCCAAGGTCCGTGTCATGATTGAAGGAGAAAACCAACATGAGATCAAGGTGCTTGCCGAGGACTTAGCCGGGATCATCAAAGAAAAGCTCGGCTGAAAATTCGGTTCAGTTTTGTAAATGGGATAACTGGCTTGTTACAATTATTAAATCGTGAATGCGCTACTGCCGATGATATCCTGCCGCGGTACGAGAGAATGGCTAGCCAGCTCTTCCAGATGGACCATGATGGCGCAGCCATGAGAGGAAATGCTGCATGCCGGCTTGAGGCCGCATCGTGGAGAACGCTGACCACCAAAAAATAAATTTATACGATCTGATAACGGAAGCGAACGAACCGGGAAGCCGGATGCAGCCTCATATCAGGACAGCGGGGACTTGATGGGGTAGACCTTCAGAAAATTCAGAAACTCCTTGGCAGTATGGGTACAGTAATTGCGCTTCGGCGAAATGATGCTGAAATTTCTATGGAACTTGACGTCCTTAAATGTCAGCGCCTTGAGCGTGCCGTGCTTGAGCGCCGAGCGGGCCGCCCAGGCTGACACGATCGATACGCCCATCCCCTCTTCCACGGCTGATTTGATCGCTTCGATACTGCCAAGCACAAGGGCGATCTTGAGATGGTCCAGCTTGATGCCGTGGTCTTCGAGATGTTTCATGATGATCTGACGGGTGCCTGACCCCTCTTCCCGGAGAATGAGCGGCTCCTTGATGAGGTCCATGCCGGGTATATTGCGACGATCGGCCCACGGATGGGCAGGCGACACGATCACAACCAGTTCATCGGACAGCAGGGTGTCGACGGTGAAGCGCTGTTTGCTCACGTCGCCTTCCACCAACGCCATATCAATCTCGCCTGCATTCAACTTCTCGGTTATGATCTTCGTATTATTAATAACCAGTGAAATATTGACCTGAGGGACTTTTCTCTTGAAGGCGGCGATGATCGACGGAAGAAGGTAGTTTCCGATCGTCTGGCTGGCACCAATGGAAAGCGAGCCTTTGATTGCGCCGGTAATCTCACTGATGTTCTTCTGGGCTTCAGCATACAGCGCGAGGATTTCTTTCGCCCGCTTGTACAGGATCTCGCCAGCCGGCGTCAGGTTAATGGTGTTGCCTGACCGGTCGAATAGCCGCGTCTCATAAAGTTCCTCCATGGCTTGCACCTGAAGGCTCACCGCCGGCTGGGTCAGATGAATCAGCTCTGAAGCCTTGGAAAAACTCTTGGTTTCCGCAACTGCGCAGAATACTCTCAGTTTATGGTCTTCCATAGTTTAACAAGATTGTTCGAACGAGTTATGGACTCCGGTGATAAGTTGGTATGAGAATAGGCCTATGTGGCGCGTCATTTTTTCTTATTTATAAATCAAACCTCTAGTGAAGTCAAGGAGTTTATGGGAAAACCCGGTAATGACAGTCGGACATGGCATATCGGCAAGGTCGATAACCTGCAAATTTAGCTTGACATTTTCCCCTGTATGGTTAAAATGCACAGGTTTTTCTTACATCAATTGGAGGTGAAAGTACCATGGCAGAAATGAGCAAAACCGCAAAAGCAGCTACCAAGAAGGCAGCTGTCAATCTCAACGTGCCCCAGTGCTGCGGCAAACCCATGCAGGCGGCAAAAATGATGACGACATCCGGGAAGGTCCGCGGCATGATGTGGTTGTGTGACAAGTGCTGGAAGGAAATGGCGATTTAGGCCAATCGTCGAACGCGATGGTTGAGCAAGGCGGTGAGCATATCACCGCCTTTTGTTTTTTGTGCGGACGAAGTTCTTCCGGCTTGAACCGCTGCTATCACACTCAACGCGACGTCACGATTCAGGATATCGACATGCCTCCAGACCTTGGCCGAACCGTCTGCGATTGTGGAAAAGAGAGACTTTTAGGGCCGCATTACTTTTTGAGCCCTTCCTGCCGGGTGCAGTTGGAGGTAATCTCGTCATACGATTCCTCTCCAAAATCGGACAAGCATGGGGTGCAGCGCTGCACAAGTGTAGCGATGCACTCTGGCTCTCCGGACAATTCATATCCTTCTCCCTTTCTCACGCTTTATGTATTCCTCACAGCCTGAGCAGCTCAACGGCCGGCATCTTCCCGGTCCTGAAGGAGGCTGTTTGAATTTATGCCAGCCAAATTAATAAATCCCAATTGTCAGGCGATTTGTGAAGAGATGGGACCTCAAGGCGCGAATGTTTAATGTATAAATCAGATCCTAAACTCCACCTCTTCTGAAGGGAGGAGTTCCTTGTTGCAAATACCTGTCGTTTATGATATTTTAGCTTCGCTTAAAAGATGCTCGTACGATCAAGCTTCCCGGTATCCTGATTCGCATAGCCACTCATCCTGCCCCGAAGGAGCGTCACGGAAACCTATGGCCCTTTTCCCAAAAAAAATAGACTTTTTTGAAATGTTCGATCGCGCCCTTGAAAATCTCACGCAGGCTGCGGACGCGCTCGTCGAGTCGTTCACTGACTTCGAAAGTTTTGAAAAATTCGAGAGAAGGGCAAAATCGATCTACGAATTAGAGCAGGAAGGGGACATGCTCACGCATGACATCATGAAGGAATTGAACAAAACATTTCTCACACCCATTGACCGGGAGGACATTCACTCATTAGCCTCGCGGATAGACGACGTGCTCGACCTGATCTGGGCCGCTGTTGACAGAATGGTTGTCTACAAGATCGACAAGCCTACTGCCGAAGTCATTTCCATAGCTGAGGATCTGCAGATGACCGCAGACGTTCTAAAAAAATCGCTCCGCGAGCTACGTGCGAAACAGTACTCCCATGTGCAGGAACACTGCATCGAAGTCAACCGGCTTGAAAACCGGATAGACCGGAAGTACCGCGACGCGCTCGGCAAGCTCGTCAACGCCCAGCATGATCCCGTGCACATCATCAAATGGAAAGATATCTACCAGATCCTCGAAGATGCTTCGGACCGGGCCGAAGACATCGCCAATATCCTCGAAACCATAGTCCTCAAACATGCATGAAATCCTGATTTTCATTATCATTCTTGCCGTATTTTTCGATATCGCCAACGGATGGCATGACTGCGCTAACGCAATTGCCACGGTTGTGTCGACGAAGGTACTTTCACCCATGACGGCCGTGGTCATCGCCGGGGGGATGAATATCCTCGGAGCGTTCCTCACGACTGCCGTGGCAAAAACCATCGGCACCGGCATCGTCGATCCCCTCGCGGTCACGGATCTGGTGATCATTTCCGCGCTGCTTTCGGCCATCCTCTGGAACATCATGACCATCCTCATGGGGCTTCCGGTCAGTTCCTCGCACGCGCTCTTCGGTGGGATCGCGGGGGCTGCAATGGCGCACGGTGGTGCCGGGATCCTGAACGCCGCCGGCACCATCAAGATTCTCATGTCGCTCTTGATTTCTCCTATTTTGGGCATTATTTTCGGTTATCTCTTCATGAAGCTGACCCTCTCCCTTTTCGGCCAGCTCTCACCTGGTGTGATCAGCAAGTATTTCGGGAGGCTCCAGATCTTTTCATCGTCTTTCATGGCTTTCGGCCATGGCTCGAATGATGCACAGAAAGCCATGGGTATCATTACCATGGCACTGGTAAGCGGAGGGGTGCTCAAGACTGTCGATGTTCCAAAGTGGGTAATCCTGATTTGTGCACTGGCCATGGGCTTCGGCACGCTCTTTGGGGGGTGGAAGATCATCAAGACCCTTGGCGTAAAAATGTTGAAACTGGAACCGATTCACGGGTTCGCAGCGGAAACATCCTCAACGGCCATTATCATTGCAGCAAGTCATGTCGGTATGCCGGTAAGCACCACTCATGTGGTGTCCGCGGCCATTCTCGGCGTCGGCGCGACAAAACGTCTCTCCGCAGTCCGCTGGGGCATTGCGGGTAAAATCGTCATGGCCTGGGTTCTTACGCTACCGGCCTGCATCGGCATTGCCTGGTGCATTCAGACGATTCTTTCCCTATATTACTCAGGGTAGCAGTTCCTGTTTCCCCGTTCTCTTCTTGTTCATTTCGAACCACAATCGGCGATGACAAAATAACTATTTGTATTGAATGATTTCGCTGAGATTGGCCAGAGGAAGCGTTCCAGGCCTCACGTTGCACATCTGACGTACGGTTTCGAAATGGCGTTATATTGATTACGTTTTCATGAGGGCGAGCCGCCTGCTGATTTGCATGCTAAATCCGACAGGTCCGGCGTACCTGAAGCGGCGTCTTGCTTTTCAGTATCAACGGGAAAGAGGGGAGATGCTGCGTATGGTTTCGATATATCCAGCCTGATCATTGCAGTTAATGCCAGAGGTGGTCCGTTGTTCCTGAAACCGCTGTTAGATACTCTGACCGGGCGAGATGAACAAGTCCAACTACAAATGTCAAGCACAAGAAAATACCAGGGGTCAATGAACCCTGTATACATAGTCACAAAGACTTGATCGTCATTCTTGAAATCTTTCTAATATCCACTCCCCGGTATCTCCCTGCCTTGAGCAGCTCGATGAAATTAGAAGCAGTCACAGTGTCTTCGAACTCCGTATAACAGGAACCCACCTCGGTGGAATCGTGTGCATCGGAACCTCCCGTATAGGGGATCTTCAACATCGCTGCGGCTTCAATGGCCCTCTCGTTAAACGTATGCATGTTGCACCCGTTATATCCTTCAAGTGCACAAATCTGTCCTACGCTCCTCACCAGATCCCCCAGACTATTTACCGTGCGATAGGGATGGGAAGGAATTACTACACCGCCCGCAGCCTGAACGTAAGCAATTACATCTCCTATTGGCGCATATTTCTTTGACATCTTGTCCGTGTCTACACCGAAAATCAGGCAATGACCTTCCCTTGCGGAAAATTCCACGCCTCGAAGAATCAATATTCTATCTCCATGTTTTTCTTTCAGGATCTCGGCATGCTCCGATGCGGCATACGAGTAGTGCTCAGTAAAGGCAATGCCGTTCAGGCCCCGATCGATAGCATGAAGAACGGCTTCCTCAGGATCGGCATCATTATCACCGCTATTTTTAGAATGAACGTGCAGGTCGATTTTGAATTTCATAATGAGAAGGTGCTCACGAACGATGACTACGGAAAAGTGAGAAATCTCTCTCATATCCGCTTAAATAGTTTGATTATCCGTGTCTAACTTCATTTTTTTCTTGCGTGCCGTTGTGCAGCAGGCACAATCAATTAACCATGTCTTGGCCTGCTCGAAAGCTTCCCCCGAGCTCTTCCCGAAAGTACAGTCCGCTGATCACCGGGGCATCGCTGGGATCAAGTATTCCGATGCCGATGAGGATGTGTCCTGTGCTGGCAATCGCAAAAAACTGTTTGGCAACATGCACCTTTACCCGGAAGATGAGCCTCAGGGAGAGGAGAGCAATGATCAAAACCACGATACCCCAAAATTTATTGCCGGGACTGTGAATGCTGGGTCAGGTCGATTAACAGATGACATGCGTAATGTTTCCTGTTCTGATGGACAAATTCGACTGCGATCGTGGTCAATCGCATTTCAGGAAAAGCTTGAAAATATCCCCCTGTTACACCTGGCCACGTCCCTCTTCCATGCCCAACCAAAAATGTTGTCTAATCTTTTTCCCATTATACAATTATTTACATGACGAGAAAATAGATTTTGCCAAATCGACATACGGTGGTTTATCCGTACAGTCCACAAGAGATTTTGTAATACACCAGCCAACGATTACGTTAAAAAATAAAATTATAATCTTACATTGATTTATTTCATGCGCCGTGCTGCGGAATGCCTGTATCGGGGCAACTTGGTCCCTCCCCTCGCATGCGCCAGAGAGAGCATGATTCGCTTTACTATCTCATCGTTCCAGTAACCCCGCATCGATGTTCGCGACGGAATCGACAAGTGCTGTCGTCGGGTCGGGGAGGAGCGACGCATGATATGGGCTATAACGTAAAAAAAAGATGTATGGCCCGTGGGCGCGAACTTGGAGACGTGACAAACAGGATTTGTATCAGTGCCTCGCACCTCGCAGCCATGGAAGGGTTGGCCAACCTGAAAGTGTGCGACAAAGGTTATCTCGGCATCTACGCGAATCTGCCCGGTAGCGAAACGCAACCGCTGCCGGCGATGTACGACCACAGGAAATACGTCTAATCGGCTCACCCCGGGGTTTGACACGGCGCATGATTTCCGGATTAGCAACGGTCTTTCCCGGACGGTGTAATCTACCCGTACCTGGTCCATACGGCTATATGCTCTATCCTCCCCCCCCTTTCCGCTGCTTGTGTTCGAGTTCTCTGCTCCGAAGCACGGCACGCTTTATTTTCCCGCTGACGGTCTTCGGCAGTTCGTCCATAAATTCGATTGCGCGTGGGTATTTGTACGGGGCGGTCTTCGCCTTTACAAATTCTTGGATCTCCTGCGCCAGGACATCGGAAGCCTTATACCCGGGAGCCAGAACGATGAATGCCTTGATGATCTCGCCTCGGAGCGCATCAGGGCTTGCAACCACTGCATTTTCTGCCACGGCTGGATGCTCCTGGATCACGCTTTCCACCTCGAAGGGGCCGATGCGGTAACCCGACGCCTTTATAATATCGTCACCCCTGCCCACGAACGTAAAGTACCCCTCATCATCCATGGTCGCTTTATCGCCCGTATTGTACCATCCATGCTGAAAGACTTTCTCGTTCTCTTCCGGATCGTCGAGATAGCTTTCGAAAATTCCGACCGGTTTTTTCGGGTTCACCTTGACACAAATATACCCTACTTCATGTGGAGAGACTGGCTTAAAATCCTCATCCAGAATTGCAAGATGCAGGTCTGGCAGCGGCTTTCCCATGTAACCCGGCTTGACCGGCAGAAAGGGATAATTGGCCACGAGCACTGTAGTTTCGGTCTGGCCATAACCCTCATGGATCGTCTTGCCAGTCGCATCTTTCCAAGCATTAATGACCTCCGGGTTAAGAGGTTCCCCCGCGGAGGTGAAATGGTTGATTGCTGAGAAGTCATATTTTGTGAGATCCTCGAGGATCAACATGCGATAGACAGTGGGGGGGCCACAAAATGCCGTTACGCCCCGAGTCGTCAGCAGTTCGAGCGTAAGCTTGGCATTAAACCGTCCTTCGGCATTATGGACGAACAATCCTGCTCCGATGGCCCATTGACCGTAGAGGCCCCATGCAGACTTTGCCCACCCCGTGTCCGATACGACCCAGATCAGGTCCCTTTCGGTTAGACCATGCCACAGCCCGGCAGTCCGTAAATGGCCGAGGGGATAAGAGCACAGATGGTGCACCATCTTCGGGTACTTGGTCGTGCCTGATGTAAAATAGATGAGGAAGGAATCATCGGCCGATGTGGGCTCCACGTCCGACCGCTTCAAGGCATGCGATGCGAAGCTCATTGCCTTTTGAAAGTCATGCCAGCCTGGGGCTTCTCCGTCTACCAGAAGCTTCCAACGTAGAAACGGGGTACTGATCCTGGAAAGGGCCTCATCTACTTTCGCGTAGTTTGCCTTGTTCGTGATCACAGCGCTTGCTTGGCCCTTCGTGACCCTGTACTCGATATCTGAAGACAGCAAGATGACCGGCGCAGGCATGATGACCGCGCCGAGCTTGTGACAGGCCACGAGAATAAAGTACCACTCCGGAACACGGCCGAGCATGATAAACACCCGGTCGCCTTTCTTGACGCCCATGTTTTTGAGAACGTTCGCAGCCTGGTTTGACAGTCGCGAGATGTCCTGGAACGTAAATTCTTTCTGATCTTTTCCCGCCGGCCCCGTCAAGACGAGTGCCCTCTTTTTTCCATCTTCTGCATTTTTGTCAATCACGTCAAAGCCGAAGTTGAATTGCTCGGGGACCGTGATATGGAATGTTTTTTTTGCCGACTCGAAGTCTTTTGCATCGAAGGAAAACGTCATAGCCCCTCCCAAAAAATAAAATTACTTCTCTCATACTGATTTTTTCAGTTCAACAGCCGACGCTAGGCAGTCTTCTTCATCGTCCTTATGATATTCCCAAACCCACAATCTGATCGCCAGAGTTCCCCTGCCTCAATCAATCACTCTATTTGTCTCCCGCAGCCGCTCGGCCATTTCGCGCAGTATCTCCACGACGAATTCAGGAAATTCGTTCATCAACTTGTTGATGTTCTCATTGTTGATGGTTACCAGTTCGACGTCTTGAAGCGCTACTGCCCGTGCCACGCGCGACGTCGACAGAAAGAACGACATGCCGCCGAAACATCTTCCCGCTGTGATGACGGCAATCTCCTGCTCGCCTTTCATAATCGCCACCGTGCCTTTCAGCACGGAGTACATCTCGTTTCCCGGGTCTCCCTCGGCAAAGATCGTTCTCCCCTGATCATAGGTCACGACGTATTTACCGATCACGCCCGATGGAACGTTCCTCTTCCCTTCCATAAGTTTTTTTAGATACACGGTCTCGTCGCGTCCCAGGCTCGCAGCGATTTCAGCGCCAAAAAGAAGTGCGAGCAGGGAGAAATAAATCCAGATAATGACGATGAAGAGAGACTTGAACGAACCGAAGGCAAAACCGTATCCGGGATTATACAGGAGAAAAAGGTGGAATGCGGGCCGCATCGCAAACCAGAGGACCGATGTGCTCAGAGCGCCGATCAGAAGGTGGAGCGGTCGTACGCGCTGCGAAAATAGAGCATAGAGCGTAAAGACGGCTATGGTAACAAAGAGAAAAGGGCCAACGCTTTCCAAATAGGTCCAAGTCAGGTGCAAATGATTCCTGCGCTCAATCAGCGTGTAAAGAATGCCCGTTACTACAATGGCGGACAAGCCCAAGAGAAAAACGATGCTTATCACAACGTCGAAGAGCTTTTCCAAGAGAAAGGGCCTTGTCGGTTTCTTCCGGAAAATTGTCCCCAGCGATATGCGCAAGTCAGCTATCAGTGGTGTGACACTCCAGAACAGCACGAGTCCGTTCAGGATGCTGATGGCACCCATGTGGGAAGAGATGAATTGCACTTCGCGCAGGATGTCCTGGCTGTACGCCGGTATCACCTGGGTGAGCATATCCTGTGTCCTTAAGAAAGCCCGGCTGGATGACCCGATTATAGCGCCGAGCACAAAGGTGAGCAGAAAGAGCGACGGGATGAGCGCCAGTGTCGCGGAAAAGGCGAGAGACGATGCTGCGGACAGATCGTTGTTCTTCTGGAAGGATGAAACTGATTCAAGCAAGACGATCCTGATTTTTTTTAAACCGTCTCCGGCGATATTCGTCATGGCTCCTCAGGAATGACCAGCATACCAGTCTTCGAGATGTCGTACCACCTGGACAAGTAGTGGCCATTATAGAGAGTTATGTTAGAAATATCAAGGTACTACATCCGATCGAGGAGCGCTGTAACGAATAGGACATCAGCCTCTTATCCCCTCTCGACATAAAAAGTCTACCTGACAGGATAGGGCTGCTGGTTCTGACGAGGACACGGTCAACGCAATGGGCACGGATCTAAAAAAACATCCTGGCGAGGCGTGATAAAAGAAGAAAATTGTGGAATAATCAAACAGATGTTCACGCTCTTGGCATAAACTCTACCATTTTTTTTATATAGCCATGCACTGCCCCAGCGGATTTACCCTATCTGCCGCTCCTGTCTAGGATATGAACGCTACAGTTTTAATGCCTTACCGTTTCTGCTCATGGAAAGCCACGTGATGGTAGATGCTCATAGCGAACTTCCTGATTTCACTGAGGTGAGGATTTTCCTTTGTGCATGGCACTGAGAAATCCTTCCTCCACTCTGGAAGTTGTCATTCCTAGAAACGCATACAATCAATCAGTTTCGTTAGCCCTACGCAAAGAAAGAAGGGAATGTGGTGGGTCTTATAAGACCAAGAGGACCAAGATGCGAACAGCTTCCCATTGGTCAATATCCATATCCGAGCTGAAACTCGATGAAGTTGCCCATAAACTCTTCGTTCCGACCAATGATTAGACCGACTACTCCCGGCAAGCTGATGGCATTTACAAAAAGATAGCCTCCCACACCATATGCAGTATAGTTGTTGCCGGAGGCAGGGCTGACGGGCTTATAAATGCCGTAATCCACATAGGGAGCTACCGTAAAAATGCCATCTGGCATTTTTTTTACCGGTATCTGGTAATCCGCTGACACCGCGGCTATATTTCTCGTCCAGAGACCGTTTGGTTCAATCCCGCGGTAGCCTTTTGCATTGCCAAACATCAAAACATCTCCAGCATTGCCGTTGTCGGTCAGGTTCGCTGAATTCAGGGCGAGCTGAAGTGCATGCTGATTGAACAGCAATTTATCCCACTCGAAACCGACAGTCGTCTGCGAGACGTTGGCGCTCTCATCGGATCGATGAATTTGCCGAAGCCACGCGAGCTGTGCAGAAACCCCATCATTGTAATAGAGCTTGTAATCAGCATTCGAGTAGAACAGACGAGCACCCGTGCTGTATGACCAGTAATTATCAGGCACCGTAGTGTAAGGACTTACTTGTTCGTATCGTCGATCCATGTAATTGAACAAGACCGATAGCCCTAGGGTGGGAGTGATCCTATATCCGGGAGAAATGCTAACTAAGAGTTCTCTTTTCAGGTAGGCGTATATGATATTGTTTTCCTGATACTGATCAAGCTCAGTAGATGACTGGTTGAATGCCGTCCGGACTGTGAAGTTGCTGAAATTTATGGAAGGATCAAGGTAAAACAGGGAATAGGAATTCCCGTCAGTCGACACCGCGCCGACAACTCCCACTGTTTTACCGTAACCGAGAAAATTTGAATCAATGACTGCGGCGCCGATAGACCTTTTTCGATTGATGGAGTAAGCAAAGAGCCCGGGAACGATGGTCCAGCGATCCTCAACGGTGACATGGATGTCGGGCTTATCGACGCGCACGTCGACACTTGCGAAGAGCTGTGAATTGCTGAGACACTGCCCCAGCACCGTACGGTCGATGGACTCCCAACTTTGATAATTTTCTTTTTCTAAGCACTTTTCGACGAGAGACTCGACAGTTCTGTCTTTGGTCCTCGTAGCCCCTTCCACATGCACATCGATTTCTCCCAAGTATGCATTCGTTATTGACGCAGAAGTTGTCTGCGCCCACATCATCAGAATCATTAAAAAAATGATTTTATCAATCGATTTTATAATAATACCGATCATAAAAAACCAAATATGAAAAGTCGATTAGCATTAGACACAATGTGTCTCAGCGTATCGGCTGCTAGGATCTTAGATGGGTATCGTCTACGAGAAATCATCAATCTCACATTCAGGGAGTTCTCCATAATCATGGGTAAGTCTGAATTCAATAACACATTTCCTGGTTGCCCATCGGAACTTACGCTTAAATAATCAATGGTTACTAGTTTAGGTGCCGAGCAGTCGAAAAAAAATTCGGCTTACTATTTTCTAACTTCGTGGATAATCCAGCGGTATCGGCATCTTCTTCCAGCAAATCAGAGCACGGTTGACAGGATTTACGGGACGGGGACTGCTACAATTCTTCTACAGTCAATGGAAAAGGCTCACGACGAAAAGTCGTAAGCCTCTGTTTTTTTTGGCGTCCCCGGGGGGATTAGAACCCCCTTTATCGCCGTGAAAGTGCGCTTAAGGCATTTTCAGCAAAATAAGGTAACTAGGCGATTGGCAACGGTTTTGAGCTAATGTTTTAAAATTATACATAAAATAAGCAATTCTGTCTATTCTTTCTATTCTGTCTATTCCATTTCTCTCTGGCAGAGAGCAGAATTCTACGACATCTAAAACAGCTGCTATATGCCCCAAGTCACTCTTTCTGTCCGTCGACAGGGACGATCCGTTGATTAAGTTCAAACTAAAATAAAGAATCCGGCACTATCCTTATGTCGTTTTCTTTGCCTGACCCTCTCGGAACCGGTTAGAGTGTGTCGTTATGCGGCCCTTTTAAGCCTGATGCGCATGCCAGCTTTCGTTGCGAGAGCAATGAGCATCTCCAAACTGAACTTTTCCCATTTGCCTCTCGTTAGATCGGAAATACGGGACTGACTGACGCCTAGAATTTTAGCTGCTTTTGCTTGCGTCAGCTTTTTGTTTTTAATGAACTTCCTGAGATCATCCATGATCTCGGAACGCATCTTAAAAATTGCGGATTCCTCAGGAGAAAAACCCCGATCGAGAAAGACGTTGCCCGAAGAATTGACAATAGGTTCCTTCATAGTACTACCCTCCAATTAGCTTGAATCGCTCGCGAGCTAAATCAATATCGTGTTAATTCGTTTTTTTTGTGTCTTTTTTTGAAAAGAAGGGAGCACATACACCGCCTCTTCGAACTTCGCCACAGACATGATGCGCCATTCTCGCAGAACGTCAATGCGGATATCCCTGACTCCGCTTCCTATACTGGGCATAGGCTTCCAATCGTTCGGCTCAAGTCCGCATTGAACAGAATATAATTCAAAGCCCGCCACTTTACGAGTTTCGTACGGAAAATTTCATAGATCATCGAGGCTTGAGCCTATAAAGTTCAGAGGTTTCCTAATCTCGCTTTTTTATTATATAAGTTTTTATATATTATGCAAGCAGAAACTTTACGGCTCAACTATTCCGAAATGCAATAAAGTCCTGGATCCTAACGAACAGAAAATGGATAAGCGTTTTCTATAGATGGGGTTTATTCGCAAAGCATAGAGAGGGAGAGGAGAAGCAGCCGGGTGTATGCATTTTATCAATAAAGGTCTAAACTGTTATGCGCGATGCACGGCGATATCAACGATACTGAGGCAATTCGGTGGCTGGCTATGCTTCACTGGAAGCATCATAATTACAGCATACTACAGTCAGTATCATTGACTATCGGTTCAATCTTCAGATTGGGATATGCAATTATTTGTCGAGTATACATCTCCTATATCCCAGGTAGGTATGGTTTGTGTTTCCCGTTTCTCCTCCCTTTCGGTATGAGGAGTGTCACACTATTCAACCATATTAGGTAAAATAGCAGGCGGAAGAGAACGGGCTTTTTGGATACTCAAATCATTCCTGTGGCTGTGATTATAAGGAGTAGATTAATTTACAGCTATTACAATAATTTCCGAGGCAAGTGCCTGTCCGGCATCCTCTCCAGATCTTAATCAATAGTTCTGACATGAAAACCACTTCTAAAATAATCACATTTAAAACAGCGCTCAAGTTTATCACTATAACTATCTTGGACTTCGCCATTGCACAGCGTACCCAATACTATGGCGCACTTTCTTCCATTTAAAGGATATACTGGACAAGTGTCTTTATAATCGCACTTCTTAAACTCCCAGCAGTTCATGGCTTATTCCTCTTCAATAAATCGGCTTCACAAATTATCCTATCAAAACATCCTTTATTCACAAACAGACAATATACGTCTCTATCTAACGCATGAATTTCTTAAAGTATGTTAGTTTCTTCATTATTGATACAAACTTGACATGTATGCTTGTTATGATAGCATAAAATTATATATTTGGAATTCATAAGCAAAGAAATAATCTTTCCTATTATCTCTTTTTCATCCCCTTGTTTCTTATAAAATCCGCAATGGCTTCACGAAGTAGTTCATCGCTGATAATTCTTTTATCCCAGCATCGGAGGTTCAAATGGTATTAACAGCAATAATCGAGGGCAATGAACTGATTATTACTACCGATCTTGAAACTCCAACTTCAAATGCATGAGCCATAACTCTTATCGTAGCCAGTACAGGGGAAACAAAGAATCAGATCTGACGTTTATTTGATACCTGTCACCACATCATGCTCAGAAAAAACTTTCGCAGTGTCGCTCAATCGGAACTTCGAAACTACGATACCGTGACCTGCATCATCAACGGTCTTCAGAGTAGTTAAGGATATTCTTCAACCAGGATCGTATCCAGGAGAAGATCCAGTTTTTTTTATTCATTGCTGTCGCTGAATTGGCATGCTATCCGAAATTGATCATTGATCCTGATGCTATGTTTACCCTTAATAACCCTATTAGCGCCTCCAGCCGATTGCACCCCGATGCCTCTAAGCAATTCAATATTTTCGCTTTATTTAAATAAGCAAGCTTTCTCAATAAACTGTAATCCTTGTTGAGGGATACCGTTTGCTCTTTTTCGCTATGTATAACGCATCAGTATCCTCATCGGTGAAGCCACAAATTATATAGCAACTCAAACAGATACGTTATAAATGCAAGAATATTAGTCATTTATTCCAAAAAAGTTTAACCAAAAAAAACGTTTCTAACTATAAAAATTATACACTTTTTTTGACATTTAGCAATAATTTATTTAATAATTAAGTATTAATGATCTAGACAACCTCTGGAAGTATTAGCCATATATCGATTAAGGTGATGCGATCAAAAAATGTTAATCTTCAAAAGGATGCACGACTATGTGGAAAATTTGGCAAGGCGGTGTTCTATTATGTTTGGTTCTCATGGGGTATGCAAGTCATGAAATCATCCCGGAAGCACATTAGACCCATTATGTACAGGAGGTGATCCCGGACGTTGTTATGATATCGGCAATGCCTATAATCAGGCCGCACATTTCGATGAAGCACTATTGTACTTTAAGCAGGGATGTTCTATATGGGATCGTTTAAAGCATTCAGTGTATAGTAATCTCGAGAATAGCCCACTTGCAACAAGTGAAACTTGCTGTCTATTAGCCGGCTATACATCCCAAATTCTTGACGATTATCATACGATGTTGGCATACGATTCGTTTGAATGTAAAAACTGTAAAACAAGTATACGTGAATCCGCATGCGATGGTGCCGAAACGGCAGCTTCAGTCGTTAACGTAGGCGACCCGCTCAATGCCTCTATTGCAACTGAAATTATGGACCTTGATACTACTGACTTGCAGGGAGTGCAACAAGTCGATGCAACAAAATGAGATACTTCCATTAGCACTACGTGGCTCCTACACAGAAGGCGCTAGCGAAATTACCAGAATTAATACCAGCATGCCACCAGCATCAGTTAGGAGGGCACCTAAATGGTGAGCCCGAAGGGCAGGATAGCCGATTACCTGAGATGGCCGTTCGATTAACGTATAAGAAACACTACACACTCAACTTCCAAGGTAGCTCTTGGAGAACCCTGTTCACGGGAGCTGTAGTCTGTATTTTCATCAAGAAGTAACCTCGTGTACTATAATGAGTTGGTGAACATTTTAAGAAATGGCGATTCATATACTTCGGAAGGAAAGATGCACGATCATCTGGAACTGCCCCTCTTCCTCTTCCAAACTCTATTCGCCGATCTCAGGAACTAACTGGTAGAAACCACGAAGTATTCTTTAAATAATTGGGCCGAAAGTTTTGCGCCATCCTCCGAGAGTGCTATGGAAGTTGCCTTTCCTCTGGGTTTTTTATATCCCTTTCCATAGAGGCTGTCCATTGTTGTCCAATCAAAACCTCTCCACTCACGACAGCCGTATTTATCTCTTGCGGTGAAGTGGTATAAAAGTACAAGTGTCATCACAGCGACTCCATCTCTTCCGAAAGAATGGTTGATATGCGATGCGTGATTATCAGGTCTCTATGATGCCATAACGACTTTTGCGTTAATGGCACATAGGGCTAGAACATTTGGAAGGAGGATGTTCTGACAAAATTAAGGATTGATAAAATCGAGGATGAAAAAAACTACTACAAGTCTACGATCGTTATTGAAACAAGATTCGCAGTGAGTGCCATACCTCGATGAAATGATTGGTGTCCCCAGTGTTATTCGAACTCGTATTATCGCCACTATTATACCAAAAGAAAATGAGTTACGAACATGACGTAACTCATTGGTTTAAATGCTTCAGTTGGCGTCCCCAGGGGGATTCGAACCCCCGTTATCGCCGTGAAAGGGCGGTGTCCTGGGCCGGGCTAGACGATGGGGACGGGTATAACCTATTCTTTCTGAGTTCAAGATGAGAGCGATGACACACC
>DASPQB010000268.1:0-10634 GCA_035625205.1 Nitrospirota bacterium | reverse complement strand
AATGCTCATTGGCGGCAAATCTGAATCGGCAAGCGTTGCTTTTTCTCAAGCAGTAGACAAGGCGCTGGACTTGCTGTTCAAGGATGGATATAAACGCGCGGATGAAATTCAGGCGGACAGGGATGCGGTCCTGTTTTGCGCCCTTTCCGGATATGATCCGAGCGGCTTGTCGCGGTATTTTGAGCGAATAAACAAGATAAAAGGGAAACGGACGGAAATTATAGACAAGACCCATCCCTCTTTTAATGATCGGATCGCGTGGATGGGCGGGATGATACATGAAGAGGGGATTGATACGGGAAATTATAAAACCGATAAGGATCGCTTCGCAATACATATGAATCCGCTGAAATAAGGGAACGCTTAGGGAATCGGCGCGGGAAAGCCCTCTTTAGCAGAGTGGGTACATAAAAAAACTGCATAAGCTTGCGTTACCCTCATATGCCGCAACAGCTCGCAAAACACGGCATCCAAGGCCGGCCTCCCGTGAGGCCGTCGATTTTTTCTTTTTGCACATTATTGTTGAGCTTTTTTTTAACCCCTTGCACTTTGAGGGAATTTATACTATTCTTTGACTTGAATATTATAATAGGCAGGAGGTTAGATAATGTATAAAAGTTTAATTTCTTTGGCCATCTTTTCAGCACTGCTTTTCTGCATGGCGGCAACCGCTTCCGCTGATGATTACCATTATACAAATCTTCTTGTCGGCGACCGCGCTTCCGGCATGGGAGGCGCTTACACCGCCGTTTCAGACGATGCGACCGGCCTCTACTACAACCCCGCCGGAATTGTCTATGCAACTGTCAGGAACTTATCGGCCAGTGTCAATGCCTATTATGACAATGTAAAAACGTACAAGGACGTTATCAGTGGAAATGGCAGTGGCTATGTGAGGAAATCATCGGCACTGCTGCCGAATTACTTCGGTGTGGTTCAGCCTGTTGGGAAATTCAAAATCGGCTTTTCTTATGCAGTTCCAGACTCTATCTCGGAGAACCAGCTGCAAACATTCTCGAACTATCCATTAGATCCGTTGTTTCAGCCCTTGAACCCGGGTGTAACCGTATCATCGTATACTATTAATTACGTAAACGAGTACAATGTCTATAACGTTGGTCCTTCCGTTGCCACAGAGCTGACAGACAATTTCTCTGCGGGGCTCACGCTCTACTTTTATAAAAAAACAGACCTATTCATTTTGAACCAACTTACGAATTTCTCGAATGCTGGTAGTGAGGTGACAAGCCAGTATTATAATACAGATGAATGGGGCATTCGACCTGTGCTTGGCTTTATGTGGTCTCCCCTGAATGCCGTATCAGTCGGACTTGCGGTTTCCAAGATATTTGTCGAAGGTTCTAGCACGAATTTCATGAACACGTTAGTGCTCCAGAACCTCGTCATCAGTGAAAGCCCGCTAGTCAATAATGTTACAAGCATACCTAGTGGTGCGTCCTTAACGAATGTGAAAAGGGAATACCCGACCCAGGTCAGTCTCGGCGTAGCTTGGTTCCCAACGCAAAGTCTTCTCGTCTCAGGTGACATAAAATATTTTACCAAGGTAAATGAACAGGATGTAACATTGGGTGGGCAATCATACGTCTTACGCCAACTTGCCGAACCGGTGACGAATGTCGCTCTCGGAACGGAATATTATTTGAGCAAAAACTGGGCCATAAGAGCTGGTTTTTATACGGACAAATCAAATACAGCAAATGTTGAAGCGGGCGGAATGAATCAACCTGAACATATTGACCTCTATGGCGGTACGCTGAGCATCACAAGCTTTACACGCAACACATCAGTCACGGTGGGAGGCGGCATAACTGAAGGTACGGGAAATGCGCAGGTAGTCAGTGACAACACCAGAATCCAGAGCTGCACTTCTAGAGGGTGGTCTCTATTCCTTTCTTCATCATACTCGTACTGAATCAGTACATGGGGCAATAACCCATTTTATCTACCTTTCCAATAAAGGATGGCGGGTGAAACTCCCTGAAACACATTCTTACCATACCCTGTCGGAACCATTTTCTTGCCCGCGAAAACGTCGTATGATGTCCCACCTAGAAGTGACTATCGTCTTCTCCAATGTGAATAGTGCCTTGACCTTGTACCGATAAACAAATATCATCTAAAGAGTTGAGTAACAATATGAGGATTTTAGGTTCCGGCAAACTTCCAGCTATGCCGAAGGGAATAAAACATATTTTTACTCATTTGATAGAGAAAATGAATCTTGAATAATATAACGTCTCTGTTTTGGTGACCTTCATAGGATAAGGTGCAAAGAGGTTACTCGAATTTAACAAACACGATCTATAATTTGCAAGCCATGTTGAATTTGCGCCGAAGCTCCAGAGATAAGTAGCGGAATAATGATTTCGCAGGTTATTGACTCAATAGTGCATTGGTTGTGAAAATTCAAAGGTGCGATCCTTTCGGAAGGGAAAGTCTATAAAGACCGCGTGTATTTGTTCTATTGATCACTCTCAAGTACAGGGCAGTGACGAAGTGTGATATTTTAAATAGAAAAAGCGGGATGATCGTAATTGAAAATAAAATAAGTACAAACGGCGCATTAAAGTTCACCCTTTTTTTGGGAATGAAGATACTGTGTGGGTAAAAGCGGGGCGGAATAGAAGAAGGTACGGAAATTCATTCAGAATCGGGAGATGAACGAATCGATTGCGGATAAGTATGGTCAGGGCGAGCATGAGACTTTTAAGGTATGCAGCAGGGAAGAACTTGATAGGACAACTTACGAGAAACGAATTGCGATCAAGACGGTCACGTGTACCCAAATTAAATAACAGAGAAGCTAACCGCGTAAGCCCTATGCGCCTTATCGCGTCACCGCTACGCCGATGGTCATGACGATTAGAGTAGATTGAATGCATGAACGTTATGTACATGCATGCTGATTGTAGGTAGAGGTATCTATCTTGAAAAAATATATCCTCCTTCTCTCTTTATTTTTTTTATTTACCCGCCAACTCTTAGCCGCACCTGCGCTGAATAAATCTCTTGCAGAGCCACCGGAACATCCTGGTAAAACATTACAACAACGTTTTGCCTCAAGTTTGCCTCCCGGCATGATGCTTGCTCCAGCTTCCTACACGACACCGCAGTCGGTAAAAATTCTTTTCCTTCGCGTTGAGTTTCAGCCAAACCAGGACCCGCTTTCTGCGGGAAGTGGTTCATGGCTCGATCCGCTTTACTCAATGGGCACTGGAACACCAACAGATGCTACCAGTCTTAGCGACCCTTCAAATTTTTGGGTGGAGAGGGACAAAACCAAGTTTGTTGATTATTATGGGGAAGTTTCTTATGGCCTCTTGAACATAGCTGTAGATATTTCACAAAACGTCTACCGGCTCCCCAATGTGATGGCTTATTACTCAGGCTCAACGAATCAATCACTTCAGAATTTAATCTACGACAGCATTGTCACTGCATTAAGTGACACGAATCCGGCGACAAAACCGGACTTTAGTCTCTATGATGCAGTTCTCATTGAGCATGCAGGCGTGGGTGAGGAGTCTGATGTAACAGGCACATTTACTCATGATATCTGGTCCCTCTACTACGCAAATCCCGTTGAAGATAAAACAGGGCAGATAACAGGATGCATATCGCAAGACGCATCGAATACGAACTGTCTTAATGTGACGCTGAAAGACGGCTACCCTATTCATGAGGCGATTATCATGCCCCAGACCGATTCAAGGACCGTGCCCTCCCCAGGCATCATTGTCGACCCACTCGGCGTCTCCGTACATGAGTTTGGCCACTGGCTCGGTCTTCCCGATCTGTATTGCACGGCTCTGGTTTGTCTGCTTGACGGAGCAGGAAAATGGAGTCTGATGGCAGACGGCGTATATAATTATAACCCGAACGATGCCTCGACGCAGACTGTGGTATCGTCAGCACCGACGAATACCACGCTCTACTGGTATGGCAGCTCTCCGTCACATTTGGATGCGTGGAGTTTAACTTACCTGGGATGGGCTAACCCGCAAGTAATAACGACGTATTGGCCAGCCATGACGTTAAACTCCGTAGAGTCCGTTCCACCGCCTGCATCCGCTTCCGCGGGTACGAACATTCTCAAAGCGCAAGCGTCAACAGCAGCAACCAGCCAGTTTTTTCTGATCGAGAACAGACAGCAGATCGGTTATGATGCAGGCCTTCCGGGACATGGGCTCCTGGTCTGGCTCGTTGATCAGAATGTGATTGATACAAATTTCCCTTCCAACTCCATTAATGTCAGTCCTGTGAGGCCGGGTTTGAAGCTCATCCAAGCGGATGGCTCTTGGTCGCTTTTACAACCTCCCGGGGCAGCAGGAGCTAATACCGGCACCGCTGGCGACCCATTCCCAGGCTCAACAAGCAATAAGGTTCTCACGCCGATGTCCAACCCTTCATCTATCCCTTATACGAATTATGGTTGGGTTAACATAAGAAATATTACGGAAGTGCCGGTATCCAACGTGACTGCTACCATGGTAATTTTCGATATCGGATTCGGGCCAAATCCACCGACAGATCCTGCTGTTACGTTGAGTACGAAGTCGCTGACGTGGCAGCCGAGTTCCGGCGCGGTCTCCTATAATATCTACAAGAACGGCTCCTCCCTACCGATAAGTACTGTCGAAGCCAATGACCTGCCCCCCACCATTACGGACAGCACTATGCAGCCGTCCGACATCTATGCAATAACTGCGGTTGATGGGAACGGGAACGAGTCTCAATCCGTTACTGTTTCAGCACCTGCGGATGGCGGCTCGGGCGGCAGCGGGCAGAATCAGTATTGCTTTATAGCAACCGCAGCGTACGGTTCCTATCTCGATCCGCATGTAGAAGTACTTCGGACTTTCCGGGACCGCTATCTCCTGACGAACGCTCCAGGCCGCGCGTTCGTCACGTTCTATTACCACGTTTCACCGCCGATGGCCGATTTTATCCGTAGGCATGAAGAGCTAAGGATCTTAACGCGATGGACGCTTTCGCCAGCCGTTTTGATCATACAGTATCCGGTGCTTTTTGCTCTGATGTCGGCGCTCCTGGCCATACTGATTATGTTTACAGCAGAAAGAAGGAGGGGTGGCAGCACACCGTCATCGGGGGGTTCCGGTGTGCATAATACCTTTACCTAAATAACGCTGAGAGATAAGATTACTTGATTCATCGCACGCTTGGCGGATCAGTTTCTGTCTCGGCAATAATAGGACAGCACTAGCCTAAATTTCAGCTAATCAGATGCACTATGCCCTCTGGAATGCGGTTTGACACTGACTTGACAGAAGGTCTAAAGCACGTTCTCTGATTTTTATATTTAACACAGTATGCAAGCCTCGTAGTTTTAAAATGGGGAACCTTGTGCTTGGAGTTACCATCACGCGCACTGCATTCCACCGGTGCTCATGAGGTTCACTGTCATGCAGGTGAGAATGAAACGAAATTACTGCATGGATGCTCAATGTGTCTACCTTTGTTCGCAGCAATTCTAGGTACTGACGTATACGGGTAAATTTAGACAATTTATATATAAAGGTGGTCATCAGAGGCTTGGCGACCGGTTTGATGAACATGAAAGAGAAAGGCAAAAGGCTCTATTGATGAAGCGGTTTTCGGTTCTTAAAATATTTTAGTTTTACTGCAATAACTTGACTTTGGGGAAAATTAGTTTTACACTTTATAAATAAGACGATAATATCCATGCGAATTTCCATGGGGATGAATGTCATCCTTGGCGGAGGGGTAGAGGGGGGCGTAAGGCCATAATGCCACCGAAGCCAGGGGATCTGCTTTGCCCATCAGAGTATTTTCATGTTGTGCTGGCATGTTCTGGATCTTCATGCAAGGTTTTGTATCGCGTCCAATCTCACCTATTGTAAAAAGTATCAGGAGAATCCGATTAGGTATTCTATTACAGCCGTTGAATCGTCTCTTGAAGAAGATAAAACACCATGCCCCATCTTGACAGAGAGTCTTTGGGATTTATATTACTGTTTATAAAAGGAAATAAACGAATGTCTCTAGTTAAAGGAGCGGGACGTTTTCTCATACTTGCAACAGAGCTAGTTAACATTTTCAAAACGATCCATTTGGGAGGTGTTTATGAAAAGGTTAGTTCAGTTGGGATTGGTCGTTTCACTTGCTATAACGGTTGTGGTCTTTTTATCAGCGTGTAGCAGCGGTGGTGGCGGTGGAAGCAGCAGTTCGTCATCGAGCAGCAGTTCGTCATCGAGCAGCGGTACGATTTCCAACAACACACAAGGGGTTCAAGCGGCGTCCACAAGTAGCCAGAGCGCCAACATGGTGGAGGGATCAGGCCAGACATTTCAGAACCTCGGTAGTATCGGTTTGAGCTCTATAAGCGCTGCGCCTGCATTCCGATCATCCGGTGTTTTCAACATGAGTCCAGCCATGACGAAATTGGTTAACACAACAGCGAAACTTTCTGCATTATCGTCAGTTGGCAACGCAACAAGCTCGATCAAAAGGGCGATTGCATCAAGGGCCAGTACGGGAGCAACTGGAAACTTAAACTGTGCAGAGGGAGGAACGGCCAGTTATACAATAAATTCCGCAAGTGCGGGTAGCTTCAATGTTACCATCACTTTCTCTCTTTGCCGCGAAAACAACACAGAGATCGATGGTCAATATTTGTTTACCGGGACTACTGCGACTACTACTACCGGGACTACTACAACATTGGACATCACACTTGGCTCCGCGTCATCACCATTCACGATCCAGGACTTCTCCCCGGGTTACGGTAGCTTGGTTACGAAGGCCACCTTGACCGCGTTCTCGCTAGGGATCAATGTTGCAATGGCGTCAAGCTCCTTAACCTATACGATGAACGCAAGTGGAGGCATGGACCTTTATGATTATGCTAATGGTGATGATTATGCGTTAGCATTCACGAACGGATTCAATGATGTCTATGCTCTATCGAGCGCGGGAACCGGAAGTACGACATCGTTCAGCATAACCTCGAATGGTGGTTATTCCGAGTCCTGGACAACGGGCGGAACAACTCATTCAATCGCATCGTCATTCTCGAACTTGGTGCTCAACCTCACGTTCAACTCGGCTTACATAACGGTTTCGATCAACGGACAGTTTACGATCACATTCACGCCTGCTTCGTGTTTGAATGGTACATTCAGTTTCGTAACCAACACGCCGGTGCGGTTGTCGTTGACAACGGGCAAGACCGATCAAGGCTCGATCACCATCAACGGTGCGACTACAATCACGTATAATTCGGACGGCACGATTACGGTCACAACTGCCGGTGTCAGTCAAACTTTTAATGGCTCATATGACCTCAGTCTCGTGTGCCCGATTGCAACATTAGACCAACCTGCCCCGGTATCAACTGGTACTACCGGCACTACAACTGTGCCGACATCTGGTACCGCTATGACAATTACCCTCACTTGGCTTAAGACCGGTGACAGTACTACTTCGAACGACGATATGGATCTCCATTTGAATTACTATAACGTGACGGCGCCAACAGGGTCGACGATGCCTACGTGGCATGTGGATTGGGATCTCGAAAGTGGAACATCAACGACAGTCATTGCCAATCAATGTACACCGCCAACTGGCGTAACTTCGTACCGCTCGGCACTCGATCTTACCGGGGCTGGAACCTGCGATGTTCTTCTCGATCAAGACAATACAGTGGGCTTCGGTCCGGAGCATATCATAGCTACAATGCTTCCGGCCGGATATTATGTCGTTTCAGTTAACAACTATGCTTTTCACGGGGACACTTCGGAAGACGTCGCAGTAACGATCCAGATTGGAAACTCCTTGTTCGGCCCCTTTACCGCTACGATGACAGCGGCTGACGGAGAGGGAACAGATCCGGCCTCTTGGTTCGGAGCTGCTGACATAGTTGTTACCAGTGCGGGAGGAGTTACGGTACAAGCACACAATCCAAACCTGCTGCCATGGAACGAAGATAACCCATTCGGTCTGGGAGCGCCTGGTTTGCGAGTAAAAGGCGGCATTTAGATCAATTATTACCGAGGCGGGGCCTTTGGCCCCGCTTTTTTTATTATCATGAGAAAACAATTTATATCAATTTTATTTTTTGCAGTACTGTCATGTCCGAATATGGGAAATGCAACACCTCCGGATGACCTGACCATTCTTTATTTTTTTTCCGCAACGTGTCCACATTGCAGGATAGTGGAACCGACAGTAAAGGAACTGAGCAAAGATTTCAATGTGCAAGGCTTTTACATTGGCAAGGAAGTTCCCGGATCCTTGCCCTTCGCAGTCAGGAAAGGCGACAAAGCCCTCTCAGACAAATATGGTCTCAAAGGCGTGCCTGCGCTAGTGATCCTTAAGAAAGGGATTATGAAACAGGCCATTCAAGGCGAATATGACATCAGAGATGCTCGGATTTTATTGAATGCATTCAGGAGAGGAGCACATACCGTATCGGAAGCAGTTGCAAAAGGGCCGCAGCGCATTTCTCATATTGTAGGCTGGATCGAGAGCCGGGGGGATTACTTTAGAAATGCTCATTTTTTCATCACCGACCGGCGTGTTATGATTCCGATTAGTCCTTGGCTGCCGTTGGAGACGGTCAAGTCTCCTTTTAAAACCACACACCCAAGATTAATGTCCGATATCGTTGGTAAACCGGTCGAGCTTAAGGGTACCGTGAAAAAAGCAGATAAGACTTACTCATTCATGGTAAAAGAGGAGGTATTACCCGACTAGGTATGATCGTCATTTCTGTATAATTCAACGATGGCTTTGTCCAGATGTTTACGAGATCAATCATAACCATATGCCCAAAAAAATACCTTTATTCCCCCTTGCTTTTTTGCCACAATTCTTCCATTTCATCAAGCGTCATGTCGCTCAGTGATTTACCTGCATCGACGGCTGATTCTTCGATAAAGCGGAAGCGCTGTATGAACTTACTGATGGTTTTTCGAAGGGCATTCTCAGGATTTACTCCGAGGAACCGAGAAATGTTTACGAGCATGAAGAAAATGTCGCCAAGCTCTTCTTCGATCCCGGACGCATCCTCCAGCTTGAGAGATTCCTTGAACTCTGCAATTTCCTCATCGAGCTTGGGCAGGGCATCATCAATGCGGCTCCAATCAAATCCGACGCGCGCTGCGCGCTCCTGGATGCTGTGTGCACGGAGGAGGGATGGCAGGTGGAGGGGTACCCCTTCGAGGATCGATTTCCGCTGTTCGTAGCCTTTTTCTTTTTTCTTGATCTCTTCCCAGTTTGCAAGGACCTCCTTGTCGGTGCTGAGGCGGACATCGCCGAATACATGGGGATGACGGCGTGTCATCTTCTCGATGTTCGCTGAGATAATATCTGGGAAAGAAAAAAGCCCCTGTTCCTCAGCAATGCGCGCGTGGAAGACGATTTGAAACAGGAGGTCGCCGAGTTCTTCCTTTATTTTTTCTGGAGAACCTTCGTCCAACGCATCGAGTACCTCATAGCATTCTTCGATCAGAAAGGGTTTGAGCGACTCCGTTGTCTGTTTGCGGTCCCACGGACAGCCATCCTGACCCCTGAGCCTTGCCATGAGTGCAATGAGATCAGGTAAGTTATCTTTCATAAAACACCTCTTCTATCCACGTTTGAGCACAGTGAAATCCGGTAAGGAGATATCTGTACCATACACAAACGATTTTCCGTTTGCAAGCTTTTTCCTTGAATTATGAGAGCCTTATATGGTAATCTAACATCATTTCTATCGCTGGCTGCTCATTCCGAAAGGAGACTCGATATGTTTCAGAGGACATCCTATGCGTTGCTTATTCTGACTGCCCTCGTCCTGCTAACCGCGATGGGCGGCACAGGAGGGTTTGAACGCGCACCCCGCGTGGAAAAAAACTTTAGTGTCACCGTGACCGATGCAATGGGCTCCAAGATCGATGGTGAGCAATTCAGTTGGGAAGGGCGACTTCACCTCGAGGGGTATAGGGGGCTGGCCCAGGTGACAATACCTTTCGAAAAACTGAAGGAACTAACCGTGGGACAGAAAGTCGAGCGTAAAGTTACGGTAACGGCCATTTTTTGGGACGGGACCGAGTCCAGTTTCGACGTCGATGCCAAGTCAAGGTGCTTTGGTGAAGCGTCGTTCGGGAGTTTTATGCTACAGATGGACGAGATCAAAGCTGTAGCGTTTAAAAAATAGCGGCCCTTGCAGGATGCAAGCTTGCCCCAAGATCATTGAGGATGAAGGACTTGGCTTCCAGTAACGTGATGGAAGATTTTCTTATATTACAGCGATTGATAGAATTGCCCCGATCGTTTAGAGCTTCGTGCACTGAATTCTCTTTGTACATATTCGCTTTCCTCAGCATCTACGATTGACCTGTCAAGTGCTTTCCCATGGATGGTGTGAATCAAAAAACAACAACATCGCTTTCCAGCATCATTAAAGCGCAGCTGGAAGAAGAAAACGCAGAGATTCGGCAATATCATTTTGCCGGTGCGGGCGGTAACGAAGTGGTTCAGCGACGTACCGGACTGATTGACCGCTTGCTCCGCGATGCCCATGCTCATCTCTCAGCCGCCGTCCGCATGCCATCATTGATCGCTATTGGCGGCTACGGGAGAGGAGA
>DASPQB010000267.1:0-5171 GCA_035625205.1 Nitrospirota bacterium | reverse complement strand
AAAAAACCGTCCGTCGGTGACGATCTTTCCCGTGCCAGCCGGTGAAGCCTGCTGAACAAAATATTCCGGGCAGCAAAGAGGGCGGCCGTGGCTCCGGCAATGATCAGAAAGGCGATAAACGAGGGGGCATGGTGCTCCATGGGGATAATTGTACCTGAAGAGGAAAGCAGAGTCCAGCGTTACTTACCGGCAAGAGGGCTGGGCGGAAAACGTTCGCACGGGAAAGGGGGAAAAAACGAGGTCCGGAACGGTACGCAGATAATCGCCGCTTTTCGTACAACACTTCGAGGTGCGGCGGCACTGTCTCCCGATCACGCCCGTGTCATGAGCGGAGAACGGGAAGTAGCTCTGTTATTTCTTCCGGACGTAGACGTGATACTCCCCATTCTCCTTGAGGAGGCCCAGATATTCATTGCCCGTCAGCTTGCACCAGGCAGGCATGTCCTTGACAATACCGTCATCGTCGGACTGAACCTCAAGGATCTGGCCCGGGGACATTTCTTTTATCTTGTTCGAGGTCTTGAAGATCGGCATGGGACACGCCAGGCCGACACTGTCAAGCACTTCATCAGGTTTAATGTCTTTGATATCCATCTCAGCACGCTCTCGTTGCCACGGACGGGTCGTAGAACGCCTGAACCACCGAAGAGAGGCTCGCATTCCTCGAATAACCCATACGTCCGTCGATTGCGGTCATGAACCGCGCTGTCACTCTGATGCCGAAACTGAGTACCAGCCTACTCCATTTCGTGCTCATGTCCCGACTCAGCAGGCATCTTCACCGGCGATACCAACCCTTTTTTCTTGTAGTAATCATCAAGCGCGGACTTGAGCGCCTCTTCTGCCAGCACTGAACAATGCATCTTCACCTTCGGCAGCCCGCCAAGCGCCTCAGCCACGGCGGCGTTCGATATCTTCAATGCCTCATCGATGCTCTTGCCCTTCACCAGGTCGGTCACCATGCTGCTCGTGGCAATCGCCGCGCCGCAACCGAACGTTTTGAATTTAGCGTCCGTAATGGTGTTGTTTTCCACTTTGATATATAAGCGCATGACATCGCCGCACACGGGGTTTCCCACAGTGCCGACGCCGTCAGCATTCTCGATCTCTCCCACGTTATGGGGATGTGCAAAATGGTCCATCACCTTTGAGCTGTACTGTTCCATCATTTCCTCCTTGAAATTCATCGAAGACGGTTAGTCAGTTGCTCCCTGGTTCCGCGGGCGTACGCCCGGCGCAGATCACCGCGCTGCTGCCCGTTTCTTTTTCACCATGTCTTCATACAGCGGGGACATCTCCCGCAGACGCTGCACGATGGGAGGCAGCTTCTCGATTACGTAGTCGATGTCGTCGGCGGTGTTGCCCATCCCGAGCGACAGAAGCAGCGTCCCGTTTGCCACTGCGGCATCGGTCCCAATACACGTGAGGACGTGCGACGATTTAAGCGAACGTGAGGTACATGCTGATCCGCTCGATACGGAGATTCCATCCATGTTCAGGAAGAGGAGCATCGATTCACCCTCCACATACCAGAAGGAGACGTTGAGGTTGTGAGGAAGCCTGTGCACGGGGTGTCCATTGATTACCATTTCCTCAATCTTCTCCTGGAGACCTCTCTGCAGCCTGTCACGAAGCCGTGCCGTGTAGCTCATTCGATGCTGGAGATCCGCCGCCGCAAGCTCGGCAGCTTTCCCGAGCCCGACGAGCGCGGGCACGTTTTCGGTTCCGGCGCGCCTGCCGTCTTCCTGGATTCCGCCCTCGATCTGCGGTTTGATCCGAACGCCCTTACGCACATAGAGCGCGGCGGCGCCCTTGGGTCCGTAGAACTGGTGGCCCGAGAGCGAGAGCGCGTCAACTCCCAGCGCTTCGACGTTGACCGGGATCCAGCCGGTCGTTGCGACCGCGTCGGTATGGAACAGTACGTTTTTTTCCTTGGTAATTTTTGCTATCGCTTCAATCGGCTCAATGGTGCCGATCTCGTTGTTCGCATGCATGATCGACACCAGGATCGTGTCCTTCGTGATCGCCTTGGCAACGTCGTCAGGGTTCACCAGCCCTTCTTTGTCCGTGGGAAGATAGGTGACCGCAAAGCCGGATTTTTCGAGCGTCTTCGCCGGGTGGAGAAGGGAAAAGTGCTCAATTTGCGAGAGGATGATATGCTTGCCCTTCTGACTGTTCGCCTGAGCGAGTCCTTTGAGGGCAAAATTGTTCGATTCTGCGCCGCTCGAGGTGAAATAAATTTCCCCGGCTTTGGCGCCGATGAGCGCCGCGGTTTTTACCCGGGCTTCTTCGACGGCGTTCTTTGCTTCTCTGCCGATATCGTGCAGGTTTGAAGGGTTGCCGAACTTCACGGTAAAGTACGGCAGCATGGCTTCCAGAACTTTCGGATGTACGGGTGTTGTTGCCGCGTGATCAAGGTAGACCGTTCTCATTTAACATGCCCCCTTTCCCGTCAAGGCCGCCTTTTTCCTGGGTCTCAGGAGGACGGGCGCTTTCCGGTAATCCTGCTGATGCAGGAGATCGTTAAAGCTGATGCTGTCGAGGGCTTCTTCTATCTTGGCCCCCACCTTCGCCCAGACCATCCGGGCCACGCAGTCGTCTGCCTGGTTACAGTCGCCGGATTCGCCTGGTTCCAGACAGTGAGACAGGGCAATAGGCCCCTCAAGCGTCCGTACGATGTCACCAATGGTCAGTTCGGCCGGCTTGCACGCCAGCAAGTATCCGCCCGCCGGCCCCCGGACGCTCTCGATAACGCCGGCTTTCCCAAGCTTGTGTAAGATCTGCTCGAGATAAGAAAAAGAAATACCCTGCCGCTCCGCGATCTCCTTGATCGTGATCGGCCCGTTGCCATAGTTCCGGGCTATCTCAAAAACCGCGCGCACACCGTATTTTCCCCTGGTAGAGAGCTTCATTCGTTTCTCCGCCCCCTGGAACCGTAAGCCAGCTAAAGAGGACTCTTTAACTCCTGTCAAGCTTATTCTTACGATAACAAACTTGACCAATTCTGTCAAGTATAATTTTAACGCCCCCTGTCCTCGCCGGTAGCCATGAACGGGGACCATGCCGGGCTTCAGTGCCCTGTTCGATTTCGCGCGGCCTCATCGCCCTCGTTGTGCAGGGCCTGCCGGTAAAAAAAGGAAGTTCAGCAACGCGACGCATCTGGGCTTGATTTCCCGGCGTATCCATGCTACCGTTCTGGGGAAGGAAGATCCCCAGACGGGAATGGAGAGAAGGTGAATTCGTGCCAGCTCTGCAGGGAGCGGGTACCCGCTTCCGTTGCTGCTCGCTCACGCACCGGATCTCTTGAGCCCGGGATGATGCACAACCGTTACCCTACGAGGAGGATGGCACTATGGCAGAAGTCGAACTTCCCAAACCCGAGGAGCTTGAAGAGGTCCGCGCAAAAAGCTTTACCCGCACGGTCGCCCTCACCACGGCGCTCTTCGCCGTTCTGCTCGCCATTACTTCACTGGGCGGAAACAATGCCGCGAAGGAAATGCTGCTCTCGCAGCAGCAGGCGTCCGATCAATGGGCCTTTTACCAGTCGAAGGTCTTGCGGGAGCATCTCGACAACACGAACAGGTTGCTCCTGGAATTGAATTTGTTTGAACGCAGCGCAACCATGAAGCCCGCCGCAAAAGAGCATTACCGCTCCCTGATCAGGGAGTTGCGCGCGGAGGAAGCACGGTACGGGGAGGAAAAAAAGGACATTGAGCGGGAAGCCAAACATCTCGAGGAAGACAGGGACAAAAACCTCGCGAAAGATCCCTACTTCAACTACGCCGAGGTATTATTGCAGATATCCATTGTCCTTGCCTCGATCTCCATCCTCGCCGTATCGCGCCCGGTCTACTCTCTTGCGATCTGTTCCGCCTCCCTCGGCTTTCTTATGATGCTGAACGGATATCTGTTATTGTTCAAGATCCCTTTTTTTCACTGAGGTGATCAGGGATGAGAATCGGCATCGTCGAACTGGGGTTTCGGTGGACAGGCGGGAATCTATAAAGCGGGTTTTGCAGGGAGAGCGCAGCGAGCGTCTGCCGCGCGCCTTGTTTGGAGGAGGACGCTGGGCATGCCATCAGACGGGGCTCATGATCCAGCAACTGGCCAGTGATCCTGACGGCTTCGCAGAAATCCTTGCTCGATTTTATGCCGGTCTTGACACCGATATCGTAATCGCCGGGTCAGGCCTGAACACCTTTCCCGCGGAAGCAATCGGAGGAGACCTCGCATTTCGCGAAGAGCAGGCCCCGCTCCTCTCGGCACCTCTGATCCAAAAAACGGACGACGCGCGTTATCTTGAAGTGGTGAATATCGAGGACTCTCCCCACTGCCTCGCACTCGTGGAAATGGTCGCCGGCCTGAGGGCGCGACTTCCTGACCGCTTTCTGTGTGCCACCTCCTGGGGGCCGTTCACCTGGGCAATGATCCTGTGCGAGTGGACCCTCCTCCAGGATAGAATGGTGATGGACAGGGAGTTCATCCGGGAGGTGGCCGAACTGGGTGTCCGCCTCTCTTCCGCGTTTTTCCGTCCGCTTATTGAACGGGGCCTGGTCGACGGCGTCGTCATCGCTGACGGGGCGGCCACGCTCATCCCCCTCGATCTGTACCGTGACGTGGTTCTTCCCTGTGAGCGAAAGCTCTTCGAAGAGTTCAGGGAACGAGGCGTTGCGCGCTTCTTTCACCAGTGCGGCGATATCCGCGCCCAGGTGGCCCTCTCTCCCGATACCGGTGCTCTGTGCATATCCCTGGACTCTGGCGTACGCCTCGACGAGGTGGAGAAACTCTATCATGAACAAGTTGTTCTTGCCGGGAACGTGGACGTGATCAGAACGGTGTTCGGAGGGGAGACGACGATGATGTGCCAGGCCGTTACCGAATGCGTTTCCGGGATAACCGATCCTTTCCGGAAATTCATCCTCATGCCTTCCTGCGATCTGCCCCTTGAGACGCCCTTACAGAATGTGAATACATTTCTTGCCTGTGCTGACCGTATTGCATAGCCGCAGAAATCCTTCTTGTTCTATCTCGTAATGCCGTCATCGCTCCTTTCCTTCTCGCCGCCCCCTCAGCAGGTGAAACAAAAAAGGCGTTGTCAGATCGACAACACCTCATGATGATCCTGCGTTTCATGCAAACGCCTTACTCCCCCGCAAACTCCGTAAGCGCAA
>DASPQB010000266.1:0-15819 GCA_035625205.1 Nitrospirota bacterium | reverse complement strand
ACGAGGATTAACAATTATTGCTCTATTCGCATCCGGCGCATTCGCCCTTGGGAGGATACTATCTGGCTTGCAGGCTATTCGAGCACCCTTCGGATATCGGGGATGGCCTTCAGAGCGGCCTGATGTCCTTCGGTAATCAGTACGTCTATCTGCTTCACACCCACGCGCCGAAATCTGGATAGACCGGAGCAGCGGATTCAATTCTATCGGACCCACGACAATCGCCTGATCTGGCGCTACAACCATCAAGCTCGTGACCTACGGTTCTGGCTGCATGTCTACTACTGTGAGCGTTGGGCACGCATAAACCAACAGGGCAGAAATGAAAATTAGTGCCTAGGAGATGGGCTTATCAAATCGATCATGCAAACAGTTCACCACGCTTTATCCGACGATCGTGACAGTCAGGCCAGATGCCAGGGTCGCGATCCTTTGGCTAACCGTTCCGAGAGCGTTCTTCGGCGAGTGTTGGAACCTGCCAACCACGATGGTCTCGTAGCCACCATCTCTGGCCTCTTCGATGATGCTGTCAGCTACATCTGTTGAATCGGAGACGAATTTTGTCAGGATCCGACTTGATGGAATGCCCCTTGAGTTCAATACCTCCACGGCCTTCTTGAGCAATGGCTCAATTTTCCCCCTCTGAACATCCAGCCATTTATCCACGACCTTTTTCCGATCCCGCTTCTCGTCGTCGGAAAGAATGTGCCCTTCGTCCCAAAAAATGGCAGGAAGATTCGGCAGGACGTGCACAAGGCCGATCTGAATGCTGTCGGCAGCAAACTGCTCTGCAGCATACTCAACTGCCTTCATGGCGCTCGCAGAATCGTTAATTGCTATAAGCATTTTTTTCATATCCCTATCCTCCAAAAAAATTAGTTTGCGGCCGCAAGCGACCGCGCCCTCTACTGATTCGCCAGAATGAATTGATAGCAATCAATGGTGTTAAAACCGACGAAAGGATTCCTGTTGTTATCCCTCTACCCCCCAATGCGGTTCCTGCATTGTCTGACGCAGATCGGGAGGTGCGGTTCCTCTAATTGCATGCGGCCCGAAAGCCGGCCTGCATGAGCATTGTTCAGTACTACCACGAGTATAAAAGATCCTAAGAGAAAGATAATATATATTATTTCAAAAGGCAAGGCGGCAAAGGGGTAAAAGTGACAGCAACTGTGTCACGCTACGCTGCTTCCCTGGATTGACCGTACGAACTGTTCGGCTATGCGGCCGTTCCTGCCCCCGACGCCAAGTGCCCACTGAATCGCCAAATGGTCGAGCTTGTCCTTGACCATGCTTACCCCATACTTAGCCGCATAGGATGCAACTATTTCAAGGTAGGTGTCTTGTGAGAAATGGTAAAAGCCGAGCCGCAGGCCGAACCGGTCTACGAGCGAGACTTTCTCTTCAACCGTGTCCGACGGCCGGATTTCATCGCCTTCGTTGTCTGAGAACTTCGTGGGGATGAGATGCTTCCGATTCGACGTGGCGTAAAATAGTACGTTTTCGGGAATCTCTTCAAGGCCTCCGTCCATGATCGTTTTCATTTCTTTGTAATCAGTCTGGCTCTCTTCGAATGACAAGTCATCGATAAACAGGATGAACCGATAAGGCCGGCTCCGCCAGAGGAGGTCGTACAGATCCTGGATCGTGAGGATGTCATGCTTGTATATCTGGATCATCCGAAGCATCGTGCCGTCGAAGACCGTGAGAAGAGCCTTCATGAGCGACGACTTGCCTGTGCCACGCTCGCCCCAGAGCAGCACGTTATTCGCTTTCCGCCCGTCGATAAAATTCTTTGTGTTGTTCATGACCTCTTTCTTGATGGCATCGATACCGATCAGGTCGTTCTGGTCAATCTGGACAGGTCTCTCAATGGGCTTCATTGCCTTGCGCTTCCCGTCCCAGATGAAGGCATGGTATTTCGGGAAATGAGACTCTTCCTGCCCCTTGTCTACATAGCGGTCGAGCAGTTTGTCAAGTTTGGCTAACAGTTGTCCGATCTTCGGTTTTTCCATAGTAATTCAGGAATAGGCAGCATAACTCTAAGCGACACGTGAAGAACGGTAAGCTCCTCACGCTGTTCGCGAACAGGGATGATTTTTTCTCTGGATTTCTTTTCGGTATAGAAAAAGGGGATGACGTGAAATCATCCCCTGAGTAAGCAACCTCCTCCCACTGTCTACTTCTTCGCCGTCAACGGTTCATACGTGCAGAACGGTTCGGCCGCAAGGTAGTCGCCGGAGATGGCATAGGCCCTCGCGCGACAGCCGCCGCAGACCCGGCGGTACTCGCAGATGCCGCACTTGCCATGATAGTGGTCAAGGTCACGCATTTGCAAAAACAGCTCCGAGGTGTTCCATATTTTTGAGAATGGCTCTTTCTTGATATCTCCCGCCTCTTCCTCGAGAAAGCCGCAGATCTGCACCTTGCCGACATGCGACACGAAGGCGAAGCTCTGGCCACCCATGCAACCCTTTGTCATTGCATCGAAACCGTGGGATTCCGGCGTCACGGTCTTTCCCTTTTTCTTCTCGCCCTGGCGGAAAATACGATAGTAGTGTGGGGCGCAGGTGGGCTTGAACTGAATTGGCACCTTGTCTCGCATTTCGTAGAACCACTTGAGCGTGCTCTCGTATTCCGCAGGCGGTATCTCTTGGTCCGCCAGTTCCTTCCCACGACCCGTAGGTACGAGCAGGAAGGGATGGTAGGCCACGGCCCCGAGGTTGATCACCATTTCGAGAAGCTTCGGCAAGTCCTTTACATTGTGTTTGGTGATGGTGGTATTCACCTGAAACTCCATACCGACCTTCTTGAAGTTCTCAACGGCCTTCATCACGCCCTCAAAGGCCCCTTCAACGCGGCGGAACGCATTGTGGCTTTTTGCATCTAGGCCATCGATCGAAAGCGACACGCGCATAATGCCCGAGTCCTTGATCTTCTGCGCAAGTTCCTCGGTCACGAGCAGGCCGCAGGGCGCCATGACCATGCGGAGCCCAAGCTTGGTGCCGTACTGTGCGATGTCGTAAATGTCAGGCCGCATCATGGGTTCGCCGCCGGTCAGGATGATGATAGGATTGCTAAAGGACTTGACGTCGTCAAGGAAGCGGCAACACTCCTCAGTCTTGAGCTCGCCAGCGTAGGGGCCGTACTTTGCGGCAGCCCGGCAGTGAACGCAGTTCAGGACGCAGCTTCTCGTCACTTCCCAGGCTATCAGCCGCGGTAAATATTTTTTTTCTTTGCCCTCTCCGGCGGGGTGGCCGTGGGGTGCTTCGGTTGCATGAGGATGGGACATGGAAACTCCTTTACGTGAAGCCTTCATAACTAAGCCACAAAGTGAAACTGGGCTGAGATCGAGAGGTGTTCCTTGTGGCTTCGCGCCTCCGTGGTAAGCTTCTTGATGGTCTTAATACCGGATATATTAACCAATCAGGCTGGAATAGTAAAGACAAATTCAGACGAAGAGTTGACATCGCCGGACCTCGTAAGCGGTCATCCTGTCAACTCGGACATAAGGGGGATAGCGTGCAGTCACAGTTTCTTCTTTTTCCCTTGATTAGTAAAAAATCGGTGGCGCTTGATAAATCTTCCAGAGTGTTGCCAGCACCGGTTGCCACAGGCTTGCACCGACACTGACGGTCGCCTTGATGCAGTAGCCGATATACTCGAACTCAGCATTCTCAATCACGATCCGGAAACACTCACGTATACCTTTTATTTCCCCTCTGGGGGGATATCATTGAGAGCGAATATCCTCCTCTGCGTATCGGAAGGCAGTTCGCCGTCCCTGAGCTGTCTTTTCATAGGGTTTCAATACCTGCGCCAGCTGCGCCAGTAGTCTCACTCGCAAAAATTGTTCAGAGTGCAAACAAACACAACAGGTTTTGATCTTAACATTTCATCTGCGTCGTGAGATGACTGAGGCTCCCGTCTGCTCCCACTTTTCCGGAAAATGGTCCGGCTTACGATCTTATATTGTTCTTTGCATCCTCTGTGAGAATATGGACTTATCGCTTCGTTGGCTCGAACATTTTTTTCAACTGTGCAAGGTCGTGAATGATGTAATCCGGGCCGGCCTTCCGCAACTCGCTTTCTGAGCGGAACCCGTACGTCACGGAACAGGTCATTATACCCGCGGCCTTACCGGCACGGATGTCTGTCGTCCCGTCACCCACGATCAGCGTCTGATCCTTTGGCGCTTTGAACTCGGCCATGATCCACTGCACCGCATCTGGCGCCGGCTTAAGCGGCAATCCGAAATCCGCACCGATGATCAGAGTAAAATACTGACCGATGCCAAGTTCGTCGAGCAGGGGCCCTATAAACTCCATGGTTTTGTTGCTGATCACAGCCATGGGAATCGATGAAAAATATTCAAGTGTTTCGCGGACCGCAGGATAGAGTGAAGAGTGGACGATAAGGTTTCGTCTGTGGTGATCACGGTAAATCGTTATGGCATCGGCCACTCGTACCGCAGCCCCGCCAAGGGAACGCGTCATCAGTACTTCGAGACCGTCCCCGACATACTGGCGCACGGTGTCAGTCGGGAGTGGCGGTCTACCCAGGCGAACGAGCGTGTAATTGACCGATGCCGTGATGTCATCAAGCGTGTTCACGAGCGTGCCGTCAAGGTCGAATATGAGCATGCTGAGGGGCATCATATGGCAAATAGGATATCGTAGTACTCGGCTTTCTTAGGATACTCCGACATATCGTTGAGGGGAACGCCTCGCCCTCGCCCCTATCCGTGTCCATCTGACTTGTCGGACCGGTGTCGTTACGATGCATAGACTTCGGATTGCCCCTACCTATTTTTGAAACAGATATGTCCGCTAGGCCGTCACCATTCCGAGATACCTCATGGGGTTGTCCGAGGCAAACTGAACCACCCGCTCCGTCGGCACGCCGAGTGCGACCAAGTTCCTGATTGTGTCCGTCAGGGTAATGCCACTGCCCATGAGCGCGCCGCCAGCTCCCCGTATGGGTCCATTCCCCCAGCCCGGACCCATGACAGAATCTGAGATCAAAATAATCCTGTCGGGAGACTTCATTTCAAAGATCATCTTGAGGCTCTGCGGATGGAGGTGTGCAAGGTCGCCAATGACCTCAACATAAATATCTTCATCCATAAGTCCGAACCCCGCGAGCCCCGGCTCTCGGTGATGAAATCCGCGCATGGCATTGAATAGGTGTGTAATGCCCGTGGCACCCGCCTGTTTGCCTTCTTCCGCCTGCTCGATTGACGCATCACTATGGCCCATCTGCACGAGAAACCCCTTTTCCCGAGAGAGCTCAATGATTTTAAGAGCGCCCGGCAGCTCGGGGGCAATAGTAATGATCTTGATGATGTCCTCAAAGTCCTCGACGAGTTGTTTGAATGTCTCCGTCGATGGATCGGAAAAACTTTTCCCATCGAGCGATCCCGCACGTGCGGGATTCAGGAAGGGCCCTTCAAGGTGCACACCGAGGATGGTGGCGCCTTCCCGTTGGGCTGTCATTGCCCTGCGGATTGCGCCCATGTGCTCACGCATGATTTCGATAGATCCGGGATAAATCGTCGGTAGAAGAGCGGATGTACCGTGCTGGCCATGAATGAGAGCCACCTGCAGGATGTCGTCCTGCCGTCGGGTGCGAGTGTCGTATTTCTCGGCACCGTGAACGTGGATATCAACGAGGTACTGTTTTGTTCCGACGGAATAAGCCATGGTTCACTCCCGATGTTGCACTGCACGCTCGAAAGCTAAGAATGTGGGCTGCGATCGTCGACGGCTTCTTTTCTTCTCCGGTGCCCCATTTGGCAAAATCGCGTCCCTACTACGTAATTTTCCCTCTTCGTGAAAAGAATTCGCTTAACGCAAGACGAACCACGGCCCCGCGGTCCCAAGGCTGCTTGAGCTCCCTGGTGATCTCGGCCGCGACCTCGTCGAGCGCATCGAGATGCTCGTCTTCAAGCAGCAGTGTCACCTCGACCAGCCCGTGGTGCTCATGCCCCTCGTGCACATGGCCGTGATGGCCCCCCTGGTGGTGTTTGTGTGTCTGATCATACTTGTCGCTCATAATCCGCCTCTCATCAGCGCTGAAGGAAGGGTACGGTAAGCATCAGGCAGCCTTGCTCCCTGCTCATGCTCAAAATAGTACCCTCATCATCAGCGGCATCGTGAAAAACAATGCGGCCGTGGAAAAAGCTATGCAGGCCGCGGCAAGGGGAACGTCGAGTCCCAGCTCGTCGGCAATCACCAGGGAAACGACCATCACCGGCATCGCTCCTTCAATAGTTACTGCTTTCAGCACATCGCTGGTCAGTCCCAGCCATGAGCCAATGCGCCAGACGAGGATTGGCGAGAGCAGCAGCTTGATGGCCAGCGCCGGAGCTGCAAGCGGTAGCCGTTTCATATCGTGAAAGTCGAGCGCCAGGCCCACGGTAAACGTCATGATCGGGATGACCGCCTTGCCCATGAGGGCAGTCGTGTCCAGCAGTACGCGCGGGACTGGAACACCTCCCATATTGACCGCTATGCCGGCAGCAACTCCCCAGAGCGGTGGAAGTGTGACCACCCGCTTGAGAGATGCAGATGCAGAAGGCATTTTCCCGCTTCCATACCGTGCCGAGATAAATGCGCCGAACGTCAGGAGGAGAGGAGTGTGCGCCAGCAGATCATAGAGAATCGCCACATAGGCACTCTGGGCCCCGAGCACCTCAGTAATGACAGGAAGCCCCAAATACGTAACGTTACCGTAGGTTGCTGCAAGCACCATCACGCCAAACGCAGGACGCGGAATGTTCCTGAACCACGGCACCATTCGGTAAACTGCAAACCCAGCCGCAGTGCACAGTACCGCTGCAAGTAGGGCGACGAGCGGAATGAGGAAAAAGCTTCGGTCGATGCTGGCCGTTGCCAGAAGACCAAAAGCAAGCGCGGGCATGAAAAAGTAGAGCACCGTGGTACTCAGTGTGTGCCGGACCCGATGACGGTCAAGACCTCCAGGGTTAAAAAACCGCCACACATATCCTGCAGCCATGATCATTCCGAATGAACAGAGAACCTTATTGATGCAATTCCTCCTTCTTTTTTTTATTATACCAGCAAATCCGCAGGATTAGGCCAATCCGCTCTTTATTTTATTGTATACGATTTTTTGAGTAATACCAATAGATGTTTTATGCGTTTTCTCTGTTGAGCCTTTTCCTCGTGAAGACACCTGACTGATCACTCTCAGCCCGCTGGCTTCGCTTCTCCCCTCGATCCATATCGGGAAGTCCGCCTCTACGATGAATATCCCTCCAGACCCAGCGGGAGGCAAATAGGAATTGAGGGAGGGCCTTCACCAATGATCGTACAAGGGCTAGTTACCGTAGGAGAAGTAATAGTGTGGCGCGCAGTAGTACGTCGGGTCTTGCCAGAGATAGACATGTTTGATTTGATACACAGGATAGACATACCCCTTGTCGTCAATCTTGCCCTGTCGGGATCCGATGAATTCACCGGCGTCTACGATTCCGTTTCCGTAGACTTGCTATTTACGATCACGCCACCCAGGATGAAAAGCCTTCCCTTTTAACTGTCTGGCGCATCCCGGAGCTGATCCTTGAGACGTCCCGAAGGCCCTCCCTCAACAGATCTCGGTTCAGAACCGGGGGCGCACGCCGTTAGAAGCAGCGGTGCATTCAGCATCGTCAATGCCCGTATCATATAGTTATTATCCCGGGGAAAAAAGAGACGGCGTCAAGGCCCGCACTTTTGTAAACCGCAGATCTATGCATGGAATAATCTTCGCCGCATATGAGAGCAGGCGGTTTTCGAGCTGCCAATAACTCGTTTCACGGCAAAATTATTTGCGTAGCTCCTATTTCCATGTTATAGTATAAACGTTGTATGCGGGAGATCACTCTATGCCTTCGGACAAAAAGAAAATCAAGCTCTATACCCTCAGCACCTGCTCGCACTGCAACAAAACCAAGCGTTTTTTCAGGGAACATGACATCGATATGGAGTTTATTGACGTGGATCTGCTTTCTGGCGCTGAGCGTGAACGCATCATGGATGAAGTGAGAAAAATAAACCCGGATTGCAGCTTCCCCACCATTTGTATCAACGAGGTCATCGTTGTTGGTTTTAACGAAGAAAAGCTGCGCAAGGCATTGGACCTGAAATGACCCCGGACAAGCTGTTCGATATCCTGACAAAGTATGCAGAATCGCAGGGCATCCGTCTGAACAGGGATAAGATTTTTGTCATGGATATCCTACAGGGTCTGCTCATAAACGAATCGCGCTACGGCTACCGCTCGTGTCCCTGCCGCCTCGCCTGGGGTGTAAAGGAAAAGGATGCCGACGTCGTTTGTCCCTGCGTTTATCGCGATCCCGACATTGCGGAGTTTGGGAGCTGTTTCTGCGGCCTCTACGTTTCGGTGGCATGGAACGAAGGAAAGATCGCGCACAAACAGGTTCCGGAGCGAAGGCCCAAAGAAAAACGAGTAATGTAGTAGCACAGGGGGAGTCAGAGCACGACGAAGAGATCTTTCATGCTATAAGCTCTACCACTGGCCAAGTATTCACTAATAATATCGGGATATTAAGGGGATAGTATATGAAAAAGAAAGAAAAGCCCCCAAAAAAAATTGACATGCCGGAATTCACCTTCAAGGAATTTACTCCCGAAGAAGGCAGAATTTACGAGGAAGCGGTGGTCAAATACCGCGACGCTATCGCGGCTGGCAAAACACTCCGCCAAGCTTATGAAAACTATGCAATTGGAAATAAGGAGCTCGAAAAGCTGATCCAAGTAGATTTTCTAAAGATTCTCATCGCTGAACGGTATTTCGGCCAGCATCAAGCCTTGGATGATATCGCCGAGGCACTCGATGTTTCAGTAAGCCTCATCAAGGAGACCCACGCACGCATGCTTCAGGAAGTGGGCGTCACTGCGGCAAGCCAGATTGGCGAGGAGCTCAGCGGAATCCTCCCAAAAACGAACGACTGAAAAAAAACCGTATTGACCTTTAAGATCTGAGGCAAATAAGGGGAATTAGAAGTTCAATGTATTCTAGATTTTACTGCACACCCTTCGTGAATTCACGGTTTTTTTGAGTTCCTTCGTTTCCTCAGCGCCCTCTATGGTCACGTAATCTTCTTGCACAGACGATTCTCGTGAGCTTCTTTCTTGGATTTCCTGCTGGTTTTTTCGGGGGCATTGTCGGTCCCGGCGGAGAGATCATGATGATCCCCTCATGGTCGGCATCATCGGATCAGACCAGCACCGCGCCCATGGTACCGGTCTCGCTGCCCTGGTCTTTACCGGCATATCCGGCGCGATTGCTTACGACGTGCAGGGATCCGTAGATGTTACCGCTGCCATCCTTGTCGCGGCTACGACCATGGTCGCCGCACACGCTGGCGTTCACTTTGTCATTCTCTCTCCGGATGGAAACTCAAACGGGCTTTCGAACGTTACTAAGAGTCCGTTGCCAGGCTATATCCCGGGAATCTTGACAGGGACTTATCTAGACGGCATTCTGGCTCATGTTCTGCCAAACACCATCCCGCGGGTCATTTTTGCGTGGATCCTCGTCTGGATCGTGGTGCGGTATCTGATGACGAAAATGCCCGCGTCCTCATGACCCCGAAACTTTTAATAAGAATCATCATACATCATCGTTCACTATGTACTTTTCGCTATTGGCAATGGGCATGATCGATATAAGCGTGAGTGATGTTCTTCGATGCTCTTGAAAAATACTATTCATCGCAGTATCATATACTAAGTATAGATCGGCAATCCACAAGGAGCACGTATGAACGAGGCCCTACGAGAAGAAGAGAGGAAACTCCGGATGCTGAAGTTCGTTGTGGACCTCAATATGGCAGTCCTCATGCAGCAAAGCGATCTCACGCTGCGCGAAGCTTTCGATATCATGAAAAATACGAAGCAGGCCGCGATGAATCTGTTCCCGGACAAAGAGCAGGTATTCGAGCTCATCTATTCTCCAAAATTTCGACGCATTATCAGGGACCGATTTATTATTCGAGGGGGCTTGCAGGATAGTGGCTTATAGCTGGAACTGCGAAGCGAAAATCATTTCAATCTATACGCGAGTAGCTTCGTCAGCAGTTTGTTAACCATATGTTACGAGAATATCCTCATTTTTTTTCGATAACGCTTGTCACTTCCATTTTATCAGGATCGATAGAGCCCGCTGCATTAACAAATTCGGACCTCATCAATGCTTCCACCTGCTTTCCGGATGGATACATCTTCATATACTTGATCCTGCCTTTTTCATCATACTCATATGTCGTATAGTCAACTACTGTTTCCCGCGCGTTGTCGGCCATATGCCTGCGCTCCCTTCACGTCACCGGAATGCTCGACATGACCCCTACGATGAATTCCGTAACGCCGCCGATTACGATGGGCGCTGTCTAGATCGCCAGGCCGACGAGCGCCTCATCTCGCGACGACAGGGAATGATTGCCATAGAATTGAATCCTGCCCGCTAACTCTGGTCCACTTTCAAATCCCCAGCCTGTTCATACGTCTATGACCATAAATGGCTTGCTCACATCCGCCATCTGCTGTTCAACTATCGCGATAGCAGAGGAGCGGACCACCTTACTATTAACAGCATGCACAATTGTCAAGCGCTCCCTGTTCTGCGAAGCGCCTGCTCAAAACGTGCGCAAAGAGGGGGCAGCCATGGTTATCGCATTCTATCGTATTCACCAAAAAGCAAGGTAGTCTGCTTCGCTCTGGAAGGCTATTCCCAACAAGGCTGGATCCGCTCGGTCGTGCAGCCGTGCAATCAGCAGGAGTGAACAGATGACCGGTACATGCAACTTCTTGAGGGGTTGGCTCTTGAGCCGAAGGATAAGATTATGTCGCGTTCTTTCGCTCAAGTACAATGACCGTAACTTCCGGCGGAGAGAGAAAACGAATTGGTGGGCCCCATGTACCCGTGCCCCGGCTGACATGCAGGAGGGACGCTCCCCCGAGAGCATAGTTGCCCGCATTCAGTGGAAAAAAGATCCTTGAAAGCAGCGAAAAGGGGAATATCTGTCCTTTGTGCGTATGGCCAGACAGCTGCAGATCGAAGAGCCCGATTGTCGAGCGGTCGATACTTGGCTGATGTTTCAGAAAGAGCGTAAACCGGTCCCGCGGTAGCGCAGCGAGGAGCTTTTTCTCCGATATCGGCTTTTCCAGGTTCATCAAGACCGCAGTCCGGTCATCAACGCCAGCGAGGGTGATCGGCCCCACGGGAATTGCTTCGTTTTGCAAAACGGTAAAGCCCGCCTCTCTCGTGAAGGCGAGCGCCGTGTCGATCCCGGCGAAGTACTCGTGATTTCCCGTGATCGCGTAGTTCCCGTATTTCGTTTTTACTCCACGGAGAAGTTCGGCTAGTCCCGGGAGGTGGTTGATCTGCGCATCGACCAAATCGCCGGTTGACAGGAAGATATCCGGCTTGGATGCCTTGACAATCTCGAGCATTTTTTTGAGACGATCGCTCCGGATGATCAGGCCGAGATGAACATCGGAAATCTGGACGATCGTGAGACGCTCCATCCCGGCCGGCAGTTTCGCAGTCGTGATCATCAACCGTTCTACCCCGATCGAGCGGGCTTCGAAGTATCCGTACATGCAAATACAGACAGACAGGACGACGCTCACGAGGAACAACGTTCGTACTGGAAGGAGGTATGCGGAAACGTCGGAACGCGTCATCCATCCTGATGCACGGATCACGAGGCCGACCATGTCGAAGACAAGGGAACCGCAGAAAAAGAGGAACAACACGGCCATCCAAAGATAGGCAACATACGCGAGCATCCTTGCCGGGATATCATAATCATAGTGCTCGAGAGTGCGGATCAGAAACACTGCAAAGACCATTAATGCCATGAATACCGTAAGCGCCATCCCCGTTGCCGGACCGAATGACAGCGCGCTGCGTGCATGCAGGAATGTGTAGACGTGCGCTCCGCCGTAAGCCACGAAGACAAAAAGAATGAAAAGTCTCATCTGCCGAAACTCACACCCATGCCTTCAGCAATCATTACCAGTTCGCTGTTCGGCTCAACAAGTTTAAGGCTGCTTATCGCCTGTTCGAGTGGTACAGAGGTAATGAGCGGAGGCTGGTACGAGACCATCTCGCCGAATTTCTTCTGTGCAATGAGTTCCACTGCTGCTGCTCCATACCGCGTTGCCAGCAGCCTGTCAAAAGGACAGGGGCTGCCTCCACGTTGGACATGACCGAGGACGGTCACGCGCGTCTCAAAACTCGTGCGCTTGCTGATTTCGTTCGCGACGATCTCCCCCATGCCGCCGAGTCTCAGCACGTATCCGTCTGATGCTTTCTCGCGTACCGCCATCTCTCCTCCCGCTGGCTTGGCTCCCTCGGCAACGACTACGATGCTCGACTTGCTTCCTGCCTTTTTCCGTTCAATTAATTTTTCCGTCACTTTGTCGATACGGAAGGGAATCTCCGGAACCAGTATGACGTCTGCGCTGCCTGCAATGCCAGCTTCAAGCGCGATCCATCCTGCGTATCGGCCCATAACTTCGAGAACGATCACGCGCTGATGACTCTCTGCCGTGGTGTGAAGCTTGTCGAGTGCCTCGGTCGCCGTATCCACGGCTGTCTGAAAACCGAAGGTCACATGGGTGGCCATAAGATCATTGTCGATGGTTTTGGGCACGCCGATCACGGGTACAATGCCCATCTTTTGGAGTCGTTGTCCGATTTTGAGAGAACCGTCGCCACCGATCACGACGAGGACATCGAGGCCCAGTTCCCTGATATTCTTTACGACCTCGGAGGACATGTCCTCCACGATCTCCTTTCCACTGACAACTGTCTTATGCGCGAAAGGGTTTCCGCGATTCGTAGTTCCTAGGATTGTCCCGCCAATGGACAGGATTCCACGGGTGTTCCATGAAGTGAGCTGTCGAGTTTTAGTCGGCGTAAGAAGTCCTTCGAACCCGTCGATGATTCCGGTGACTTCCCAGCCGTGCTTGAAGATTGCGGTCTTCGCGACTGCCCGGATGACCGCATTGAGCCCCGGAGCATCGCCCCCACCGGATAAAACGCCGATTCGCATCATAACCTCCGGAAAAAATATTGGGTCCGTGGTCAGGCAGCAAGGCAGGCGACTGATCACCAATCCTTGCTACTTGTCTCTTGACCATGTGATTTCTAAAAGCCTCGCCCCGCTATCACAGGCGATCTTCATCAAGTTCTGGTTCGTAAATCCAGCCTTGAGGAAATATGCCAGCTCAGCATTGTACGCCTCCCGGTAGCGTGGATCCGGCAAAACGCAGTCCGTCCCGATCGTCAGTCCGACGCCGATGTGATGCGCGTACTGTATCATCTCGAGATGTGAGTCGATGAGACTATTGATATAATCCACCATCTCGTCCGGCATCCTGGCGGCATTCGCTGCCCGTGCAAGTGCCCCGACGGTCGGGGTCCAGTACGTTTCATGCCGCACCAGAACGTCGAGCGCCTTTTTTGTCATGAAAAATCCGTGTTCAATCGAACGGACGCCTGATTCGGCAGATGCGATGATCGCCTGCTCTCCATTTGCGTGGGCCATGATCTTGAGACCTTCACTCCGGGCTACCTGCACGAGCACATGCAAGTCCTCTCTGTTAAATCCTCCCGGCGTGATGGCCCCCCGTGTCTTGAGGCTGACCATGCCTGAAGCGACAACTTTTATTATATCAGCCCCGGCAGTCTTGAGCCTGCCAATTTCTTTGAGAATCTCATCCCTGCCTTCCACCGGGATCCCGAATGATGAACCATAACCGCCTTTTTTATAAAGCGCCCATCCTGCAGAACGTATCGTGGGCATGCCTTGCCGTTCATCTAGCCTGCCAAGACCAAGGCTTACTGCGTTCTTCGTACCTGCATCGCGCACGGCAGCAACCCCTGCAGCGATGACGGCTTCGAGACCGTTGTTTACCCTGATGTGCACATGGGTGTCCACAAATCGGGCGTTATGGACCGCGTCTTGGTCATGCATATCTCATAATAGATTAACGGATCATCTTCCCGCAACTTAAAAATTGACGATGAGTCTCAACCCGACCTGGTTGTAATTGAAACCAGTTGTCGTTCCGGCGTAGTTTCCTCCCTCACCGCTGACTTCGCATGAAAGACTCTTCTTTATCTTCCATCCCGCAGATGCTGCATATCCGGTAAAAAAGTTGCCGATGCTTACTCCATAGCGTTTGAAATACTGATATCCGGTATACGGCTCAAGGTAGGCGTAGAGATTCTCGTGTTCGGCATATAGTGAGGCAAAAATCTGGTGCGAAATGAAATCTTCCGGATCGAAGTATCCGCCCCCGCTCTGGCGCCTAAAGTCCCAGTATCTGAACCGGTAACCAGCGGTTATTTTGAGAGGAGCGAATGTGAATGCATACCTTGCGCCCGCCCGAAAATCTTCTGCGTCGTTGGAGTCGGAGTAACTGGATTCAGTATAACTTTCGGAAAACGTGAGGCGCGAGGACGCTTTTTCGGAAAAGCCGATAGTCTCGCTCGTCCGCGTGATCCAGTTTTGCACGAGCTGAGCCGTGTCCGAAAGTTCTTCCCGCACAACGTTCATGCCGAAAGTCCACCAGCCCATGCTTATATCAGCATTGGCCTGGCCGATGAAATCGGTCCGGGTTCCCCCGGCGGTACTGCTGATACCCGCTCCCACGCCGGTTCCAAGATTGCCAACATGCCTGTGGGTCGTGATCAGGATGTCTTCGGCCCATTCGTGCCTCACTGGATCTTTGGCATCGGTCAACCGGTAGGCGAGCTCTGTTTCCCAGTCCCCGGCCCAAAATCCATAGGAAAGCAGGGAACGCTTCACCGTGTTAGTGTCGGAATCTCGGTAATAGCTTTCCTGAAGGCTAATGTGGGACGCCAGCGCCGCGCTGAGCGCTTCCTTAAGTTTTACCAGTTCTTTTTGCTGATCTGCTGAGGTGGGCACCGAGTTTTTCACGATTTCCTGCGCCTTATCCTTTTTCCCGGCATCCAGGTACGCATAGGCAAGGCCAAGGCGTGCGTCAAAGCTCTCGCCTCCCGCAAGTACGCGCTCATAAACCGGAATCGAGGCGCCAGCGTCCCCCCGCCATCTGAGAATGTTTGCTTTGACGAGCAGCGCCTCACGGTCATCGGGATTCTTATTCAGAACACTGTCAGCTTCCACCTGCGCCTCATCCAGCTTGCTCGACCAGGACAAGACTTTCGCCAAATATACGCGGGCTTTATTGTTCGACGGATCCTCCGCCAGAATCGCCCGAAGGATGCGCGATGCCTCCTCAAGGCGGTCCCCCCAGGACATCACGATTGCCATGTGGAGGCGCTCGTTGATGGTAAAGACCGCCGCGTCCAAATCCAAAGCTTTTATATATTCATCGGCAGCACGTTTATTTTCATCCTGGGATGCGTACTCGTCTCCGCGTTTTTTGCTTTCCAGGGCCTCGTCGGTCTTGCTTTTCGCGTCAGTGACGGACTCTGCGGAAAACACCACGGTTCCTGAACCTCCCTGCTTCTGCTCTTCAGCCGATACACTACTGAGCGCTTCCTGAAGTTTTACCAGTTCCTTTCGCTGATCTGCAGTAACAGGACTCAAGGCCTTCCCGATCTCCTGCGCCTTATCCTTGTTCCCGGCATCCAGGTACGCATAGGCAAGGCCAAGCCGTGCGTCAAAGCTCTCGCCTCCCGCAAGTACGCGCTCATAAACCGGAATCGAGGCGCCAGCGTCCCCCCGCCATCTGAGAATGTTTGCTTTGACGAGCAGCGCCTCACGGTCATCGGGATTCTTATTCAGAACAC
>DASPQB010000265.1:0-3047 GCA_035625205.1 Nitrospirota bacterium | reverse complement strand
TGAACTGAAGAACACCCTGGAGATTTCCGGTGTCGAGGGGACTGGACCGCTTCAGGCCGCGATGATCAAACCGGCAAGAGAAGGGTGACGGCACTCCAAAGAAACAGAGTCCTGCCGGAGCATCGTTCGATCCAAGTTTTGACAGGGTCAAATATTAGAGCCCACGAATGAAGATCGACAGGAAAGAAATATCGGGTGCGCCCTGCTTGAGCAAAGAGCAAGAAGCTTCGAGCAATAAATGTTCCGACCGGCAGCCTCACAGCCTCTCTTGCGCATCCCCGCGATACCTTTAATGCCATTTTCCGAGAATCTGCTGCTACGGCCATGTTCGTCCATAATCATTCGAGCGGAGACATCCAGCCGTGCAAGGAGGACATCCTGCCCGCCAAACGGCGAGCCCAAGCCGGAGAAGTGCTCGGTATTCAGGTCATAGACTGCAGTATCGGCGACGGGGGACATTTGAGCTTCAAGGACAAGGGTTTGCTGCAAGGTCCATCCTAAACCGACATTGGGAGCAACCTATACCATCCATGCACGACAACGTGACGATTATAATAATTTTAATTGCTATTGTGTCGATCACGCTGTTGACCGTTGCCCTTCTGCTCGCGAGCATCGTAAGGCGAGGATGGCATAGTCGAATGCATCGCCAACTCGACGCCCTTCGAAAAACGTATCGGGACGAGGTGCGGCAGGCGATCGCATCGGGGGAGGAGATCGCGACAAGCGAAAAAAAGTTTCGCTTCAAGCCAGGTTCGCTAGCGTGGCAGGCTGTTGAAGAGGTGCTGCAGGAACTGATGGCAGAGAAAGGCCAAACCGGCGACGTAGAGGCACTGTTTCGCAGGCTCGGGTATGTGGAATTTTACGAAAACCGTCTTAGTCGCAGAAACGTGCTGATTAAGGCGTCCGCCATTGACAAACTTGGGAAAATGGGGTGCTTATTATCCACGTCGCGACTAGTCCCGTTACTTGATACAAATGACCCCGAGATACTGTCCGTGACAGTTCGCGCACTGAGCAATCTTCGTTCGAAAGAAGGTCTCGCTGCCATTATCGAGCGGCTGCCGACTCTACTCGGTAAGTCTCTAGTAACGCGTAAAGCTATGGAAACAGCTCTTCTCAAATTTGGAGGGGAGGCCATCCCGTTTCTCACCGATTATCGAGAGGACCCGAACGATCCCTGGATACTCTCGTGCATTCTCGAAATGCTCTCCATCCTGCCGCCTGATCCGCGATCCTTGTCCTTGGCTATCAAATATCTGGGAAGTACCCACCCCGAGGTGAGGAGCAAGGCGCTCAAAGTGATTGGGAGTGATGGGTATGCCATTCCTTCCCATGCATCTGATCTTGTTTTGCCTCTCCTGAACGATCCGGTCTGGTTTGTGCGACTGCAGGCGGTCAAATCGGTTCACGAACTGACCCGTGAATCCACAGCAAAGCTCCTTGAAAAGCTCCTCTTCGACGAAAACTGGCGAGTCAGGAGCGAGGCAGCGCTGGCCTTGACGCGCATCGGCAGTTATGCTGTTGACGTGTTTTATGACGCGCTCAAGACGAAAGACGTCTACGCGAAGGAGAGCATCTGTGAAGAGATTGAGAAAACACGATTTTCCGATTGGCTGATAAAGCATCTTGACGACGACGACAAGACACTGCGTGCAAAATGCCATGAAATACTACGGCTCATGCACGTACTCGGGTTCTCCATGCCGCTCACGGCGTACGTGGAGGCCGGCGAAAACGAGCGAATCAAGCAGGCAGTGCGGCACCTCCTCGCATCAGGTGTTGAACGATGAGAGAAGCCGTCGTCACCTTCATCCTGGGCTTCAACTACTTTATTGGAGCCTACTTCGGCGTCATGAACACCATCTATGCATGCCTGCTGGTGATGTCTCTATTCGCTATCCTCCGGCACATTCAAAGAATCAAGTACGCACCGATAAGGGACTTTCATTCGTCCTCGCAAACCCCGCCCGTCTCGATCTTGATCCCTGTTCATAATGAAGTAAACGTTGTGTGTAAGAGCGTACGGTCGGCGCTTGCGTGTGATTATCCCTTGTTTGAAGTGATCGTGATCAACGACGGTTCGCAGGATGATACACTAAAGACGGTGATAGAAAAGTTCCGGCTAAAGAAAATCGACCGGGTGTACCGGGAGTTCCTCGAGACCGAAACGGTGAAAGGCTTCTACGCCGGAGAAGAGACGCCGAATCTGCTCGTGATCGATAAGGTCCAGGGTGGCAAGTCCGATGCATTAAACTGCGGGATAAACGCATCACGCAGCCCCTATTTCTGCTCCGTGGACGCGGACTCCCTACTCGAAATAGATGCACTGATAAGGATCATGTCCCCTGTACTGGACAGCCATGTGCCGGTGGTGGCGTGCGGCGGTGTTGTCCGAGTCTTGAACGGAGTTGTAGTCAAGGACGACGTAGCGATACAAGAAATCGAACTCCCGAAGAACAGGCTCGTCCTGTTCCAAATCGTGGAGTATATCCGGGGATTCCTGTTCGGGCGCGTCGGATGGGATGCATTGAATTCCCTGCTCATTCTCTCCGGTACATTCTCAATGTTTCACAAGCAAACGGTTATCGACTCGGGCGGATTCAGCGTCGGGAACGTATCAGAGGACATGGAGATGATCGTCCGGCTTCACCGGCAAAAGCGGCGTCAGGGAAAACCATACCGCATACGGTTCATCTCGGATCCCATTTGCTGGACCGAGGTGCCGATAAACCTGAAAATGCTGGCTCGTCAGCGGCGCCGGTGGCACCTCGGGTTGATTCAGAGCATTTGCGAGAACAGTGAGATGCTGTTGAAACCGCGGTATGGGATCATCGGAATGGTCGTGATGCCCTATTATATTTTTTTTGAGGTTATCGGCCCCCTGATAGAGGTAACGGGATATTTCGTCGTGGCACTTTCGTATGTCGTGGGGCTCCTCAGCATTAAGTTTCTCATGCTCTTTCTTACCCTGGCCATTTTGTACGGGGTTTTTCTGTCGACTGCCGGGGTTTTTCTTGAAGAAATCACCTACCGACGGTATCCCC
>DASPQB010000264.1:0-4790 GCA_035625205.1 Nitrospirota bacterium | reverse complement strand
GTATCTTGCGGGCCGATTCTGTGCCTTTTACGGCTGTTGTTTTTGGCTGTCCTTTTTCGTCCATGGTCACTCCTTAAGCAATCATTTCCAAGAAGGCCTGTACCCGGGTGCGGAGCTGGCCGATGGTAGACGTCGAGTAATCGTCCTCTATCATTAGTACTGGCAGTCTCATTTCGTTCAGGTATTCTCGAAGGTCTGGCCCCTCCAGCTCGCAGGTATCGCAGTAGCGGACGATGTAGAAGATAGCCCCGTTCGCATTCCATCCTTTAATAAAACGACCGATGTAGCCATAGCGGTTTTCCAAGTCCTTCTTCCGCGTTTCGGCCTTGGGCATGTTGCTTCGGGGACAGTGGATTTGGAGATAGCGGCTGACAATGCCGTCGAGAGGATCATCGGTTTCCGGCACATCGTCCCAGAAGAAGCGCGAGCCCGTGCAAAGGTCGTCCATCACCACATGGGCGCCGCTCTCTTCAATGAGCTTGATGAAGGTCGTATCGTCTATTTCGTTCCCCCAGAGGAAGATGCGGGGAAGCTTCTGCGTCTTCGGTTTGACACGTCCCCTGGCTTCAGCGATAAATTTCTTGACGAGTTCGATGTGCTCCGCCGCCGGCATTCCCATGCCAGCCACCAACACCTGGGTGATCTCGATACCCGAGACAAGGGGCGGGTCCGACTTTCTCAATTCGTAAAGCTCCCTCAGGATTTTTCGGCGCTGATTGTAAAGCCTAATCGCCTCTCGAAATTTAACAGGCTCCAGTTTCCTTCCGGACCATTTTTCAAGGTCTTTGATAAAGAGCTCAAGCTCTTTATGGTAGAACTCATCTGAGCTTGGCCCCATCATGTGCGGGACATTTATAAAATGAGTGAACGGAGCAGGCTTATAGAAACGCCAGATATGGTACATGCGCTCCACGGTATCGCAGCTATGGGGGGCGACAAAGCCGTCCAAGAAATCGTATTCCCCGCTGAGAGCCAGGTTGAAACAGCTCCGGGCAAAAGGGCAGGCCATTGGCTCGATACAGGCGTCCGCTTGGTCTATCGGCGCGCCTTGGTCGCCTTGGATGCGGTAGGGCACCATATCAAAAGCTGTGATGATCTCGTCCGGCACGAAGCAACAAAAATAGCCTATGACTTTTTTGCCCGAATCGTGCAACTGCCTGGCGCGCTTGCCCCTTTCCGTATAGACTTCTTGCAACTGCCCGATTGCTGTCATTTCTTCTGCCACCGTGCTGCTCTGCACTCTCGGCAAAGCCGATGAAGAATGATTCCAATATTTATATATTGTATCTTTTTCTCCCTTCTTTAGCCACCTAAGAAGGGAGTGTCACGTGGAGAGAGGATCCGGATGCTGTCACACTCAGACATACCGAAAAATAGGAGAAGATCCTCAACGTGTACGGTTTCCGCTTTGCGATCGTTGTTCTTTCACAACGACACCGCTTTCATTTCTTCCCTTTAAAATAAGATCTTCAAAGCAAACCTGTTTTCCCCCCATCCACTCTGAACCAATTTCCCTCTTAAGGTATGATTAACACCTTGATGGCGCCTGGATCCTGGAGCTGCGTCCTGAACGCCTCGGCAGCCTGGTCCAGAGGGAACCTGTGAGAGATCATGGGCTTTGCGCTGACCTTCCCGCTCCTGAGAAGTTCGATGCATGCAGGGAAATTGCCGCCCAGGCAACCGATCAGAGAGAGGTTCTTAGAGATCACAGGCAGGGGATTCCAGGTAAGAGGTTCCTCATACACTCCAACCAGCATGATTCTCCCGCCCCCGCGGGCCATGGCGATGGACTGATCGAAGGTCGCCTGCGTGCCGGCGCACTCAATAACGGTATTGACGCCCATCTGGTCGGTCGCTGTCATAGCCGCCCCGACGGCGTCCTCTTTCGCCGCATCGATCACGATATCGGCGCCGCATATCTTGGCCGCTCCCAGGCGGGCGGGCCTGCGGCCGCTTGCCACAATCTTCGAAACACCCAGGGTCTTCAATACCTGGATGGCATGCAGACCGATCACGCCGAGGCCCAAAACGGCGATGATTTCGTTTGCCTTGGGCTGAGCCCTGTTGACAGAGAAATAGGAAATGGAAAGGGGTTCCACCGAAGCCCCATCCTCATAGGTCAGCTCGGCGGGAAGTGGAAAAACGGTCCGCCCCAAGACGGCAAAGGGAATATGTACATATTCCGCCATTGCGCCGGGGAATTTATATCCGAGAATCGCCATATCCGAGCAGCGATGTCCCTTCCCCTGTGTGCACCAGAAGCATTTCCCGCAAGGCTTGAAACCGACGGCCGTCACGCGCATGCCCGGTGCGATATCCTTGACCTGCGATCCCACCTCCACGATATCGCCGCTGAATTCATGTCCGAAGATGGTGCCTTGCTCGTCGCGCTTGTAAACGTGCAGGTCGGAGCCGCACACGCCGCACGCCTTCACCTCGATGATCACGCCATGCGGCTCGAGCACCGGATCGGGTACCGTTTCCGTTTTGATATTTCTCGCTCCACGCATGACTGCTGCTTTCATCTCACAAAGTCCTTCCTCACTCAAGTCATTTCAAATTCGGGAGGCTGACCTTGATTAACAAAAAATAAACACGCAATTCATTCGCCCTTCCAATTGGGCTGCCTTTTTTCGGCGAACGCCTTGGGTCCTTCAATAAAATCTTCGGATTGACGCATGACAAGTTGCCCCGGGTACCGGGTGTTTATCGCCTCCTGCAAGGTAACGTTCAACCCTTTCAGAGTTGCTTCCTTGGCCGCCCGGATGCACAACGGGGCCCCGAGGAGAATTTCCGCCGCGATCTTCTCCGCAGTCGGAATCAGCTCCGAGAGAGGAACGACTTCCGCCACAAGCCCGTACTGCACGGCCTGCTGCGGTGTGATGCGTTTGGAGGTCATGATCATGTACTGGGCGATATGATAAGGAATCTGCCTGGGGAGACGATGGACACCACCCGAATCGGGGATCAATCCGACACGGGGTTCGGGCAATCCAAAACTGGCGTTTTCGGAAGCGAGAATGATATCGCAAGCAAGGGCAATTTCAAACCCGCCTCCCAGAGCCAATCCATTGACGGCGGCGATGAAAGGCTTATAACAATCAAAGCGCGATGTCAATCCGGCAAAGCCGCCTTTCACGCCTTTCATGATTTCTCGTATCTTGTCCGCGCCATTCTCCGCTTGAAATCTCAAGTCGTTGCCCGCCGAAAAAGCCTTCTCTCCCGCTCCCGTAATGATGCATACCCACTGTTGCGGGTCGGCATCGAAGTCGTTGAACGCTTGGTCCATTTCCACACTGACCCATGGACTGATGGCATTCATGACACGAGGACGATTGATCGTCACGGTAGTCACGTGACCCTTTTTTTCCACCTTTATGAATTCATAGTCCATCGTCTCTACTCCTTTGATTATTATTTCCTCTTTAGCAGGGGCTGTTGAAAAATGTTCCTTTATTGTGTTGCGCTTCGGCCCTGCGCTGCTCACTTACTTGAGGGCATTGCCCAGCTTGTTGGCGGCACGGCTCATCTGAGAATTGGTGATTTCCCGCCCTTCAAAAATGATGCTGACATGCTCGCCAACTTCAAGACTTTTCAACGCTAACTCAGCGATATTCATTCAAGTACCTCTTTATTAAAGACTCAGCAAAGTTTCGGAAGGTCTACGTTAGGGCGGCGGATCTTATTTCATCCGGCGAAAATCGGGCTTTCGCTTTTCCATGAACGCCGAGACGTATTCTTTATGCTCGGGGCTCAAGTAACAACGCTCCATCGCCAGGATCTCGAAGTTACAGGCATTCTCGAGCGATCCTCTCATACCGTCATACAGCGCCTGCCGAATGTAGGCCAGCGAAGTCGGCGAGCACAGGAGCATTTCGTCTGCAATCTCTCGTGCTTTATCCATCAGTTTATCTCCCGGGACGACGTAGCTCACCAGTCCTTTGCGATAACATTCTTCGGCAGTAAATTGCCGCCCGGTCAACATCATCTCGGCGGCGTTTGATGCCCCGATCAACCGGGGGAGCAGATAGGTCGATCCAAGCTCCATCATCAGGCCGACACGTGCAAAAGTCACCCCCATTTTGGCTCCTTCAGCAATGATGCGTATGTCCCAGGGAAACGTGATGGTACATCCGATCCCGAGGGAGTATCCGTTGATCGCAGCAATGGTGGGTTTGGAATACCTCTGCATCAGGCTGGGATAGTGTCTTATCCGTTGGTTGCTGTGCTGTCCGGTTCCTCCGGCCGCACGGGTATCGATGTCCTCAGCAAAGCTTCCGATATCGGCCCCCGCACAGAAAGCTCGACCGGCACCCGTCAATATGACCACCCGCACGCCCGGGTCTTCATCTGCCCGAGTGAGGGCTTCCATCAGTTCGTTACCCATCTTGGGCGTATAAGCGTTGAGCTTGGACGGACGGTTGAGGGTTACCGTGGCAACCTCATTCGTGACGTCATACAAAATCGTTTCAAAAGTCATTTCGTTAACCTCCTGCGGACGCCTGGCCTGCTTTTCATGAATCATTCGACTCGACTCGTCCGTATCACACCGATTTCATCGAGGGGTGACATACTGCTCCTGCTCCCGACGCATGTGACGCAGCCAGCGTTCGTAGTTGTTGGCCTTATTCTTGAAATAATCTAAAATCTGCGGATGCGGAAGAATAAGAAACTCCTCCCTTTCGAGGGCGGCGACGACATATTCTGCAACTTCCTCTGGAGAGAGGGCGGTTTGGATGATCAGCTTCCCGATGCCCTCCGTTTCCTCAGAAAGCATTCCGGTCCTTACT
>DASPQB010000263.1:0-9293 GCA_035625205.1 Nitrospirota bacterium | reverse complement strand
TCTCGCGCGTTCGCTCCGTGACCGAAACAAGCATGATGTTCATGATGCCGATACCGCCGACCACCAGCGAGATCATCGCCACATACAGCAGCAATTTGGTTATCAAATCTGTCGTAGAGCTCATTGCCTTTGTAATCTCGGTCATATCGCGAATTGTGAAATCATTCGGGGCAGTATCGCGAAGGTGGTGCCGATCGCGAAGCAACATGGTGATCTGCTGAATGGCGGCAGGAATATCGCTGCTCGACCGCGCGGCGGTCAGGATCTGGTCCACGGTCGTGAATCGGATCGGTAGGGGTGCGTCAGCTGTCTCACTGGCTGTTGGAACCGGGTAGAGGTTCTGCTGGATTTCCGGGTAGATTTGGCTGAGGCTATTGACAGCGGTAGTGCTGGATGTGGTCGTAGCGCTCTGGTTGGCGCTGGCAAGCGAGGAAGCAACCACTCGATATTTTATCGTAGTCCACGGTGCCAATAAGATATCGTCCTGGTCCAGTCCCATTAGGTTTGCGCCCTTTTTCTTTAACACCCCGAGAACCTTAAAGTCCACGTTCCGGATGCGGACCACTTTACCGACAGGAGACTGGCCTTCGAATAATTGGTCTACGATGGTCTGGCCGACGATACACACCTTGCTGGCGTTGCGGACATCATGATCGGTAAAGGCCTCACCCTCTTCGAGATCAGTCCAATCACGCACCTGTAGAAATGCAGGGGTGGTGCCGTAAACATACGTTGGTACCCAGTTGCGGTTGCCATACACCACTTGTGTGCGAGCACGTACGATTGGCGCTACGGCCCCGACAGCCGGGGACTCCTTGACGATCGCATCCGCATCCTGGGGACTCAATGTCATCATGCTGCCGGCACCGTAGTTAATGCCGGCAGTGGAAAGTGCACCAGGTAGAATGACAAGGGTGTTGGCGCCGATGCTGATCATGGTTTTCTGGATGGCGATTGACGAACCGTGCCCGATATCCATCATCGTGATTACCGATGCGACGCCGATAATGATGCCCAGAGTAGTGAGCACGGTACGCATAACGTTGCGTCGGAGCGCGCCTAATGCCGTTTTAAGAGTGATGTACGATCTCATACGGCGCCTCCGGGTTTTTGTTGAGAGGCTTCTTTTTCGATGAGACCATCCTTGATATAAATGATCCTCTGGGCGTGATGAGCTACGCCGGGATCGTGGGTAACGAGGATGATGGTGAGGTTCTCGGAGCGGTTGAGCTGCTGAAACATCTGGAGGAGTTCCGCGCTGGTGCGCGAGTCAAGGTTGCCAGTCGGCTCATCCGCGAGGAGCACCTGCGGGTTGTTAACCAGCGACCGGGCGATTGCGACGCGCTGCTGTTGTCCGCCGGAAAGTTGAGAGGGCTGGTGATCAGCGCGATCCGCCAAACCAAATTTCTCAAGCAACTCGGTGGCACGCTGGTTCATTTGATGTTCGCTGAGGTTCTCTCGGGTGTAGGTGAGCGGCATTCGGACGTTCTCCAATGCCGTTGTGCGAGGCAGCAGGTTGAAAGACTGAAACACAAAGCCGATCATTCGATTTCTCAGCCGGGCCTGCTCCTTGGCAGTAAGCCGGGAAATCTCGCGGCCGTCCAGCCAGTACTCGCCCGACGTCGGGTAATCCAGGCAACCGAGGATGTTCATCAGCGTGCTTTTGCCGGAGCCGCTGACGCCCATCAATGACACGAACTCCCCACGGGCGATGTTTAGTGATACACCGAGCAGCACGGGTAGCTCCACTTCGCCGAGAAAGTAGGTCTTGTGGACTTCTCGCAATTCGATCAAATCCATGAAAGGGTCACTCCTCCATCAACGTCATCGTCCGCCAGCGGGACCTCCCTGACCGCCCGGGCCTTCCTGGCCTTGGCGCTGCCCTCCCGTTTGAGGTCTGAACGGATTTTGAGGCGTGAACGGGCTCCGTTCTTCGCTTGGGCCCTTAGCGGCTTCCCGCTTGCGTTCGCCGACGACCACGCGCATTCCTTCGATTACGCCATCGCCTTCGACCTCTGTCACGGTGCCGTCCGTCAATCCGACATTCACGTTGACAGGCCGGACGAACTTGCCCTGCTCGGCCCAGATAATTCCCTTGATTCCGTGCATGCGCGGTACGCCAACGTTGCCAGGTTTGCCTCCGCTTTCGCGGTTCGAGGAGACCCCGGAGGGGTGAGACGCTCCCTGTGGTTCTGGAACGATCTGGTTAGGCCGTGGCGACCAACGTAGCGCCGCATTGGGGACCAGCAACACGTCGTGTAAGTGTCCGATCTTGAACTGCACGTTGGCTGACAGGTAGGGCAACAGCCTGCCGTTGTCGTTGGGGGTGTTTACCTCAACGGTGTACGTGACGACATTCTGTACCATCGCTGCGTTGAGCCGAACTTTATTTACATGCCCTTCGAAAATCTGGTCGGGAAACGCATCCACCGTAAACGTGACTGTCTGGCCTTTAGAAATGCTGCCTATATCGGCTTCATTGACCGACACCCAGATCTGAATGCGCTTCAGATCCGTCGCAATGAGGAACAGACTCGGCGCGCTGAGGCTGGAAACCACGGTCTGGCCGAGCGTGACTTGCCGGTCAACAATCACACCGTTAACCGGAGACTTGATGGTACAGTAATCGAGGTTGGTCGCTGCGCTGGTGAGGCTGGCCTTTGCCTGAGCGATGGCTGCTTTCGTTTGCTCCACGGCAGCCTCAGCCACCGCCACGTTGGCCTTGGCAACCTCGTACGTGGCCCGGTACTGGTCATAGACGGTCTGCGCCAACGCGTCGGACGGCCCGATCTTCTGCGCTCGATCCCAGTCCCGTTGGGCGTCTACTAGTTTCGCTTTCATCTGGAGCACGTTGGCCTCGGCACTGATCTTGTTGGCCTCAGCCTGCTTTACTTGGGCCTTGGCGGTTTCCAGAGCGGCAGCATAGAGTGAATCATCAATTTTCGCAAGCACTGTGCCTTTCTCCACAACCGAACCATAGTCAATGGTATTCCCGAACTTGTCTTTGCCGAAGGCCATAATGATCCCAGCGACCTGAGCGCCCACATCGACTACTTGCTCCGGTTCCACCGTGCCCGTCGCGCTGATCGTGGGCACGAGGTCGCCTCGTTTCACCTGCGCGGTTTGGAATGCCGGCTCACTGTTCCCTTTAGACCGGAACAACCAGCCGCCGACGATGATCACGGTGAGCACCCCGGCCGCCAGGATTATGATCCCAACTCTTCGCGGCATGATTTTCTGCATAATCTCTAGCATGACTCTCTCTCCCGATTATAACTTTGCCGCCTTCGTTCAAACTGCTCGCTTCTATAGTTTACTATACTTACTTATTAAAAAAATGCTTATTTATGGTGTAACAAGCTTTAAAAGTCTGAAATAGGCAAGTTCCCCTAGGAGCAGGCATTGGAGCGGCCATTGTGGTCGCTTCAGGGAGCGCAGGCACCGGTGCGGCGCTTGGTGCTGCAAGAGAGCTGCGGCCTCCGGTGCCAACTCGAGTTCGGTTTAGTGACGTGAGGCGTAACCTGGTATGATGATACTGAATATCAGCGTTGCATATTTGCCGACGGCTACACTATTCCAGAATTAAACGATCTTAACGTGTTCAGAGGACTCAACAGCAACCTCGTTTGCGGGGATGAATTCCAATCCCCCAATTCATTAGCGCCAAGTGACTCTTGCTGCCGATCTATAAACGTACATGTATTTAGACAGCGGTGATGAAAAAAGGTTTAATTACGCCAGCTTAGGAGCGTACCTATATTTTCAGCGAGAAAAAAACTTCATCTCTGGGCCACAGTAGCCAAGCTTAGATATCGTCAATTGGTAGTCCATTGATGTAGAATGGTTGGCCATGATAAACGCTGTAGAATTCGCGTTGAAATATAGCACCTTGCAGAAGATGACGGCCACAGCAGAAACAGGAAAGATCCGCCAACATATAACATATATTGTAAATTGGATCTGCCGCTTCATTTAGAATATCTCAGTTGTGCAGATAACCTGCTGAGCCATAACAACACATCTTGGCGTTGATAAGTAATATGGTTTGAAATAAACAAAAAGGGATGCTCGCGAAGAGACATCCCCATCAAAAAAGCGATTCACTAGATCCTCGAGATAAAGCTTACTTGATGGTCGCAGCGCCTGCTTTACAGACCACCTCGTCCTGTGAGCCCGTTCCGCCGGAACACCCAATTGCTCCGACTATCTTACCCCCCTCCACGAGGGGAATCCCGCCGCGTGAAGCGATGACCCCATCAAATGTTAGGATATAATTCAGATTGTTGAGTTGAATAGCGTTTTCAAATGCTTTTGTCTCGCGTCGGTAGGTCACCGCTGCGCGCGCTTTGTGTTCCGAGATCTGAATCGAGGCAAGTTGCGCCCCATCCATGCGTTGGAAGGCAACGAGATTGCCGCCGGAGTCCACTACGGCAACGTTTAACTTCCAATCATGCTTTTTCGCCTCTGCCATGGCTGCTATGATGGCCGCCTCGGCGCGATCGAGCGGAATTGGAGCGCCGTACGGTATGTCGAAGGGCATCTTTTCCGGTATGATATCTAGGGGATTTGGCGGCGCCGACTGTTGCGCCCGAATCGGGCTCCCTACGAGCAATGTGGCACAGAGAATGCCAATGACCAAGACGGATACTTTTGACATGTTCGTGCTCCTCCTTTGGGTTAAATGCTACTATAAACCGCGGCTTACTGCTTCCGGGCGCCTAGCGCGTCCGGTGTGGTTTGTGCCTGATTTTAGCCGTTTCTACATGAGCGCCTCATTCGCGCATAAGGTATGATGGATGGAAAACTCATCGCACGTACTGAGACGCCGGGACGAGGGCAGAGTCTCGTAACCTAACCATATTACTGATTGAGTCTTGCGAATACTCTAAAAGCGCTGGGTCAGACAATGAGAATGAGTATTGATAATATAGTGTTCTGAATATATCTCTGACTCAGCGAAATGGCAACGATGCTTGATGGATTCGCCATGTTCTATAAACATCGTTCAACCAGAGGTCTGGTGAATAAATGGGAAGATATATAATAATCGGGGACTGGATAAATTAATCCTTCTTTTAAGGAAATGTTTTGTAACCTAGCCGTTCCGTGAATCTTCAGTTTAGAATATATCTACGCCCTCTATGATTACAAAGAAATTCTGTATATTCTGTCTGAGGACAGCCGCTAAAATTGCAGCTGCGTACGAACGTGCTCTGCATGAAGAGCAGAACATTCACCATTAACATACGCCGAGATGAAAGGGCCAGACCTTCGGTCCCGTTGCTGACCGTAGGCCTCCTGCGATCACCCGGTTCTCAAAAGTCGAGATACGAAGAAAGAGTTGAAACTCCGATCGCAGCATGGTTATTTATTAAGAAAGGACAATAACGCCTCGTGGAATCGCTCCGTTGCCTCCAAGTGCGGTATATGTCCCACATCCGGTAGTTCAACGAGGGTAGATCCGGATATGAGCTTTGACGTTTTCCTGCCCAGCTCAGGGTATTGGCCGACGCTGGCGAGCACCTCTTTTTTCACCCTGGACTTTCCAGCCACTGTCCTGTCCGCCTGACCAATTACGAGGAGGGTCTTCACCTTAACATTCGTAAACTCATGGCAGACCGGCTGTTCGTAGATCATCTGATAGGTAAGTGCCGAGGACAATACGAGGCGTGGATACTCACCGCTGGCTTTCCAGCGAACAGCAACGCTGGCATACTCCTCGTACTCGGGTTTCCACTGTGCAAAGTATGATTTATAATAGTTGCGAATGCCTTCTTCAGAAGCGTTGAGTTCGCTCTGATAGAGCTGTTCCAAGGAGGCGTAAGGGACGATGGAGCGATAATCTTCAAGGCCAATAGGATTTTCCAGGATCAGGTGCGATACTATCTCGGGGTACATGAGGGCGAAGCGGGTCGCAAGCATGCCGCCCATGGAATGGCCAACCACAGCAACTTCTTTTACTCCAAGGATGTCCAGAAGTTTTTTAGTATTGGAGGCCAAAAGATGAAAACTATAGTGGATGCTGGGTTTTGACGATTTACCGAAGCCGATTTGGTCCGGGATTACAACCCGGTAGCCATGCTTGGACAGGAAGCGGATGGTTTCCTTCCAGTAAGCTCCGAAGAAGTTCTTGCCGTGAAGAAGCAGGACTACGCGGCCGAGGCCCGCCCCTTCGGGCGGAACGTCCATGTAAGCCATTCTCATGTCCTGGCCTTCGATGGTCAAAGGTAAGAATTCTACCTGATAGGGATAGTCATAACTTTCCATCGTTATAGACAATGGTTTTAGCTCCTCCGCCTTGACAGCCAAAGGATACAGGAGCAGCATGATGCTGAACATCAAGAGGGTTATTGGCGCGGCTTCGTGATGCTTACCCAAATCGTTCCTCCTCTCTTGGCTGTAGCGAGCCTGTATCGCGGCTCACCTCGTTTGCCTGTGGCATTGCTTGCCACTTATCGTGACGGGCTCTGTTTTACGCTATAGGAGCTACTGCGTACGACGTCGTTTCTCGAATATGGTGTTTTGATCGTGAAAAATTATTTCGTCATCCCGGCGATATACTAGATGCGGGGAATCCAGGCTGCAGGCTTTGCCGTTAATGTCATTCTTTGAGGTCGGTGCTGGTTCTGCTCCGGGGCGAGCCGGCAAAGCTCGCACATCACGTGTGCGTGCGCGTTTTCCCGATCAATACGGAGCATCTCGAGTGGGTGAGAACATTCCTTGATACACTTCCCAGTAATCCCTCGATACCCCTGACCCCTCTGCTGCCCACAGCGATGAGATCGGCGCCTATTTCATCACTGATTTTCAAGATCTCCGTCGAAGCGTCTCCAACTTTGGAAAGGATATGGATGTGTTTGTATCTTTTATCCAAAATTTTTCTGGACTGTTCAAGAATTTGTTCAGATTCCCCAAATTCAATCTCTCTCCTGCCAGCAACAGCCTCCTTGATCCGATCATTGATCTCCAACATAAAGCGTTGGGGGATGTCTGAAAAAGCCGACACAATTACGTTTATGATGGTCACTTCCGTTGAATCCGGAAAGGGGATTGCAGATAATATCTCTGCCGTGTCCCGGGAACAGGGGGAGCCGTCAGCAGCAAAAAGGATTTTCAAACTATCCGAATGTGATTTAACCGGAGGCCTTACGGCAAGGACCGGTTTCGTCGCTTTTATCGTGACCAACCTCGTTACACTGCCGAGAAATGCCGATGCGATTCCCTTTATTCCCCGTGCACCCATCACAATCATATCCACGTTCGCTGCTTCGGCCGCATCCATGATACAGCGCTCGGGGGTGCATTGAGTCGGTGAAAATTCATCAATTTGAACGCTTACAGCGGCTTTCACCGGTTTCAGGATGGCCAGCGCAGAATCAAGAATCCGGGGGCCGAGTTCCTTTTTTATCGCTTTGAGCGTGTTGAAATAGAACTTCTCGTCATTTCGGAAGGGAACCGCGAAGATGGCATGAAATACCGTTATGGAGTCGTCTTGGGATAAATTGATGCGAGTCAAAAATTGAGCCGAATAATCAGAGTATTGGGACCCATCTGTCGCAAGCAGTATTTTCATGATTTCACCTGATGTCTATCCGAACGAAACGCAACGCCTTGGGGCTTGAAATCCGCACTTTGCGTTGTGACTCGGCGGCCTCTCGCAATGCGGTTCCATGCTTACCCATACAGTATTATTATAGCAGTTTTATGAATTTTGTTAGTTCTCAATTACAAAATATAATTTGCAGGTTCCGATTCTTGCATCTTCCGCAGCAGAGAGAACGAAAGAGTGTTACTTCCTAGCACCAGGAGATTGACAGTAATGATGCGAACATTTCTACCAGTCATTCCAGTTTATTTCAAGAGGATATTTTAGATAATTATAACCTCCTTCGCCTGAATTTCGGATATACATGAGGCAGCCAAGCAGATATCTAGTCAACAATTACCTCCCATCGTTGTTTCTGACAACCCCGTGTGCTCGACCAGGAACCTGTTTGTAGGTTGCATGCGGAAAATGTCGGAACAATTGCAAGTTTCAACGAGCCATTCTTCGCTGCTCGATTTGAGCGGGTTAACGATCAAGCTCACGGGGATCCCTGCGGCTTCCGGCGAACCCGTGAAGCTGCGCGTCATGCATGCCTGCATTTTTACTGATGGTGACTGTTTTGTTTTCGTTGGATATTTGGGCCTGATCGTTCAGAGTCGTGTTGAGTATGAGCTGGCGAAACGTCTCTTGCGAGGATCGCGGAAAACTGTGAGGATTTAACAGCAAGGCCAGCTTGCGGTCTTCAATGCTCAGTAGATGCAACGATCACGGACGAAGTGGAAGAATGCATGGCTAGTAAATCGTATCGGTAGAGAACCAACTTACAGTATTCGAAGAGAAGTTCGTACAAGGAAGCATGATAGTTCGATGCATACATGGAAAGAACAATTCCGCGTCCTTTTACATAGTTTGAAAATGCCAGCCATGTCCTCATTGTATGATGTAATGAGGTTACCAGGATCAAATGCGTATAGCCCCTCTCAGAAGCAATCTGAGCAATACCTTTTGACTCTGTCAACGTGCCAAAGCTACTGTGCTGTAAGATTACCAGTTCTATATCCTCTTTTTTCACGCTGCGGGCAACTAACTTGTTTACAAACCATTCATCATTTGTCAGATCTCTGCCAAGCGTGTGATCATATTCTGTAATCCCTGGCCTGCTTAGTGACAATATTTTCTTACTCAGGCCGAGATGGTACTGAGCGGCAGCCGTTTCAGCTTTACTGTCAAGATCAGCTTGCGAGCCGCCCATTACGTAGATGACATTGTCTGATTGTGAAGGCGAACGCTGAGGACTTTCCAGGAGAGGCTCAACTCTGGACAAGTGTTCGATGAGCAGACTGTAAAGTTCCTTGTGGCCAGGTACGGTTTCAACGCTGATAAATAATCCGCAGAGGATGGTAAAGACACTGATACTGAGAATGAGTGGTCTTTTTTTAAGAAGATATTTGTTCATCGACATTATTGAGCTTGGACAAGATTATATCGTGAACTAGTCAGGCTGTGTGCGAATACTGTAAAGGAATTTATTCCTTTCGAGTTTCAGCATCACGGTAATTCATAAGCATAAAGTTCCCCAACACGTAAGGAACAACCATATGTCAATTAAGACGTACTATCTGCATTGACGGCATTACCCGATAAGCACTGCTTTCTTGAAGAGGGGGATCTAGGTATTAAAAATACATTGTGAACGCAAGTAGTATCGCTGGAAAATATTTTATTATAATCAGTCCAAAACAGAAAC
>DASPQB010000262.1:0-7379 GCA_035625205.1 Nitrospirota bacterium | reverse complement strand
ACATACATACTGGCAATTACCTTGATTTTTAAGGCGTTAAGAACACTGTTTCCTGTGGATACAGGGTTGGTCAGCAGAAGATCACGCCCATTGTGTACTTGTGATACACAAAGCATTAAAAACCTTTACGAACCTTGTCTAAATCCTTAAAAACAGACGAAATTCTGCTGGCATTGAAATTGCTTAACACAATACTGTAGAGATAGCATAAAGATACTGATCATTGACGAAGCGGGCTTTTGCCGGATCTGCGCCGCGATTTCTGAACAGGAAGAATACTGTACGATCACCATAGCCGGTGCTGATCAGTTTAACCGCGGATAGGCCGGTGACGATCTCGGCTTCTTCTTTAATGAACGCTTCAGGTATTAAAAGACATCGTACACTCTTATGGCAGGGCAGCATGACATTTGACAAGGAATAGATAAAATGAGAATATTCACCCGGCTCCAGTCAGGTGTTGAAGAAGCAGCCCGCAGGGCTCATGCAAGATTGTCGCATGTAACATGTTAAAGAAGGCCCGGATCCCGCAGGGGTTGTTTCAGTTAACGCTCAGACTGGTGGCTATAGATTATTCCTTCGAGGAATGATCCGTAGGTCCGAAAAATAGTTTATTGTTTCCCCGTTGGTCAGAATATGATTTAGGAATAGAAAGATACTTTAATGGCAGATATTCGATGGTAATGAAAGTCTAAGTCGAACTAATGGAAATACTTCCTCATTTATTTGAACGTCCACCTGATGGCTTACGCCTGGGAACTGATGAAATCCATATCTGGTTCAGTGTCTTGAATCAGTCAGTACCAGAAATTAATAAATTTTATCTGACTCTCTCTGCAGATGAACGCGAGAGGGCCGGACGGTTTCATCGCTACCAGGACAAAAGGCGGTTCATCGTGAGGCATGGGATATTAAGAATGATCCTCGGATGTTACCTGGATGTTGAGCCGGGTGAATTGCGGTTTAAGGAGGGAGAAAATGGTAAACCAGAAATTGACGGATCATTCACAAAACGCACTCTTCAATTCAACCTTTCTCATTCCCAGGGGGTTGCCCTTTTTGCTTTCACGCAAAACTATGATATAGGTGTGGATATTGAACACATTCATGATTTTCCCGAGATGGACCAGATCGTTGAACGTTTCTTTTCCGTAAAAGAAAAAGCAGCATATCAGTTATCGTCGGTGAGCCAAAGGCGAGAAACTTTTTTTAAGGGCTGGACTTGCAAGGAGGCCTTCATTAAAGCCATCGGAAACGGTTTGTCTCAGCCTTTACGTTCATTTGATGTATCGATGGCCCCGGGTGAATCATCTGAGTTGCTTGGAATAGAGGGTGATTTAAGAGAAACAGCCCGATGGTCCATTCACAATATGGAGCCTATCCCTAATTACGCAGGTGCTCTTGCTGTGAGAAGCAAATTGCTCAAATTAAAGTGCTGGCAATGGAAATGAACCGAATGAAAAATAATTTTTATCAAATATTCAATGTTATTTGTCAAAATGCTTAGAAAGGCGTTGAAGAGTTAAAAAGGTGATTGATAAGATTTACGACCCTTTTTTAAAAAGTAGCAAGTCGTTGTCTCTAGCGTGGAGGTATTAATGGTGTCTCCTATTACCAGCCAATCTCCGTGGATGAATGACGAAGTCCGGATATTTCGCGAGATGGTCCGAAATTTCATACAAAAGGAATTTGTGCCACAACAAGACCGCTGGCGCCAACAGCATCGCCCTGATGCCGACGCATGGAAGGCCGCAGGTGACGTAGGTATCCTACTTCCTGATATGCCTGAAGAATATGGCGGTGGAGGGTCCTTCGCCTATGTCGCGGCAGTAGTAGAAGAGCTAGCCCAGGCTGGTGTTAACTTTGGCTGCACAGTCCACAGCATCATGGCTAACTATATCCTCGCTTATGGTACCGAGGAGCAGAAACGCTCATGGATTCCCCGTATGAGCCGCGGAGAGCTGGTAGGAGCAATCGCTATGACCGAGCCCACCGCAGGCTCAGACTTGCAGAGCATCAAGACCGCTGCTCGCCGGGACGGTGACCACTACGTAATTAACGGCTCTAAGACTTTTATCACCAACGGTTGGAACGCAAATATCATCTGTCTTGTAGTCAAGACCGACGTCAAGGCTGCCGGCCCAAAAGGGATCTCACTTATCATCGTCGAAACGAAGGACCTTCCCGGATACCAGGTGGGCACCCCTCTCGATAAAATCGGCATGCATGAGCGGGACACCTGCGAGCTTTTTTTCAATGATGTGCGTGTTCCGACATCAAATCTCCTTGGCTCCGTTGAAGGAAAGGGATTCTCCCAATTGATGGCGCAACTGCCCTATGAACGCCTCACGGTCGGCATTGCTGCAGTTGCAACAGCTGAACGCGCCGTGGCCATCACGACCAAATATGTGAAAGAGCGCACAGCGTTCGGCAAGCCTCTGATTGATTTACAAAACACTCGATTCAAGTTAGCCGAATGCAAGACCGATGCTCATATTGGACGTATTTTCATTGACAACTGCATCGAACGATTCATTGCCGGCAAACTTGACGCTGTTACTGCCGCAATGGCGAAATATTGGCTTACCGACTGTCAATGCCGGATTGTAGATGAATGCGTTCAGCTGCATGGCGGCTACGGCTACATGGTGGACTATCCGATCGCCCGCATGTGGGCTGACAGCCGCGCACAGCGCATTTATGCCGGCGCCAATGAGATCATGAAGGAAGTGATCGGGTGGTCGCTATGATTATGCAAAAGGAAATACTGATAAAGCGTAATTTGACTGGAATGATAAATCGGCGGCGGAGTTTCTCGGGAAGAAACTGCCTACTCATGAGACGCGCATTGCCGAGACTTTGATCACAAGTTTGGTTAATATTATTATGCTATTACACATTTACGACTTATTGAATTTTCACTCTTTGTCACAGCAAACAGGCGATTATTTCATCAAAACCTTCCTACATTTGAGACTTATCTTTGAACAGATTATACCGGAATTGTCTCCGGTACTGGACGCTTCCCGTGTACCTCGGAGGAACCATTCATGAGCTTTTATCGGTTGAAGACCAAGGCCTCACCATTCGCACCCGAAGACCATGATATTGAAAAAAACGATCCATCATTGAATGGGCAGTCTCTGCCGAGTTTTTCGAAAGAATACCATATCAACGAGGAGGACTTGCGGCAGATATTTCTTGCGAAATATGGCATCGAGTATATCGTTGATTATTTTGAGAAAAGTCATGATGAATGCCGCATCGTAACGCATCCGAAAAAAACGAACACCTGCTATGAAAAGGCTGAACTTTTGGGTGATTGGAGCCCCCTGAACGTCATCAAAGCTCTTTACTTCGAGAATCCTGATACAGGGGCCTTGTACGCAATTGTGACTCCGGAAACCGGATGCTTTATTGATCGTTCACAAGTCATAGGTGCACTTCGACTACCTCAAGATACCAATCTAAAGAAGTCTGCGCATTTGCCTCATGGAATGCATTTCGGAACTTGCTCCCCATTCATAATCGAGAGCGACGCATCATGCAATGGCGGAAGAGTAAAAAAAATACTCTTCGATCGTGAGACCCTTGTTCTCAAAAGACACGAAAGAACACTCGACGATTTCTCGTATGGTTTGGACCACCGGTTTTCTATTCAAATGAACTATTATGATTGTTACGACATGCTTAAACGTAAATTCAGGGATCTGATAGCAGATGAAGACATTTTAACGTTATTGTTCAAAGAATCATTTGTAAGAAATCGAGGACGCATCAAGATTACCTATGATTTTAATTCATTGAGCTACAGAATATCGAGTTTCATTAACAGCATACACGGGAATGGCGATATCTCGATTGTTGATGATCACGTGGATGAACTCGATTTGCCCGATGTCCTTTCACAGCCAAAACGGCACGAATGATAAAGAGGTTGCATAATGGGCCGACTTGGGTGTAGGGGGAAACAAAGGAAAATCATATCGAGAGGGCATGTAGAGAATGATACAGTAGGTGTATACCGGAGGGGAGCAGATGAACATAGAGAAATGGACCGATAACGACGCACCCATGAATTCGTTGAGCCTTCAGCACGAGAACGAGTATCAGTCGTTGGTGATTGAGTACAACAAGTCAGCGGCACCTTATCCGACGGATAAAACAATAATCGAACTCTTCGAGGCACAAGTAGAACGTTCGCCGGATGATGAGGCCATACGCCTGGGTGACAGACGGTTAACATATCGCGAACTGAACGGCCGGGTGAATCAGATGACCGCGAAGCTCTGCTCGCTTGGTATCGAAAGGGGTAACCTTGTGGCGCTCTTCATGGAGCACTCAATCGAGGTGGTATGCTCAATACTCGGGGTGCTCAAGGCCGGAGCTGCATATGTGCCGATAGATATCGCTACCCCGAAAGAGCGTATTGCCTTTATTTTGGAGGATATTTCAAAAGGACTTGCAGGGAAAATGCCTGTAGTGGTGACTCAATCGAGTTTTGCCGGCAGCCTGCCGAATGGCAAAGCGCAAGTAGTAACATTGGATGCGGACTTCGTCTCGATCTCGGAATATCCAGTTTCAAATCCGCGGTCTCATGTATCCCCTGACACTCTAGCCTATATCATATTTACTTCTGGCTCCACTGGGGTACCTAAGGGAGTCATGATTGAGCACCGCAGTCTGGTGAACTACATCTGGTGGGCGAATAAGATGTACTGCAAAGGCGAACGCCTGAGCTGGCCTCTGTTTTCCTCCTTAGCGTTTGATTTAACAGTGACATCGATCTTCACGCCACTTATTTCTGGCGGCCGTATCGTCGTCTATCGTGAAGATCATGGGTTACACGGCACGGTGATTTTTAAGGTCATTGAAGACAATGCGGCTGATATCGTGAAGCTTACGCCATCTCATCTTGCCATGATAAAGGACATCATAACGAGCACCAGCAGAATTCGCAAGTTCATCGTTGGCGGCGAGGACTTTAAGACCGAGCTGGCATCTGAAATCACTCACAACCTCGGAAACCCGGTAGAGATATACAACGAGTACGGTCCTACGGAGACCACAGTAGGTTGTATGATTCATCGTTACGACAGTGAGAAGGACTTTGCTATTTCAGTCCCGATCGGAATTCCAGCCGCGAATACCTGTATCTTTATTCTCGACGAGAATCTTAGTCCTGTGCCAATAGGCGTCATAGGTGAAATGTATATAGCGGGAGACGGATTGGCTCGCGGCTACTTTAACCGACCGGCACTTACCGCGGAGAAATTCCTGACGACGGCAGATCCTCGTCAAAATGGGTCACATGAAAAATCGGTGGTCTTCAAACCGGGCTTGTTGCGCCTTTATAAAACTGGAGATGTCGCCCGCTGGAACGCGAATGGGAGCATGGAATTTCTGGGTCGTGCTGATAATCAGGTAAAGGTCGGTGGCATGCGCATCGAATTGGGAGAAATCGAGGCCTGCCTGATGAAGCATGGAGATGTCCGCGAGTGCGTTGTCGACGTCTATAAACTGGACGGCAAGCAGATATCGGAGATGAACGATGACATGGAGGCGGAGAAAACCGGCGAGACGAACTTAACTCGGCTGGTAGCATATTACGTGAGTGATAAGTCATTGAAAGCAACAGAGCTGCGAGCTCATCTTCTCCGAGAATTGCCTGCCTACATGGTACCACCATATTTCGTGCTGCTGGACAAGCTGCCAATTACGACGAATGGCAAGATTGATCGTAAAGCACTGCCGTCTCCAACTTCAGATAGTCTTGCGACATCTCACGATTTCGTTGGGCCGCAAACAGAAACAACAAAGGCACTTGCTGCCATATGGACCGAATTGCTGAATGTGGAGAATATCGGTATCAACGACGACTTCTTCGAATTAGGCGGGCATTCATTATTGGCACTAAAGGCAGTGTCTCGAATTCGCGATGTGTTTAAGGTGGATTTACCAGCTGAAACCATGTTTGAAAAACCTACCATTGCCAGTTTATCCGGTATCCTGGCGGCACAACTAGACAAGACTGCTTCTTCGCAAGCGTTGCCACCGAAGCATGAGTCTATCGGTGTTGCAATCCCGATGGTTGAGCCTTTTTATTTTGATTCGGGAGAGGATCGTCTCTTTGGTATTTTGCATCGGCCGAAAACCATGAATGACAAAAATATCGGTGTATTATTTTGTGCTCCTATCGTTCATGAGTATTTAAGAACGCATAGGATTTTAAGGCAGATCGCTGTCGCGTTGAGCGAGCTGGGCCATTATGTACTTCGCTTTGATTATACTGGTTGCGGCGATTCATCAGGGGAGAATCTGCTGGGAGGTGTCAAAAAGTGGGCAGAGGACGCTTATACAGCGGAAAAGGAATTGAAGGTAAGATCAGGAGTTAAAAGAACTATTGTGCTCGCTACCCGCTTTGGCGCGCCCATTGCGGCAAAAGCAAATATCAATGCTCCTCTTGTATTATGGGATCCGGTTGAAAATGGGGCAGAATACCTCAAGGAACTTGAGCTGTTGACCGAGGCCGTTCGCAAGGAAAACCTATCACCTGAACGGAGATCAAATACAAATGAGTTGGTCGGATTCGCAATTCCCCCAGAGCTGAGGGCTGAAATTATGAATATCGATCTCACTCAATTACTAGGCGATGTGGACCCTAAACCTAAGACCATAAAAAGTAGTGAGTATTCCAGTGCGGTATCCTGGAATAATGCAAAAAACTGGACAAATGCTGTTCTTTCGGGCGAAGTTGTGAAAGCGATCGTGGATACCATACAGGGGTTAACATTCTCAGGAAGAGGTCTGCAATGAATCGAGAATCTATTCATCAATTCGGTGAAAATGCGATATTAACAGGCATTTTGACTGAACCTGCGGTAATTAAAGCCGATGATTTATGCTTCGTTATTTTGAATGCAGGTTTAGTGCATCATGTTGGGCCGTTTCGCATTCACGTAGATTTGGGACGTGATGTGGCAAACTTGGGGATGCCTTCATTTCGCTTCGATCTGTCGGGGATCGGTGACAGTCAACGAAGGGAGGGAGAACAAACAGATGCCGCGAGAGCAGTGATAGATATACGTGACGCTTTTGATTATCTCTCGGATCGTAAGGGGTTTAGTAAATTCGTGACTTTTGGACTTTGCTCTGGAGCGGATAACGCCCATGCCACGGCACTGCAGGATCACCGGCTCGTGGGGGCTGTCATGCTGGATGGACCCGGCTATCCCAATTTTCTCTATAGGGTTCACCATTATGGACCTAGAATTTTGAAAATAAAACCGTGGGCAAATAAGTTTAAGCAGCTCGTTAAAGCCGATGCACGCATGTTTGTCCGACAGGAAATCAATACTCGCTCTTTCGGCCCGCAAAAT
>DASPQB010000261.1:0-13844 GCA_035625205.1 Nitrospirota bacterium | reverse complement strand
CTTCTTAACCGCTGTTTTACCTCTGTTTCCTGATTTCCGCGATCTCATTTTTATCACCTTCATGTTAATAGTCCACACGGATCATGTCCTCGTCTACCAGCAAACCCGTCACAATCTTTTTCGAGGACAGGTTAATTGCTTTTACGTAATCACCGACCTTCGCGTCCTGGCTGGTTTCGCCGGCAACTTTAATGGAAAAACCGGGCGAATCGACACAAATAAAAACGGGATGGCCCCTTTTCACGATCGGTGTGTCCGAAACCATGGTATCGGTAATGGGCATGTTCTGGATGATGGAGCGGACAAGCGGTTTTCCGATCAGCCGGTTTTCCTCCCGCACGGCGCCCTGCGGGATTCGGCAGGTTTCCATCAGCGTCGGATATATATCGTCCTGGCGTAAAACATAGTCTTTTCTGAATGCAGTCCTGCTCATAAAAATCCGGTCAAAGGTCTTGATCATCGCCGTTACCGTAATGCTGTTGTTCTTCCGGAACTCGAAACGGAACACGGACCGGCCAGGAGGGGCTTTTTCAACAACGATGTCAGCGGGTCGCTCAGCTGGAGGAAGAACGCTCATTCGGAGATCGCTGATATCCACTTCTGCCCAAGGGTAGTGTTTCTTCAAGTAGGTCTTGAGCTCGCATTCGGGATACCAGGTTTCCGCAAAAGCAACAGCAGGCAGGATCAGCAAGAACCAGAGAGTCAGGGAAACAAGGAGGACGGCGGGCAAAAGAATAGAGAGCAAGCGGAAAATCCCCGCATCAAGCCCGATATGGTTGTATTCGGCATTTCGCATTCCGCACCCCGGCTTCATACTATGTTATTGTTTCAGTCTTGCTACGACTGCTTCATTTGGTTCACGTCCTGCAGCATCTGATCGGCCGTCTGAACGGCCTTTGAGTTCATCTCGTAGGCCCGCTGGCTCACGATCATGTTCACCATCTCTTCGACGACGTCCACGTTGCTCATTTCAAGGTATCCCTGCGAGATGGTGCCGAGGCCACTGGTCCCCGGGTTGGCGGTCGTCGGATCACCTGACGAGCCTGTCGGCTGGTAAAGATCCTTACCGAGAGAGTTGAGCCCTGCGGGGTTGATGAAGTTCGCCAGCACGATCTGGCCGACCGTCTTGTTCGTCGTGCTGCCCGGCTGAGTAACCGATATATGGCCGTCGGAGCTGATGTTGATGTTCGTGGTGTTCGACGGAATGGTTATCGTCGGTTCGAGCGGATAGCCGTCGGAGTTGACGATCTGTCCGTCGCTGTTGAGCGCGAAGGAGCCGTCACGGCTGTAAGCCGTCGTGCCGTCGGGCATCTGTATCTGGAAGAAACCGTCGCCCTCGATAGCCATATCCAGATTGTTGCCTGTTTGATTATAATCACCCTGAAGAAAAATTTTCTGGACCGAAACAGGCTTTACCCCCATGCCGACCTGGATTCCGGTCGGGATTTCCAAGGATTCCGCAGACGTAGCACCCGGCGTCCTCAGGGTCTGGTAGAGAAGGTCCTGGAAGTCGGCTCTGCTTTTTTTGAAGCCCGTCGTGCTGACGTTGGCCAAGTTGTTGGATATCACGGTGATGTTTAAATTCTGCGCTTCCATGCCTGTCGCGGCGATATAGAGTGATCTTTGCATTTATAGGCTCCCTAATTGGTCAGTAACCGTTTTCGTGGCGCTGTCAAACATCTGAATGGCCTTTTGATAAGACTCGAACTCCCGCTCGGTCTCGATCATTTGCACCATTTCCTTTATGGGATCAACGTTCGAGGTTTCGAGATACCCTTGTTTAATCGTCGCCGTCGACGGCGTTCCTTCCCCACTGAAGGCATACATCCCGTCGCCTGCCTTGTTCATGGCCGCATCCGGACCGAAGTTCATGATCTGGATGGTATCGATTTGCGTCGGCTGCGTATTGCCTGCTTGCACGACTGATACCTTGCCTCCCAGATCGATATTGATTTCGACGCTGTCTACAGGTAGCTGGATCGGGCCGCCCATGCCCATGATCTTGATCCCGTCATGGTTGGTGAGATAGCCGTCACTGTCCTTTTTGAGGTCTCCCCGGCGCGTATATCGGTTACCGTCAAGCGCAATGAAGCCGTCGCCTTCGAGGGCGATATCCAGTTTGTTGCCAGTACTGACGGTGGTGCCGCTCGACTGATCGATCTTTGAGCCGGAATAATCGCTCATGTCACGACCATCGGGCTCGGTGCCTGCCGGTTGCACGAGATAATCTTTGAACGCCAATGTGTCCTTCTTGTACCCTGCGGTGTTCGCGTTGGCTAAATTTTGCGCTATCGTATCCAACTGTGTCTGCATCAATACGGCCCCGGAAACCGCTATATACATTCCTTTATACATGTCACTCCACGTTTTAGCAAGTCTCGTGCCAACAACCGTATCTTCCCGTTCCGCTGAAGTGTTAAGGCAATTCATTCTACATTCAATGCCTTTACTGCGGGCTATTTCGCGGGCCGCGGATGAGACACGCGCTCCATGCCGGAAAAAATTTCCTGCCGCGGTAAGAATTGCCTCAGGCCTGCTGCGCGTTCAGTTCCAGGGTAAGGTCTACTTCTCCCTGTGGCATGTCCAGAGACTCTGCGATTTCTGCTGTCGACAGTCCTTTCTGGCGGAGGGCGATGATTTCGTGCTGACGACCCGGTCCTGCCCAGTGCGATTTTACAGTTTCCACCCTGCGGGCCAATAGTTCCAGGGCGCCCAGTTTCTTATCAATCGATACTTCGAGCGACTCAACATTCTGCATCCGCTGCTCCAGTACGCCAGCCTTTTTAAGCAACTGGTCAAGGATAGCCATTTTTCTATCGATCAACGATTCGCGCGAAGTGACGTCCTGTATTTTTTTCTGCAGAATCTCTTCGTGCCGTATTAATCCTTCGACGGCAGACACCTTTTTGTCCAACGCCGCCTCGAGCGTACAAAGAGCGCGTGACCATGCTGTTTCCGGTTGCTTTACCATTTGCTGGCATTCAGCAAGCTTCCGTTCCATCGATGACTTGAGCGCGGCAAGAGCCTGTGATCCGGCAGCTTCCGATCGCCGGATCATATCTTTGAGCACCTCTATTTTGCTATCCAGTGTTGTCTCGGATGCGGATGGTGATACGACTACCCCCGCCCGCTGTATCAGCTGCTGGAGCAGGGATATTTCTTTGTCCACCTTCGCTTCGAGCGCTTCGACAGCCTGGATTTTTTTCTCCAGCTTTTTGAAAATGAGCTCAGAAATATCCTTGATTTCGGACAACTCGAGCGTCAGCAGGTTCTTTTCTTTTATTGCCGTCGCTTTTACGTCGGCTATTATCACGTTCTTTCCCATGTCAGATCTTTATGTCTATCTTTCCTGATTTTCCGGATTCTCGCTCCGGCTCGTCTTTCTTTACCTGCTTTTTCTTCTGCTTCAGGGTCGCATTTTCTTCACGTCGTACGATCTTCGTCTCGCCTATCTTTCCTGGAGGTTCTATCGGCATCGTCTGGGTCCTCCTGTTTGTTTTACCATGGCTTGTTAATTACAATGCAAGAAATAGTATATACAGAAAATTTACAATGACAGATTTATGACGGCCATACTTACCTATCCTAATGAGCAAGAGGCATGCCACAGTGATATTACATTCACAAACTGTAATATTCTGAGCCTAAATTTTTATTTGATAATAATATGAACAAATAAAGCCTTGGTATTTTAGTATGTTATGGATCGCTGTAAAATTGGGCCGTAAAAACCGGGACTACCAACGTGGGTCTTCAGGGCAAGAATTTAAGAGTAAATGACGTCAGCTTTTTGACGAGCAAAAATGGTCTATCGGTTGCCGGACCAGAAGAGGTTAGAATAGTGTGATGAAAGAAGAAGCTTTGCGGGTTGCTGGATATATGACTCGTCCCGCTGATCAGGAAGCAAAGAACTTCTCTATGTCGTTCCGTACAGAGCGGAATCTGTCATCAATGGCGTGAATATCTTCGTGGGTCAGGGAAAATTCGAGAAGGATGGCATTATGTTCCTGCGTCCAGATCCCGTCGTCCTCCACGCGCGGGTTGAGCATCCTGGCAAATGCCTCGGCGAGAGACACGAGGGAAACGAGGTTCATCTCATCGGGGGAGGCAGACGGCTTATGGTGGTGTTTGATCGACAAAACGATACTGTCCGGCAGACCGATGTCAGCGGCAAACCATGCTCCGGCTTCCGCATGAGTGCATCCAAAGACTGTGGTTTCCTGCTCTAGCATAGTATCAGTTGTCTCGATTGACTGAAACGAGGCATGATCCAGGCTGTAGAACACCATGCGACCGATGTCGTGAAGCAGTCCTGCCAGGAACGATTCCCGATTATTCGTAATGGCTATCTTTTCTGTCAGCACCGAGGAAAGGAACGCCACCTCATAGCTGTGGAGCCAGAGGTTTTCCACACGGAACGTTCCGGTAGGCGGAAAAATGTTCATGACCGTCATGCCAACGACGATGGACTTTATCATGTTGAGGCCGAGAAAGAACACAGCCTGATGAATGTCCTTTATCATGCCGGAATGAGCAAAGAGTGCGGAATTTGCGATTTTCAATACCCGTTGAGCCATGGCGGGGTCGTAGGATATCAACTCGCCCAGGTCCTTTGTAGACTTTGTTTCGTCTCCCGCCATGGAAAGAATTTTGCCCAGCATGGCAGGGGTGGTGGAAAGATCCTGGAGTTGTTTGATGAAATGTCTTACATCGCTATTCGTCATCGGCTTCCCGAATGAATCTTCGCCTCCCTTCGTTTTTATCGGCATTTCGGGCAAATAACTTTAATCCTGAAAAAAGCTTAACCACTCATGGATACGGTTAGCTCAACCTCTATTAAATGCACAAGTTACAGGCCAACAGACATTGATCATCTCTCTATGATCGCAATTCAAGTTTATCACTGTTCATCGTCCGACCGAGCAATCGTCTGAGTTCACGCAAAGGCTTCATGACGAAGTCTGCTGTTACACTCACAGTTACAAAGCTAAAAACTTTCCGAAGCATTCTCCCGTAAGCGGTGCTGGCCGGTATCTCTATGAGAAAAATTTTCCCCCTCTGGAAAAAATGATCCGGCATGAAAATAGCGATGCAAATGTGGTTCTGCAGGGAAGGATACTTTTTCCATCAGGATTTCAATCATATAATAGCTCAATGACGGTCGGCATCTTCTGTGGCATACAAGTTGCTTTTAGCAAAGGTGCGGTGGACACCATGCGAATTATATCAGCGGGACAAATAAAAGCTCAGGAGCCGCAGAATGGATCGACCGTCGCAAACAAGCCCGGGGATGCGGGCGATGCTGATGATCCGAGCTTCGGTCTTCTGATGGGCTCGCTGCTGACATCAATCTTCCAGAGCGGGCAGCAAATACTGTTAGATGCAGCCAAGCTAAGCGATGGGGCAAGTCTTGCTGGAAAAGCTTCGGAGCAACTTCAGCTCCCGGAGGCAGAGCCGCAGACTGCTGAACGGTCCAAGCCGTTGTTCAGAATACAGAATCAAGATATGTCGACGGAGACTGAAAATACCCTCGCACCGCAGTTTTCTGAACTGCTCAATAACATCAAGGAATGCATAGATGGCCAGGAACCTGCCCAGCAGGCAACAACGGAAACAAAAGGATCGTCCGTGGCAGAGAACGCACCATCGTTCCAGAACGACGGCAATGGCAAGAACGTTGTCAATTTACCGGATAAGTTCGGGAAGCGTGATGCTTCGTTACTGCGGGACGTCACGGCATTGAACAGTCAGGACAAAAACGACGATGGTCGCCAAAAAGCAGCACCGACGATCATTGGGCCTTCGAAGACGGATTTTTCAACGATGGTTCAGCAAGCCCAGACTCCGGATTTTTCTGCGGTGTCCCATAACGCGGTTGCCCGAACGACTGAAACCGGAGCTTTATCTGCCGCAGCGCGGCCCAACGGGGTTGAAACTTCCGATGCGTTTGACCAGGTTGTCTCTGTCTTGAAGGACGGAAACCGTCTTGCCGTACAGATGAACCACAGCGGTCTCGGTAAACTGGATATCAACCTGAGCCTCGACAAGGGATCCGTAAACGCGCATATCAACGTTGCCGATAACGCAACGAAAAAAATGATAGAAAACGATATGCAGCAGATTGTTAATTCCATTCTTGGAGATGGGGTGAGCGTTAGCGGATTCTCTGTGTCATTAAGACAGCAGGGGAAATGGGATGGCTCAAACCAGTACCAGCAGGATGAGACCAAACAAGGCAGTGATACAGATATACACTCAGTCGCTGCGCCAAGCACCAATGTGGCTCAGGGCCTAGTCAATATTTTTATTTGAACCTGATAGAACAAGGAGGGAATATGAGCATAACAAGCGTTACAAGCACCACTCATACAGCAACCCCGTCAACAACAGCAAGTTCAGCAACATCTGCGTCGAACCAGACACTAAACGAGACAGATTTTTTACAGCTGCTGACCGCTCAGCTACGGAATCAGGATCCGTTGAACCCATCGGATGCCTCGGACTTTGCAGCACAGCTTGCTCAGTTCGCTTCCGTCGAACAGCTGACGAACATAAATTCTGAGCTTACGAGCATGGCTATGTCCCAGACCTCGCTGCAGAATACTATGGCTTCGGATCTTATTGGCAAGACCGTCACAATGTCAGGAAACGAAGCTACGCTCAATGGGCAGGCAACCATGTCCTATACACTTCCGGGCAACGCAGCTCATGTTACCTTGGCGGTCTATGACTCGACCGGCACTCTGGTGAAGACGGCTACTCTCGGCCCAGAGGAAGCAGGCAATAATAGTTATACGTGGGACGGCACGGACAATAACGGCAATACGCTTGCGGCAGGCCAGTACACATTTGCAGTCAATGCCGTGGACAGTTCGGGGAATGCGATTACCGTGACGCCGCTGACAAGCGGCACCGTGACTGGCGTTTCGTTCAACAATAACGTAACGTATTTGACAATAGACGACAACTCGCAGGTACAGCTCGGAGATATTACAGCAATATCGGGAGGGAATTGATATGTTCGACGCATTATATACGGCAGTTAGCGGCATGGATGCAACCAATACTGAGTTATCGGTGATCGGAAACAACATTGCAAATATGAATACCATCGGGTTTAAAGCGAGCACCGTTTCGTTCGACGACGTGCTGAGTCAGAGCATCGCCAATGGGTCTGGGGCTTCGCAGATCGGTCAAGGCGTCGCTATATCGAGTGTATCGCCGGACTTCTCGGAGGGATCCTTCGAAAGTACCTCAAACAGTCTCGACCTGGCCATCAACGGCAATGGAATGTTCATGGTCAACAAGGATGGCGCGGATTACTATACTCGGGATGGCCAGTTTTCGTTGGGTTCGAACGGCAATATAGTGGATTCCAACGGAAATGCGCTCCAAGGCTATCTTGCCAACGCTGCAGGTGATATAACTGGCACGATCGGCAATTTGCAGCTCACAACGGGCCAAAGCCCGGCAAACGCCACAACCGTGGTCAACTTGGGAATCAATCTGAATTCTATGACGACCGGAGCAGCAGACAATTTCACGCTTGACGGCAACGGACCTCACGAACCGAACGATCCCGCAAATTACGATTTCTCGAACACCACAACGATATACGATGCTCAGGGCAGTGCGCACAACGTAACAGAATACTTTGTGAAGACCGGGAATAATACCTGGAATGTCCATTACGTCTACGCGGACCCAGCAGTCTCCGGCCAACTCCTCCAGGCCGGCCAGACATCGGGCGGCGCGGGCGCTGATCCGACCGGCGCGGCAACCGTCCAGCAATTGACATTCAATGCAGACGGCTCACTCAATACAGTAGCCAGCGTAGCAACTCCCGTCACCTTTAATTTCGGGGGCGGGGCTGCCGCACAAACCCTCAATTTTAATTATGGCACGTCAACGCAATATGCAGGCAGCAATTCCATCGCGAACGTGACCCAGGACGGTTACGCATCGGGGTCCCTCATGAGCGAGAGCATATCTAACACTGGAGTAATCAGCGAAGTATTTTCGAACGGTGAGACCCGTGCAGTTGGACAGGTTGCTCTTGCCGGGTTTTCAGCTCCATCGGAATTGACTGAATTGGGAGGTAATTTGTATGAACAATCGGTTGGCTCAGGTGCTCCCGTCATCGGGACTGCAGGTTCATCTGGCCTCGGGAACCTTGATTCAAGTAGTCTCGAAGAGTCAAACACGGACCTTGACCAGGAGATGGTGCAGATGATCACAGCGCAGAACGGGTATGATGCAAACTCAAAGATCATACAGACGGCGGACGACATGTTGCAGGCACTTATGAACATAAAACAGTCATAAAGCAGTAGAGCGGATGATAACAAACATAAGAAAGGCCGCGTATCGTGGGATTTGCGGCCTTTCTTTTACGCGGCACCGAAAACATCAGCGAAAAGTCTACTCCTAGATGCGCTCAGACGTTATGAATATACTGCAGGTAAGTTCAGAAAAGAATTATTGTTTCGGGCAATAACAAGTGCGAAGCGGCACATTTGATAAATGGACATGAGGGCAGTCCCCCCGTTATGGTATGGCCGTGAAAGGGAGGACAGTTGGCCGACTTTCTGCAGCGCCTCGCGTAGCGTCTTGCTGATAACGACCATGGTGTGGGCTTGACGACAACTGCCTTAACTGAGAATTTTTTGTAGGTTACCACGACAGGGTCGTTCGAATAACTGATCGCCGAAATTGCCCTCGTAACTGGATCGAGTGCGAGCAGGTGGACGATTGCTTCCCTCTCCCCCGCCGTCCTGGCTGATGACGTCCACTATTACGGTTTGACAGCCTGCGCCCCATTCCGTGCAAAGGCAATGTCGGAGCCAAGCCCCTTCAGCAATGTCTACTGAAACTTCCCGGACGAGCTGTTCTTCTTCCATGATGAGAATTGTTCCTTATCCGGCGACAACTGGGCCGGACGATGCGTAGGGGTTGGCCGTCGATGCACTTCGGAAGACCAATAATTAGATAAGGAAGGTCCACCCTCGGCGCCTTTTGATTCAACGGTGATATGACCGTCATGTTTTTTTATGATTGAACTTCAATTCCCTGTAGTTTGCTACAGAGTCACCGCATAGAGGAGATAGTTTTAGAAACCGCGTGTTTTTCAATTGATAATCATTTTCCTAACATTCATAATCTTCATTGCAGGATTAACATCACCACACGTCTGGTAACCATGGATAAACCTGAGCGCTGTCTCTAACCGTCTTCATTCATGGCTTCTCTGCACCCTTACTTTAATTGTACACATCCAGTCCTAAACCAGGCCATGCTGTTCTGGATTTCCAAGGCCAGCTGAGCAAGGGTATGGGCGGCCTGCTGGACCTGCTTCGTAGACTCCGAAGAGCGGTCTGTCACCTCGGAGATGGTTCCCATGTTATTGGTGATCTGCTCCGCGGTTGCGGATTGCTCCTCGGTGGCCACCGCGATGCGCTGAACCATGTCCAAAACCTGCATCGACGCCTTCACAATCGTGTCGAGCGCTTCACTGGCGGACTTTGCCAGACCAACGCCTTTCTCAACCTCGGCGTTTCCTTTTTTGACCGCTAGGAGTGATTTGTCCGCTTCCACCTGGATTGTGGAGATCTTCTGCTCTATGTCCTTGGTTGCGCTCGTAGTTCTATCTGCCAGTTTTCTCACTTCATCGGCGACCACGGCAAAACCGCGGCCTTGTTCTCCTGCACGGGCGGCCTCAATTGCCGCATTCAGCGCAAGGAGGTTCGTTTGGTCGGCGATGGTATGGATAAGATTCACGATCTCGCCAATTTGCCCCGAACTTCTTCCGAGCTCTTCAATCGTTTTCGAGGCTTCCCCGACCGTTTCCGTGATCGAAACCAGCCGTTCAACAGTCATTTTCACGAGTTCCTTGCCCGCTGTAGCATTCTCCGAAGAGTTCTTGGCAGCGTCCGCCGCCTGGACAGCGTTCTGGGCCACATCGGAAATCGTTTGGGACATCTGCGTCGTTGCGATAGCCACTTCCTTTGCCTGGTGAGTCTGCTGCACTGCGTCCCTGCCCAGGTTCTCCGCTGTTGTGGACAGCTCTTTAGACGAGGAGGAAAGATTCACGATGCTCATCTTCAAGCTTGATGCGGTATCGCCGACTTTTGACGTCATGGTCGAAAAATTGGCGATCATGGCGCCGATCTCGTCTGTACCCCGAACATGCAAGGGAGGTTGGGAAAAATCACCTTGCGCCATCTGTGCCGACCGGTCGGAGATCAAACCGACGGGGGTTACGATCGTTTTCGAGAAGAAGAGGGCTACGATGACGTAGAACAGGACAATGAACACGCCTCCGACAATAAATGAAATCTGAATGAAACGCGATTCACGCTTCAATCGCGCCACGGTTTCGGGGACATGCGCGCGTACGCAATCGACCGCTTTTTTAGTCTCCTCCGACATCGTGAGATAGCGAACCGACTGAACGCCGCGGGCAAGCGCCATCGCCACGTTGGTCTTTCCGCTGAGGATGGCAGGGATGAGCTCCTTGTCCCGGGTTTCACGGAATGCGGTCCAGGCATCACGCGCCGCAGTCATATTTTCCGCCACTTCAGGATGATCGGAGGTTCCCAGCTGTCCAATGATAAGGTCGAACAGTTCGTCGATCCGCAGGGAAAGGTCATGTATGTCCTGGCGCGAGGACTCCCGCCTGCCCGAATCATCATCGATAATCATCGTCAAGAGCGTAGTCCGTACGAATGCGAGATTCGCACGTAGCTTGGCTATATTGTCGGCAATCAGCATGTTTCGCTCGATAACGCCATAGGTTTTCCCGCCGACCTCAACGCGGGAAAAAGCGGACACGCCTACAACAATGCCCAAGGAGGTCGCCACAATAATGACTCCGAAAATGATGAACAATTTTTTTTTCAGGTTCATATTATAGATCATACTTTTTATCATAGGTTCCTCCCAGAGCGCTGGTTACCGAGGGGGATAACGCCGCGAGCAAAATCGTGCTGTATTCGCGGAAGCTTATGCCTTCCCTGTCTTCTTTCCTGATTACGTTACGATTGCTCCTGATTGCAGCCGATGGAATCTTCTTGCTGCGCGCCTTTCCTTATCTTGAATTTCTCCACGTTGCAACGAAACTGTCATTACCGAGTCCTAACTCAAAACTCCTGGTTTCAACCATGGGGAGTGGTCAGGAGACGGGTACCTCTCCAAATACCTTCTTGTGTTCCTCGGCATCGAGGAGCCGGTCCATATCAAGCAGAATTACGAGTCCTTCAGGAAGCTTGGCGATGCCGGAGATGAATTCGGAGCTGACGTTCGAAGAAACCGGGGGCGACGGCTCAACGACGTCACGGCTTATCCTCAAGACGTCCGATACCGCATCTACGATCAGGCCCATGATGACCCCCCGGACATCCATGATGACGATCTTGCGAATCTCGCTGTTGGCGTTTTCCTCAAATCCGAACTTCATCCGGAGGTTGAGGACCGGGATCACCTTGCCCCTTAGGTTGATGACGCCTTCCAGGTAAGCCGGTGCATTGGGAATGGAAGTAATTTCCTTCATATTGTTGATTTCCTGCACTTTCAAGATATCGACGGCGTATTTCTGCCCGTCCAGCTTGAACGTGACTAATTGAAGCATTTCGGTGCGGATTACGGTTGATTGCATGGCGGCCTCCTTTATACTTTGAACCATGACATCATTTCCTGCAGGTCCACAGCAAGTTTTGCCAGGTCTGCAGAGGACTGCGTGATCTGTTTTGTCGACTCCGCGGAGTGTTTAGTGATCTCCGAGATGTGCTCCATATTCTGCGACACTTCTTCCGATGCAGCAGACTGCTGTTCGGTAGCTGCTGCTATGCGTTGGACCATGTCCATGGCGTTGGTTGACGCGGCCACAATGGAGTTGAGAGATCGGCTCGCGTCATTGGCAAGTCCCATGCCCTTGTCCACTTCATCGCTCCCCCGCTTCATGGCCTCTACAGACTCGTTGGCTGCTTGCTGGATCGCCGTAATGCGCTGGCCGATGTCTCTGGTGGCCTGGCTAGTCCGCTCAGCGAGCTTTCGCACCTCATCGGCAACTACCGCGAATCCGCGGCCCTGCTCGCCAGCTCGGGCCGCCTCGATTGCTGCGTTCAATGCGAGAAGATTGGTCTGGTCCGCTATGCCGTTGATGACCGCCACGATCTCGCCGATCTGGGCCGAGCTCCTCCCCAATCCTTCGATGGTGGTTGCCGCGCCTTGTACTGTCGTTGCGATGGACGTCATACCATGGGTCGTTGTCTCGATCACGACCTTTCCTTTGGAGGCAGTCTCAGATGCCATTTTGCTCGCGTCCGCCGCCTGGGAAGCGTTCTTGGCCATGTCTATGACGGTTTGGGACACTTGGGTCATGGATGTTACAACCTGTTCGGTTTGGGAAGACAGTTCCTGGGCTCCTTTGCTAATATCATCGGAGGTCGCTGAAAGTTCTTCTGAGCTCGAGGCAAGAGTGGAGGTGGCCATGGATATTTTCGATATGATCTGTCTCCAGTTATTGACCATGCTCCGCAGGCTTTTATCGATATCTCCAAACTCGTCATGCCGATCGACAGCGAAGGTCATCGACATGTCGCCTTTAGCTATCCTGTCGATCAGCTCGACCTTGTCATGCACCATCTTCATCAGATCGTACCTCACATACCGGTTCAAGCCTCCAACCACAATAGTGAAGACAACAAGAATGATAGTGAACCATCTGGCTTTTGACCAGAAAGCCGCGTTTACATCATCGGTGTACAGGCCGGATCCGATGATCCAACCCCAGGGCTCAAAACCTTTGACGTACGAGATCTTCGGGACTGGCTTGTCGAAGTTCGGTTTGGGCCAAAGATACTCAACGTATCCTTCATGGTGGTCCTTCACCATTTGCACGAACTCCATAAACAGCTTCTTGCCTTCCGGATCTTTGATCTCCGACAGGTCTTTGCCGTTAAGCTCGTACTTCACCGGATGCATGATCATGACAGGCCGCATGTCATTCAGCCAGAAGTAATCGTTCCCGTTGTAAATCATGGACTTGATTGTATCGATCGACCTCTTCTGGGCTTCTTCCTGCGTAAGCTTCCCATCGCTAACCAGTTCGTGATAATGTTGAACTGAGCCATACGCCGTTTCGACAACATTCTTGACCAACTGACGCTTATCTTCAAGCATGCTATTTCTCAGTGAAAGAAGCAAGCTTACGGTAATGATAGTCAGAGCGATGAGTGATGCTATGGATATGAATAAAAGTTTATGCCTGATCTTTATTTGCATATTCATAGAAAAACCTCTTTTCAGGTACTGAGTCTTCATTTTAGCCCCGCGGTTATTTCACTTAGTCAACAATCCTATTGCATGCTACTATCTCGCGTGCTAATACCTGAATTGGCTCCAGAGGGACGTCAGTTTAGTTATGCTCGAAATGTCTCCATGTTTTGCGCGACCTCATCTTATACAGTTGGCTGCTACTCTTAGGCCATTGCAATCCGACATAATATATTTATTGCATTGACCGCTACCTGCCCTATAGTATCAAGGAGGTGCCCACTAGCTGCACCATGCTGAAGCGCCTGTTTACGTCATTGGTGCTTAGTTTCGGCACCCCCCTGTTCGCCCCGCTGGTCGAGCCAAAATTTTGTTTTCGGCTACGTCCTTGGTGGTGTGACTGGTCCGCTCGGCGCTTCAGTACGTCTTTGGTCACGACCCTGTTTTTTTGTGCCCAGATGTTCACCCGGTCTTCTCGGCAAATACGCTCTATTCCACATTGTCAAAGATGTCACTAAGTAGGCCTTCCACCAACCTGATGAGGCGCACGTTTTTATCAAGCATATTCCCGA
>DASPQB010000260.1:0-5971 GCA_035625205.1 Nitrospirota bacterium | reverse complement strand
AAGCGTCTCGGTGTTGCAGTTAGGGATTTCTTGAAAAAACCCGCGAACTAATGCTAGAAATGAACGTCCAATCGTTAAAAAGATCAAGCTGCACGATACCGCCCGCTGTTTTTTAGGGAATGACTTTGTTTAATGGGTATTCAACGATCCCTGATGCGCCGCGCCGCTTTAGGCGCGGAATGAGGTCACGAGCCTCTTTTTCATCCAAAATCACTTCCAGGCTCACCCATGCAGGATCGGTTTGCTGTGATATGGTGGGAGCATGCATGGACGGAAGCAGGCCGCAGATTTCAGCGAGGTTCGCCTTTGGTGCATTCATTTTGAGGCCGACCTTCTCCTCGGCCGCAAGTGCACCCTGAAGCAGCATGGCCATGTTCTCTATCATCTTACGCTTCCATGGATCAGCCCAAGCCTTCTTGTTTGCGATGAGCCGAGTGGTGGATTCGAGCATTACCTGTACGATCCGGAGCTTGTTCGCCTTGAGCGAGCTGCCAGTCTCCGTGAGCTCAACGATCGCATCAGCAAGTCGCGGCGGTTTCACTTCCGTAGCACCCCAGGAAAATTCAATATCTGCAGTGATACCATTGGACTTGAGGTAGCGTTTTGTGTAGCCTACGAGTTCAGTGGCTATCCGCTTGCCTTTCAGGTCTTGAATTGACTTGATCGGGGAGTCCTCGGGCACTGCCACGACCCAGCGGACCGGGTTCAGGCCTCCTTTGGCGTATCTGAGTTCAGCGATCTCAACCACATCGGCGTTCTGCTCTAGGATCCAGTCCTTGCCAGTGAGACCGACGTCGAATATGCCGTGATCGACATAGCGGGCCATCTCTTGAGCCCGCACAAGCGCGCAATCGATCTTCTGGTCATCAATGGTTGGATAGTAGCTCCGCGAACTGACTTGGACGCGATAGCCGGCCTTATTGAAGAGCTTGAACGTTGAGTCCTGTAAGCTGCCCTTCGGGAGGCCAAGCTTGAGCTTCTGGCCTGAAGTAACTTCAGAAATAGCTATTTTCTTTTTAGATTTTGTCGGCATCCCGGTCTCCCTATTCATGCGTAAGAAGTATAGTTCAGGAAAAATGGAGTATCAAACGTGGAAGGAAGGTAAACGGAACAATCCATTTCCTTCTTCCCAAATAATCAATTCTCCGTTGCACCTGATTGATTTTTATTTCTTTGCCATCCTTACACGGATCGTGTTCCCGTGTGCTTCCAGACCCTCGACGTCTGCAATCTGCATCACGGCCTCGCCGACCTTGTCCAACCCCTCCCGCGTATAGAAGATAAGGCTGGACTTTTTCATGAAGCTGTCTGTCGAGAGCGGCGAGAAAAAACGTGCAGTCCCGCCCGTCGGGAGAACATGGTTCGGGCCAGCGATGTAGTCGCCCACGGACTCCGGCGTGTAGTGCCCGAGGAATATCGCTCCTGCATTCTTAATCAATGCCAAAAGTTCAAAGGGTCTCTCCACGGCAAGTTCGAGGTGCTCCGGCGCTATGGAATTCGAAACCTCTGCAGCTTCCAGCAGAGAGGCAGTAACAACAATAGCCCCGAAACGGTCGACGGCCTTGCGAGCGATCTCTTTTCGCGTCAAGTTGGATAGCTGACGTTCAACTTCCGCATCCACCTTGTCAGCTAGCGCTCGCGAGGTCGTCACAAGAATTGATGAGGCTAGCTCGTCATGCTCAGCCTGGGAAAGGAGATCAGAGGCAACGAATTCGGGGTCAGCCGAGTGGTCGGCAATGACGAGGATCTCGCTCGGCCCAGCAATCATATCGATGTCAACCTGGCCAAAGACATAGCGTTTGGCAGTGGCCACAAAAATATTGCCGGGGCCCACGATTTTGTCAACCTTGGGGATCGTGGCGGTACCGTAAGCCATGGCCGCGATAGCCTGTGCTCCGCCGACCTTGTATATCTCGCTTACACCAGCGATGTCTGCGGCGACCAAAATATACGGGTTCAGGTTCCCTCCCGGTGCGGGCGAACACATGACAAGATGCTCCACGCCAGCCGCGATCGCGGGGATCGCATTCATGAGCACAGACGAAGGATAGCAGGCCTTGCCGCCGGGCACATAGATGCCCGCGCTCCGGACCGGTCGCGCAAGCTGCCCCAGGATTACGCCGTCAGCCTCCTGGCTGGCCCAGGAGCTGATCTTCTGCTTCTCGTGGAAAGCGCGAATATTGCCCGCCGCGAGCCTGAGGGCCTCTACTTTTTTTGTGTCGACATGTGAGTAGGCTTCCTTGATTTCCCCCGGGGACATCTTGATGTCCTTGAGGGAGAGCTTTACCTTGTCGAACTTCTCGGTATATTCGATCACAGCCGGATCGCCTTCTTTGCGGACACGCTCGACAACTTCTTTCACGATAGCGGCAACTTCTTCAGTGGCGGTTTCACCGCGATTCACAATGCGCTTCAGTTCTGTGAGGATATCTTTCTGCTGAGCATCGATAATCTTCATAAATCCCCTGAATTCTGCTTACTATCGAGGTTGTGCGGGACGCAGAGAAACAAGTAAATTCTGATAAAGATGCTAATTCTTCACGCTGCAGTGAAATTCGATTTAAACTCTCTTTATATCGGCACCCAAGGCCGATAGCTTCTCTTCGATATGCTCATACCCCCGATCGAGATGGTAGATGCGCGATATCACGGTTTGCCCTTCGGCGGCAAGTCCCGCGAGAACGAGGGATGCGCTCGCCCGGAGGTCGGTCGCCATAACGGGCGCCGCGGACAGACGCGTTACCCCCTTGACGACGGCAGTGTGGCCATCGGCTTCAATATCAGCTCCCATTCGGCGCAGTTCTGCCACATGCGTGAAACGGTTCTCAAAAATAGTCTCATTGATCACGCTCGTGCCGTCGGCAAGAGTCATGAGGCTCATGAACTGCGCCTGCATATCAGTAGGAAAACCGGGATATTCCAGCGTTTTGATGTTTACCGGATTGATGCGAGGCTGTCCGATCACGCGGACTGTGCCATCGCCAATCGAAATTTGAGCGCCTGCTTCTTGTACCTTTGCCAGAACTGCGTCAAGATGGCCGGGAAAGCAATTTTTGATGGTGACCGTGCCGCCGGTTATCGCCGCAGCGATCACAAAGGTGCCTGTTTCAATGCGGTCAGGCATCACCGTGTAGTTCATGGGGCGGAGAATGTCAACTCCCTGGATTTTAACGATGTCCGTCCCTGCGCCCTCGATCTTCGCGCCCATCTTGATGAGGGCGTTCGCCAAATCGACGATTTCAGGCTCACGTGCCGCATTCTCGATGATGGTCTCGCCCTCTGCACGGGTGGCGGCCATCATGATATTCTCCGTGCCGGTCACGGTGATGGTATCGAAATAGATACGCGTACCGTGAAGCTTCTTGGCCGATGCGACAACATATCCATGCTCGATCTCGACCGATGCGCCCAGTTTCTCAAGGCCCATGAGATGAAGGTTGATGGGACGCGCACCGATAGCGCATCCTCCCGGTAGCGATACCCTGGCCCTGCCCATGCGCGCCAACAGCGGGCCGAGCACAAGCACCGAGGCCCGCATGGTCCGCACGAGCTCGTAGCTTGCTTCGGGGATTGTCAGACCCCTGGAGTCGATGACGATATCGTTGTCCTTCCGCTCGAAGGAAACACCCATGTTTTGGAGGATCCTTCCGAACGTGGTCACATCGGCCAGGAGCGGGACATTCGAGATGGTCTGCTTTCCTTCGCAGAGCAAGCCGGCAGCGAGGATCGGTAGTGCCGCATTCTTTGCGCCGCTGATCGTAACTTCACCATTGAGTTTTTTGCCGCCGTTGATAACAATTTTCTTCATGATTTTCGTAAGCACAGATGAACAGCATATAAAGATATAAGCAGTGCCAGTTTATTGAAGAGGATCATTTGATTGTTGCCACAATGACCCGCTCAATACCCGCAAGGTCCTTGAGAACGGTCGAGGCGGAAAATGCACCGGTTTTCCGTATCCTGTGCACAAGCTCAACACTTTGCCCTATCCCCATCTCAAGGACGAGATGACCTTTGCTTTTGAGAAAACGCGGAGCTCCATCAAGAATACGCTGATGAATTTCCGTGCCAGCCGGCCCTGCGATGAGAGCTAGTTTCGGTTCGTAATCCCTTACCTCGACCTGGACCGCGCTGTAATCTCCGGATGGAATGTAGGGGGGGTTGGAAACAATGATATCCGCCTGACCGAGGATGTCAAGTTCGTTTAAGGGGTTGAACAGGTCACCTTCGAGGAACCGGATGCGGTCTGAAACCCCATGCCTGTGTGCGTTCTCTCGCGCAACGGCAAGTGCTTTCCCGGATGTATCTGTTGCGAAAATGCGCGCAGGGTCCAACTCTTTCGCCAGGCTGACGGCAATGCAGCCAGACCCCGTGCAGAGGTCGATGATTGTTGACGTCCGGTCCTTCTTCGCGCAACCAAGAACAGCCTCGATGATTAGCTCGGTTTCCGGTCTCGGAATAAGAACGTCCCGCGTGACTGCAAAGTCCAGACCCCAGAATTCCTGGTTTCCCGTAATATACTGGAGTGGTTCTCGCCGTACTCTTCGCTCGATAGCTTGTTCAAAGGCCCTACGGCGCTCGTCGCTAAGCGGTTCCCGCACGTGGGCCAGGAGCCAGGCGCGGTCTCTTGAGAGCATGTGACAGAGAAGCACTTCTGCGTCGAGGCGGTAGTTGGTTATCCCCGCAGCCGATAATTGTTTAGATGCATTGGTTATTGCGTCAGCGAGAGTCATCTTTACCAAAGTGGTCAGTTTTGCATTTTGAGTTTGGAGTTCCACCTGCACTGGCTCCTAATAGAAAACAGAGTACGGTCAAAGGTTCTTGAGCCGCTCAGCATTGTCTGCAGCCGTGAGGCCGTCGATGAACTCGTCGATGTCTCCGTCCATGACCGCATCAATCTTATAAAGCGACAGACCGATGCGGTGGTCGGTCACCCTGCTCTGCGGAAAGTTATAAGTCCTGATCTTCTCGCTGCGGTCGCCGGTGCCCACCTGCTGCTTGCGGGCCGCGGCTTCCTCGGCCTCGTGCTTCTCGCGCTCTTTTTCCAGCAGTCGCGACTTGAGGATCTTCATTGCTTTTTCGCGGTTCTTGAGCTGTGATCGTTCGTCTTGGCATGCGACCACTTCTCCGGTCGGGATGTGCGTGATGCGAACGGCCGAGTAGGTAGTGTTCACGCTCTGTCCGCCAGGGCCCGAGGAGCAGTAGGTGTCGATCCGCAAGTCCTTCTGCTCGATCTGGACGTCCACGTCCTCAGCCTCGGGAATGACGGCTACCGTCACGGTCGAGGTATGAATCCTGCCGCTTGCCTCCGTGGCAGGTACGCGCTGGACACGGTGCACTCCGCTTTCGTATTTGAGCCTGCTGAATACGCCCTTGCCCTGGATCTGGGCGATCACTTCCTTGGCCCCGCCGACACCCGTCGTGCTCATATCGAGGAGCGTGACTTTCCAACGTTTCTTCTCGGCGTAGCGGGAATACATGCGGAAGAGCTCTGCTGCGAACAATCCAGCCTCATCGCCTCCGGCGCCGGCGCGGATTTCGAGAAAGACATTTTTATCATCGCGGGGATCCTTAGGCACGAGCATGATCCGGAGATCCTGCTCCATCTGCTCGACCCTGGGCCGAAGCTCCTTGAGCTCGGCTTCTGCCATGGCCCTGAGCTCCGGATCTGCCTGCTTATCGATAGTGATTTCTTCAGCTTCTCGGATCTGCTTCCGTACGTTCTGGTAGGCGCGGAAGTGGTGCACGACATCCTCGATCTCCGACCTCTCCTTGGAATACTTCTGGTATTGCTGGTGGTCGGCGGCGACGCCGGGATCGGACAGGAGCCTTGTCAGTTCGTCATATTTTTCTGCAACTGCGTCTAATTTGCTCAGCATAGGATAGGAAAGAATTTGCCACGAAGGCTCAAAGGCACAGAGATTTGCATTCTCTTTCTTGGTGCCTTCGTGGTGGAATGTTTTTTCTCATT
>DASPQB010000259.1:0-7961 GCA_035625205.1 Nitrospirota bacterium | reverse complement strand
TACCCTAGGTCCCTTTCTTCAGACTTTCAGCAAAATAGGGAGGTAATCCGCCTGAGGATATGGACGCCGCCACTTTTTCAACGTCATACCTGACCCTGATAAAATTCGTGCGAATCGTTTTCTCCGCGATTTCCAACAATCTCCAAGGTGTGAGAGTTCACAAGGCGGAGGGCAAAAATGGTCTTCTCAGGTACGGGGTGCAGTGGTAAAACAGGGTTCAACGACTGAGTAGGACATGCTAAAGGAATTCGCGGTCGGATCTTAAAAAATGAGCTCGCAGGTTGAAAAAAAACGGTTCTCAGTGGTGCAGGACAAAGCTGCGATTGCGGACCGGCCCGAACACGTCCTAGACCCCCTATCCTCCCCTTTCCCGGTGTTCGGGCTGGTCTAAATCGGAATGAAGCGAATTTTTCATAGGCCGGTATTAAGGTACAAAGTGCGGGAATTGGCAACGACCGGAGAATAGAAAGGCTGTGCCGCAAGCTTCAGAAAAAAATCAGCGATGAAAACGATTCATAGGATGGGCAATCGCTATTTGCGACCCCGGACTGTGTGTACCCTGCCTTATGCTGAATGCCTGTTCATGCTATCACGGTAAGCCGAAATAATCGGGAAATCCGCAGCAAGCCAGTCGAGTGACCACAACTCGTGCGTTGATAACCAGCGCATTGCCTTATGTTCGTGCAGTGTAATCTCACCCGAGACCATAGCGCAGAGGAAGGGATAGAGCGTTACGGAAAAATCGTGATAGTCATAGCTTACCGATGGCAATGACTGACCGACTTCTATCTGCAAGTTCAGCTCCTCAGACACTTCACGGACAACGCATTGTTCGGGCGATTCGCCCTGTTTGATTTTTCCACCGGGAAACTCCCATTTGAGCGGCAGGTTCATGAGTTCGCTACGCTGGACTGCCAGTATTTTGCCGTGATGTTCTATTATTGCACAGGCAACCAGTATGTTTTTTTTAGCCATGGTTGCTCGCCTCCTGACTACCCAACAGCACCCTTACAAGGAGTCTCTGTACTTTTAGATTGGTGAAGCTATCTCGATACCGCCTATGCGTGGAGCGCTCCGGCCCCCCGGCTGTCCTGGCAGTATTGAGAATTCCATCAGGAAAGGGGGCAAGCGTTCAAACCGACGCCCTGTCCAGATCAGCCGTCCGGCTGTGATCAAACCTGCCATGCTTGAGGAAGTGTGCGACCTGCCTCATCACCAGCGGATGTCTCATGATGAAGGTGTGGGAGTTGTTGACAATTATGAAATCGCGCATCTCGGGCAGCGTCGTGCTCTTCACCGAGACCACACCATCGTCAGGTCCGTCCAGGAAGGCGGAAATCACGAGATTGATGCTCAGATTACCCGCAATCACGCCAACGTCGAGTCCGACCGGCTTCAAACGATTGACGATGGACTCTGGTCCCCTTCCGATTTCCTGGCCGGCCGGTCCGGTGATCCAGCGGTAGAGGGGAAGTTGCCTGAGGAGGTCGACGAGTTCGCTCCCCTGGTTCGGGGGGGAGATCATGACAAGCCTGCTTCCCGGGGGCATTGAATGCCGCTGCAGGTACTGACGGACGATGATACCACCGAGGGAGTGACCGACGAAATGGATTTTTTCCGCTCGCTGCGCTTCACAGCTCTGTACGGCTCGAGCAAGATCTGTTTCTGCGATTGCCTCGATCGTTTTCTTTGTTGAGGGATAAGGGAGGTTGATGACAGAATAACCGAGGCTGTTTAGATGCCGCTCGAGCCTACGCATCGACTGTCTGAGGCGGCCCAAACCGTGCAGGAGGATCACCCATTCACTCGTGTCCTTTTTTGCTGGATGCTCTTCGTCCATGTCGATATTTTCTTACCTCTCGCTGTGTGTTCCCCTCCCGGTCGGGGATCATCTGGAAGGCGGCAATGATGATAAGGTCTGACCCAGGGATTTCACAGCAAGAAAACCTGAGCTGATTGAATAGATGCCGTTCTTGATGCATTGACTGCCATACCTTCATGGCCGCTTATTCAATTCATCACTGCTTATTATATTGTATCACCGGAATAACCTCTCTTATGCTACAATGATATAACATTGAGTATTCCATTCAAACAGGAGGTGACTGCATGGGCTATCTCGAGGGTTTAAACTGGGACGCAATCAGGAAGGACTTGCAGCAAAGGCTGGAAAAAAGCATGGCGGCAGTGAAGCAAGGCGCCGTCGAGGTGCAGAAGAGAGCTGAGGAACTGACAGAAGAAGGAAAACGACAGTATAAGGTTTTAAGACTCAAAGCGAAGATCCACGACACGATTAGCGACCTCGGCGCAAAAACATACCTCCTCATGAGCGGCGCCAAGGCAAAAAACCCTGCGCAAGACGCAGGGGCGAAGGAGATCGTGGCACGGATCAAAGAACTTGAAGCGCAAATCAAGATACTCGAAGGCAAGGGCAGTGAAGTGCATGCCAAAACCCCTCGAAAGGCGCCCAGGAAAGTACTAAAAAAGAAATGAAATGGAGAAAATCTTCTCCCCAGAATCAGCCACTGGTGCTTCGTTATTATGGAGGCTGGATGATGCAGCTCGGGAGGTCCTTATACCGTAGGGACTTTCGCGTAAGCCCTTCACTCAGGATATTGCTCGCACCAGAAACGCACAGTCGTCTGGTCATACATAACTGTAGAGATGCTTAATGCTGCCAGCGGCCCGCACAACGGTCTGGTGCGGACACCTGTGTTGCGGGCGCCGGTTTTGAACCGATATCAGACCTCTCCCAGCCCGTCTTCAACCGAGTCAACAACTATTTTTTCTGCCACGTCAAGGACCTTTTCAGTTGCCTGCTCTATTACTTCATCGGACGTTTTTGCCTTGGACAGAATAAAATAACCCTGTTTTTCAAGAAAATCGATAATGCGCTCGTGTTTGATCTTATTTTCATCAAAAAGAATTAAAGCGCTGCCGGTAAGAGGGTTGGTTTCTACGGACGTTATCCCTTCCAAACTTTTTACATTCTTCTCAACAATTGCCGCATTCTGCGGATTATCCCGGATGAACGGCGTTTCAATCCTTAATCTGCCGGGCACATAACTATAGTAATAATCCATATGATTCTCCTCTCCAAAGTACGGATAAGACACCACCCTTTAACATGGAATGCGCGGGATCAACGAATGGATGACCAAGGGCCATGGGAGGAAGAAGCAGCCATGTTGAGAATCTATGTTACCTACACAAGACTGTAAGTCCTCTTCTCTGCTGCCGATTGCCTGAGCAAGCTACTCCCGGTCATCCTGGCTGCTATATCTTATTCTCTCCTGCGACGATCCGAGAATGAAGCAATCCATCCGGCTTTAACGTCCTCTGCAATTCCACCAGAACAGAAGTCGAATCATCAAGATCATGGAAGATGTCGGAGAGTAAGACGATATCCATGCCGTTATCCGGCAAGCCGGTGCCTCAGATCCGCCATTATGGTTCTTATTTTATTGATACGCTCTTTTAGGTCGTTTCTTCACTTCCTCAGTTGCAAACGGTGGCTATCGGGGCATAAACTGTTTCGGAGTTTCCCACCGCTTTTGCAACGACTCCTGTACTCCTTTCCGTCCCGCATCCAAAGTCCAGTGCTTGAAATCCCGGCTTCCCTTAAGACACTTTCCCTCGACGATGGCAGGTCACGAATCTTGAATGATAATGTGAAGACATCTTAGGCAGTGAACACCTCTTCCCGGTGAAACCCGCTGCTTCTCATCACCTTGTATCCCTAACACCATCTCCTCCTCGTGCACCGCGAGGTCACCGCATGCGCGTGATGATCTCTTACGGACGATCGAAGCCTTATGCCTTATCAGGATCGCTGCTGGCCTTGAAAACCTGCGTATTGACATTTCCCGAGTCAGGACCTCCGCACTCGGGAATATAGCACGTCACGTCGACATATTCGCATTTTTCCTTGCAGGACGGGCAAAGATCGGGCGGAACGTCCATTGTTACGGTATTGCCACACTTATTGCATTTCCACACTGCCATGGCTCTCCTCCTTAGCCTGTGTCTCTACCCATTAATGACGGCTCTTATGAAAATCCTGGAACGAAGGTGTCATGTCTGCCTACTATCAGCGCGCACTGGTATGATCGCTCCTCAGACTGGCAGGCTCTCTCCCGGCCCGCGGTCTAGGCTTGTGAGGACCATCTGCACCCTGTCGCTATGTTGCTCCCATAACGCCTCCTCGCAGCAGAGATAGTACTTTGCCCACCTGGAGTCGGTTAGGGCCATCTCTTCATGTTTCCTTTCGTTTTCAGGACCGCGCCGTCTGCGATCATGACCCGTTTTGCCGTTCTGCATCGCCATGATAAGGATAAAGCCCTTCACTTTGCGGATGCACGGCGAAAAACTTTTGCTTCGGTTTCCGTGAAGTATGCGGTGTACGGTATCTGTTCCCATTCTTTGCATTTAGGTACTGTTTCAAAGCCGTAGGGCGGATAGCAAACGTTGTTTTGGTCACAATACGTTCCACCAGCCTCCAAAAATCTCTGCTTATATTCTTCCAGTTTGATGCACCCGCCGTTTTTGTATCTCATTTCGCTGGTCCGCTTATTATTGCTTTCGAGAATGACCAAATCTCCGCCGCGTTTTGCCGCCTCCCGCAGCACCTTTGACGTCAGATCAGTACGCTTTGAACCATCCTCTGCCTGTCGAACGAGGAGGGTACCGATCAGTACATAACCTTCAGCAAGAAGATCTCTTTCCGGCTTTGCGGCGATCTCGGCAGGTCGCTCCCTCGAAGAAAAGGTCTTTCCCTCAACGAGCGGATCCACCTGAAATGCCGTATAGACCGTTGGCCCGCACCCTGCCAGAGGAAGAGCACATACGAAAAAAAACAAGGCCGTTGGGATAATGCGGCATAAAGTGTTTTTATCACTTCCCATGTCTTCTCCTCAGACCGCGTTTTGCATCCTTGAGTAAGTTTTGCGTACTGTCATGTCAGATCCCTTCCAACAGACTTCGGCGGCCCCGACCATCTTGGTTTATGAAGACCTGCGGCTTTCCGTCTCCTTCTTGAGAATATCGCAGCTTTATCGAGGATTATTTAAACACAATCATAGATACAAAGATTTGTCAATTTCAAATACCCGCAACTAAACACTTTATTGCATAGGCAGGCATATGTGGCTTAGAACTGAAAACCTTACCTGGGGGGATATGGTAAGTTGTGTGACGAGGCCTTTCAGCAGACCGTAAGAATATCTATAGCTTTATATCTTATATATTACGGCGTGTCCTATTCGATTTCTATAAGTCGTAACATGCCTCGCGGGAACTCTTTTCTCTCTTACCAGTTTAATAGCATTCCTTTTAAATTCTTGTGTGAATTGACGACGTTCGCTCTGTGCCACAAACGCCTCCTCCCATGAAACATAACATTCGACAGCATTGACTTAGCCTTGAATCAGATATATAGTTGTCCAGAAGCATACATGTTTGATTTTCTGAGAAAAACGGCGTCGTTCACATCATGGATGGTTCGCGGGAGCGTGTAGGAGTGGGTACAGTACGGGTATGATCCGGCATACTACAAGAAAAAAACTCGCAAAACACCCTCAGAGCGCAAAGAGCGGCGCTTCCCGGCTGCGTCGCAGCGGCTTGGTCAGCGTACCGGATAATGTTAGGGCAGCCATTCGTGCCTACTGCAACACGGACCTCGGGATCGGCTATCTTTGTTTCCGCCTCACGATGACTCAGTAACCTTTTGTTTTTTTTAACTCTTACATTTCGCACGCTTCTTTGCTATCCATTAATCAGGGTAAGGGTCGAATCGGCTTTACCGTGGACGAGCCCTCCACTAAGAAAAGTATCCTGATTGCACGTTTCAGGCTGTCTTTGGTAGCTGCTTCACATACTTAACATTACAGCCTTGGAGGTGGACCTCACAGAGATCCTAATTTTGGTCCGGGTGAGAAATATTGTGTGGATCCCTGGATATGGTGATATCGTTTTCAGTCAATAACTACATACTCGTTGCAGTATCCATTCAATGCAATAATTAAAGTACCAACTTGAATTTTAAAGAAAGGATATGATAAAGGCGAGATCACCAGAAATGGATTCGATTGAGTACAAGAAGACCTTGCAAACCCATGAGGCAGGGGCAGCGTCAGGGCAATTGATGTGAGGAGGGCAAAGAGCCATGAAGATTGCATTCTTTAACGTACGTAATAATCTTTGCGCGGAATGCTCACTAGCGTTGCGACGCTTTGTTGGGGGCATGAATGGGGTTGAGTCCATCGACGTGGAGCAAGGGAAAATCGCTGTCAGGTTCGATGAAAAGATCGTTGATCAGGACAGGATCTCAACGATAATGAAGGACAGTATCGAAAAGCTCGGTTACCACCTCGATGAATAATGACCGCGTAGCTCATTGGCTATAAGAGATCAGGATAAAATCCACTTCAGGAGGGCATATGTTTTCATTGTTCATCATTGTTGTTATGACTATCATCGTTGTTATCTTTTCCATCCAGAATGCAGGGTCTGTAGCTGTTTCCTTTCTCTCGTGGCATTTCGATGCATCTCTTGCAATGGTAATCGCATTATCTTTCCTTGCCGGGATGATCATTGGTATGGCCATTCTCGCCGCGATACGAATGAGCAGATCGGCCCGAAAGAAAAAAGCGATGGCAAGTAAACCTTAACTTTTTTCCGTGACAAACGGTCACCGCAAAACATAAAAGGCGAGAACGACACGGTCAATCTGGGTAGAGGTGCCATTGTGCGATATCATAAAGTTGGCAGCATCAACACTCACAGGAATGAACGTTGACTAAAAACTTCGAGCGGAATTTTTCACCTTTTTTGCAGGTCTTGCTGTCCACCCTGTACCTACGAGTCTTTAATATCATTCTGATGTAACAACCATTAGATACTGGTTAGTTGCTAACCTATCAATGCTCAAGTTCACCCGCGACAATCGAGTGTAGTAATGTCAGCCCAGTCACTAGTTGTCGGTCTTATGGTACCAGAAATGAGCTGATGCAATCAGCTTCAGAATACCAAGAATCGTATTGTCCTCTTAAGATGGTTCTACGATGACGAAGCTTTTCTCCATAGGGCACAGCCATTCTGTGCACATTACTCCTTCACAAAAGTCGTTCCTCTTTTTCCCCCATCTCGACTGCCTTTTTTATCTCTCCCTTGAGGTGCTCCGGGAGCCCCTTTATCTCAATGTCCAAAAAACCTCTGACAATGGCGGCTGTCGCCTCGTCGTCTGTCAGTCCCCGCGCCATAAGGTACTGGATCTCTTCCTCTGCAATTTTCCCGACAGCTGCCTCGTGAGACATGTCAACGCCGCTCACTCTGCCGTCGAGCTCGGGGATGGCAAGGATCGAGCCCCTTTCGGAGAGGATGAGCCCCCGGCATTCCAGATGAGCTTTGATTCCGGGGACTTCACCGATCAAATTTCCCCTTGTGACGATGGCGCCCCCTTTCGTGATCGCCCGTGCAACCGACTCCGCCCGACTTCCCTTCGCACTGAGGAAGACCCTGGAGCCCACGTCCATATTCGATCCTTCAGGTGCGAGGAGAATGGTATTGAACCTGACCGTGGCGTTTTCGCCGACACAGTACGCGGTGGGATACATTTGGAGTGTCTTTACGGGTCTCATGCAGATATAATTGCTCATGAAGACGCCGTTTTCTCCCACGATCGTGCCGGTCCTCGGTCTCACTGCCACCTCCTCTGCCCAGTTATGGATCATCGTAAAGGTGACCTTTGCGTTCTTCTTAACGTAAATCTCGGAGACGCCGACATGGAGCCCCGACTTCACTTTCTGGGCAATCGTGCAGCCGGTGATGATATTGAGCTCTGAGTCCTCTTCAGCGATGATTACATTGTGTACGTTCTGGGCAATGCCTTCCCTTGTCATATAGAGGCAGGCCTGGAGGGGAAATTCCGCCCTCGATCCGGGCAGCGCTCGCAAAAAGTAGCC
>DASPQB010000258.1:0-16543 GCA_035625205.1 Nitrospirota bacterium | reverse complement strand
TTTTACCGACGTTATCCCTTCCAACCCCAGTAAAGTCTTTACAAAAGCTGTTCCGTTCTGCCGATTACGGTGGATGAACGGTGTTTGAATTCTTAATCTGCCGGGAACATAATGATAGTAATAACCCATAAAATTCTCCTTACCGAAATACACGACACTGAATCTCGGTACCGCTATGTAACTTCTAATTAATTTTATCACGTAAGGATGATCATCACGCCGAATGTTACAAGCCGAATTGATGACTCTTGTGCCTGGAAATTGTCCTTTAGATACGGTGATTGCTTCGGGAAAACTATGCTCTTCTATTGTATTGCGTTTAAGGAAAAAAAAGAGCTGATCCTATTTGGAATCAGCTCACAATCACATATAGATACGAAGATATTTTTTAAAAATATCTAATAAAATCAAACAATTGGTGGAGGCGGCGGGAATTGAACCCGCGTCCGAAAACCTTCAACCAGAAGCTCATACATGCTTATCCCCTCTTTTAATTCTCGCCTCATCCAGCGCCTCAGGGAAAGCTCCGAAATCGGCAAGCCCGGTTTTTCTCATCCTCCCGCCCCGGACGGCGTCGGAAAGACCAGCCTGGTTTTTGACATCTCGTCGGCAGTTCAGGCATCCGCCGGGAGACGCGCTAGCCTAAATTAGGCAGCGAGTGCCAGTTCGTTATTGGCAGTTGTTATATACCATGTGTTTTACGAGCCCCATGGCACCTCGGCATGCAACTTCTGACCTCTTGATTTCCGTCGAAGCCTGTCGCCCCCCTTTCTCGTCATAGTGGACCATCGATTAACACGGATCGGAAGCTGAGATCTGACATTTCTATTCCCCTTCTGATTTTATGACAAACTTGATTTTCTCCTCTTCTTAAGATACTATACTTCATTTTTGATTGCTATTCAACAGCCTTTCCGCTTCCCCATTCCTGATACCCGCGATGCGCACGATCTTTTCACGGGATGAATATCCGGAAATAATTTCAACTTGGGACCGGCTAACATCGAATTGATCTGCAAGGAATTTCACCAGCGCTTCATTGGCCGCTCCAGCGACTGGCGGTGCAGTGAGCTTAATCTTGAGACTGCCATCAACCATCCTCATGAACTCGTTTTTAGATGCCCGGGGCTGGATCCGTACCCAAAAGGTGACCGACGCTTCTTCTGCTTTATTCCGGGGCGGGCTCTTCTTTTGCTTCATCGCCACCCTCCTCGAAATTGACCATTTCCAGGTGCATCTGGATTACCTTCTTCATGTCTTGGAGGAAGTGGTGTTTACGGCGCTTCAGTTCCTGATTGTCCGCCTCAAGTCGAAACTTCTCCTGTTGGGTAGTGTTAATGATCTGATGGCTCCGGATCTCAGCGTCCTTAACGATGAGAGCCGCCTCCTTTTTGGCGCCGTCCTTAAGTTCTTCGATCAACTTCTGCGTCATCAGCAAGGTGTTCTTGACGGTCTCTTCCTTCCCCGTCAGTTCGCGCAGTTTCTCCTCGTAGGATTGACGGAACTCCCGCAGATCCGCCACCTCGCGCACGAGCGACTCCATTTCATCCCTCACGAGATCAAGGAACATCTCGACTTCCGTACGGTCATAACCGCGGAAGCCGATATGAAACCTCTTCTGCTGGATGTCGAGCGGTGTTATTTTTATCCCATTGCTCATGGTATTGCCTCCCCGGCCTCGGACGTTACCAATAGCTATCCCATCGAATGGCCGATGCGATAGAGGGTATTGATGAGTGCATACTGTAGGAACATGATGATGAGGATTGCAATGAGCGGGGAAAGGTCTATCCCAAGCCTGTATGGCGGCACAAGTTTCCGAAGCGGACGCAAGACGGGCTCCGTCGCACGCTGCAGGAACCTCACAATCGGATTATAGGGATCGGGGTTCACCCAGGAGATGAGAACCCGGATAATAATGACCCACATGTAGATGTTCAGCACTACATCAAGCACCTTGGCAATCCCCAGTATTACATTTCCGAATATGAACATCGTTCCTCCTGAAATTCAATGCGGGATTGATTTTCACTGATCCCACATGATCAATTTAATTTTATCCTATCTTAGGATATCCTTGCCCGTCCATCTCATAGGCTGTTCCAAAATTACTTTCCCAGTTCCTTGCTCCTCGCCGTTGCCGCCTCTACCGCGTTCATCAGCGTAGCTCTGAGTTTCCCTTTCTCCAGGGCATGGAGTCCCTCTATTGTCGTACCGCCGGGAGAGGTCACCATGTCACGAAGTTTTGCAGGGTGCTCCTTCGTCTCAAGCACCATTTTTGCCGATCCGTAAACTGTCTGAGCTGCGAGTTCGAGCGCCAGTTGGCGGGGAAGCCCTGCTTTAACGCCTGCATCGGACAGCGCGTCGATGATCGTGAACACATACGCAGGCCCGCTTCCAGAAAGGCCGGTCACCGCGTCCATGAGTTTTTCGTCTACAACTACGGACCGTCCAACTGAATCAAATATGCCCTTAGTGGACGAGACGTCTTGACTCGTGGCGTTGTTCCCGGCAGCGAGTGCCGCCACGCCCGCCAGAACGAGCGCTGGAGTATTCGGCATCACCCGTACAACGCGGCAACCCTTCTTGAGCGCATGCTCAATCCTGGACAGGGAAATGCCAGCGGCTATGGAAACAACGAGCTTCTCGCCGTCAACGACAGGGGCAATCTCCGCCAGAACCTTCTCGATCGCCTGGGGCTTCACGCTCAGGATTATGATGCCTGCCTCGCGCGCCGCATCAGTATTTGTTTTCTGAACAACGATACTATAGTTCTTCCTGAGATGCTCAAGGCGCTCTGCCGAAACGTCGGCAACCAGGATCTTTTCCGGCCTGGCCGTGCCAGCTGAGATCACTCCCTTGATGAGTGCCTCTGCCATGTTTCCGCCGCCCAAGAATGCAATTTTTTCTTCTCTTGCCATAACGCCTCCCGTCATATCACTCGACGTTACCTCTTCACTGAGCAATCCGCACGTTGCATTCCTCAAGGCTCTTTTCTGCTGCCGAAAATTGCAGTCCCTACACGCACCATGGTTGCGCCCTCTTCTATGGCCACCTCAAAGTCTCCGCTCATCCCCATCGAAAGTTCCCGCATCGACAGGCCGGGAATATTTTCTTTTTCAATGCGTTCTGCCAGCTCTCTCAACCTCCGGAAATACGGCCGAACGGCTTCGGGATCATCCAGGAAAGGAGGTATGGTCATGAGACCTTTGATCGAAATATTTTTAAGCTTCGCTGCTTCATGAACAACGGCTGCTAAATCCTGTACTGCAACTCCTGCCTTGCTCGCCTCTCCCGCGATGCTCACTTCTATCAGGACATCTTGAATTTTGCCGAATTTCGCTGCTTGTTTGTCGAGTTCCTTTGCGAGCTCCAGACTGTCTACCGAATGAATCATATTAAAAAGCCTTACTGCATTCCTAACCTTGTTGGTCTGAAGGTGGCCGATCAAGTGCCACAGAGCGACGGGTCCAAGCTTCTCGATTTTCTCTTTTGCTTCCTGCACCCGGTTCTCGCCAAGGATCGTTGCGCCTGCGGAAACGGCCTTCTGGATTCTTTCGACATCTACCGTTTTGGAAACCACAACAAGCTTAACCGAAGACGGCTTGCGCCCCGAACGCTTTGCTGCGGAGGCGATCCTGTTCATGATTGCATTAAAATTGTCCGCGATCTCCATATAAAACGAATAATCTCTTCACACTTCTTCTCACGGATCAGCGAATGAATAAGTCAAGCATTGCGAGACTCTTTCCGTGTTCTTTTGAGTCAATGATTTACGTTCTGATCATGATTATCGAAAGCATCCTCCCTGTCCTGCCCTCAGCGCGGAAAGAATAGAACAAATCTTTGCAACACGCTGTACAGAGTCCTACCGTATGGACATTCTCTTCCAAGAGACCCATCTTCAGCAGCTCGCGCGCATTCGCTTTAACCAGGTCAAGGCCCCAGCGGCCCTTGCTGCGCGGGGTTGTGATCTCCTCCCAGTGAGAAAAGGCTTCACGTACCGGCCCCATCACCGGCTCATCAACCTCGTAACATTCTGCCCCGATCGCCGGCCCGATTGCTGCAAGCATTCTCTGGGGGCGGGACCTGAATTCTTCGCTCATTCTGACCACGGTCTTGTCGACGATTTTCCTGACTGTGCTCCGCCAGCCTGCATGGATTGCGGCGACAGCGGGTATCTCGGGATCGAGCAGAAGCACCGGAACGCAATCGGCAGTCTCGACGCCGATCGCAATCCCCGGCGCATTGGTGATTATGGCATCGGCCTCCACGGTCCGGGGATTGATGTTGACCGCGCCGCTTATCCATCCCTGAGCATCGACGCGGGCAATAGTTTCTCCGTGGACCTGATTAACGGTTATGATCCTGTCCGGAACGATCCCGAAGGCATCTGCAACGGCATGCCAATCGCCGGGCGATTTGATCCAGCTATTTCGCCTGCCGAGATTATTATGCCTCGTAGTGATTGCGTGATGAATCCTGCCTGACCGTTCGAAATCGGGAATTCTCAGGTAGCAAATGTCCTTTGTCGTTATTGTTTCGTACAACTGCTTCTTGTCAGTGTTCATCCCTGTCGATCTGCAGCCCATCCGGCATCATCCGCCCTGCATACGCCGCAGATTGTACACGCACCGACTCTGCAGCGCGGCGTGAACTTGCCTTCGAGCGCGCGTTCGTATTCGTTTCTAAGATATTCTTTTCTCACACCGATGTCAATAAAATCCCAGGGAAGTACTTCGTTGAATTCGCGCTTGCGGGAGACGTAAAAATCCATCATCATGCCGATTTCCTTCGCGGCTTTCCTCCAATCTCCGCCCTGTGCATGAGCATGCGCGATCAGCGCACCGATACGCCGGTCTCCTCGCGAGAGCAGCGCCTGAAAATACTCCCATTTCGGCAAGTCGTGGATCATATTCATATTGCCAATTTTTCTGATCGCTTTCTCCAGAATTCGCTGCTTCTTGTTCAAGCTCTCTATGGCTTCCATCGGTGCCCACTGGAACGGGGTAAATGGTTTTGGCACAAAGGAGTTCACGGAAAGCGTGATGCGCCCGATCCTGCCCTGCGGCCTCGCGTGCTTAAGCTGGACCGTGCGTATTTTCTCGGCGAGCGCAACGATGGCATCCACGTCCTCCATCGTCTCCGTCGGCAGTCCGATGATGAAGTAGAGCTTGAGATTAAGAATACCGCCCCCGAATACCAGGTCAGCGGCGCGAAGAAGGTCGTCTTCCGTGATTCCTTTATTGATGACATTCCGGAGCCGCTCGGAGCCTGCCTCAGGTGCGATCGAGATCGTTTTATGCCCGCTCTTTGACAGCCGGTCGATCAGTGCTTCGCTTACGGAGTCGGCCCGGAGCGATGAGACCGACAGGTCGCCGGCGATCGCTGAACACAGTGCACCAATGTCAGGATAATCCGATATCGCGGCGCCGACGAGCCCAATCTTGGTGCAAAGGTCGTCCGCTTTCCGTGCCTGCGCCTTGGCCTGCTCAATGCTGAGATTTCGCGGCGGGAGATAGAGGTATCCCGCCATGCAGAAGCGACAATGCCTGCCGCAGCCCCGGGTTATCTCGGAAAGATACATGTCGCTGAACGCGGTGTGGGGAGTAAAAATCACGGTCGACGCAGGTGATTTGTTGAAATCCCTCGCACTCCGTTTTACGATGCGGTCCGGCGCCGATTGATCAAGGATTCTCCTCTCTTTGATCGTTCCGTCTTCCCTATAGAGAACATCATAAAACTCCGGTACGTACGCCCCGGGAATCCCGCATAAAGCTCTGAGAAGTCTTTGTCTGCCTTGTGCGCGGTTCGCCTTATAGATGTCAATAAACTCGCCTGTAAGTTCTTCCCCTTCGCCGACGAGAATGCAATCAATAAAATCCGTCAGCGGCTCCGGATTGAAGAATGAACAAATCCCTCCGAGTATCACGAGGGGGTCGTCATCAGACCTCTCTTCCTTCTTCTGAGGGATGTGGGAAAGTCGAAGCATTTCCAGAATATTGAGATAATCCTGCTCAAAGGAAACGGAAAATGCCAGGATATCGAACCCTTTTACCTGCCTCTCGCTTTCCATGCTGAACAGCCGTGTGCCAGTTTCGACGTATTCCCTGATATCTTCTTCTTCGGGCAAAAAAACCCTCTCGCATACCGTGTCCGCCCGGCTGTTCAGAATGGAGTATATCTGATGCATTCCGAGGTTCGACATGCCGACATGGTACACGTTCGGGTACGCGAGGGCCACGGCTACCTCCGCACCCCGCGCTTTATACACGGTTCCGCGCTCCGCGGCGAGAAGCGCTTCGTTTTTTTCTCTCAGCATTCTTGACATGAGGGAATTATACTATTCTTGCATGCGCAGGGCAAAGCAAATTAAGTCGCCCTGCGGGAACGACAGGAACCTGCCTCGGCCATCGATACTGCACAGTGCATCCGGGAAAAGATCATCGGGGAAGAAGTAACTTGGGGAAAAAAAGATTGGCTGGATTATGATGGGGGAACAGGGTTCGTCAGGTTGCCGGCCATGGATACTTAAACTGTTGAGAATACTCCTCGCCTTCCAGAGGATCGCTGCGACGAGAAAGGAAGAGGAGAGAAAGAAATAGTGAAAAAGGACCGGACCAGCATCCAGCACTGAGCAGACTGGTCCCTTGCATGAATACTTACTCCGCTCTGACAAGGTCCTCGAACCTGATATCCACGCCAAACACACCGACGATGCCGCCGTTTTCCGAGCTGATCGGCGCAGATACGGTGATGCAGAGCGCACCAGTGATCTTCGACGTATAAAAATCGGACACAAAACTCTTGCCGTCCTTCATGGGAGTGATGAACCAGGGACGATCGGAGAAGTTATCGCCGAGACCGGAGTGTTCGAACTGGGCCTTGTACTGGATCTGCGTGATATTCTTTGTAGTCTTCTTTCCGTCTCCATTCACCACATACGCGAATTGGATGAAAGGATTCTCGGCCAGAAGTTTTTGCATGACTGCTTCCTGTTTCGCATTGTCCATCGTCCGCATCTCGTTGCTCTCCACCATCCTTTCTACGAGGTGGAGCGATATCGCCTGCGCCTTCGCCTTCAGCTTATCGAGGTCGGAGATGAAATACTCTGGCAGATACTTCTTTGCTTTTTCTAGCAATTCTTCGTGGGAGATGCTCGTGGTCCTGCCTTGCTCGTAAAGCTCCAGCACCCACTTGTGCATCTTGGCAAGGCCCGGGTGCCGCTTGTCGATCTTCTTGTCCGCGTCGAGGTGCAAATGGCTGTTCACCCAGTGGGCTATGCCAGCGATACCCGACTTGTCCGTGATGATGACCCCCATGGGGCGCTTCAATATCTTAGACGTGTCGAAGATATTGTAGATCTCTTCGTTCTTCATCATGCCGTCGGCGTGGATGCCTGCGCTCGTTGAGTTAAACTCCGCGCCCACGAAGGGGTAATTGGCGGGGATCGGGAACCCTAATTCACGCAGGAAGTATTCCGCCATCTCCGTGATTGCGGTCGTGTCGATCCCTCCGTCGTTCCCGGTGAGGCTGATGTAATCAATCAGCATGGCCTCGACAGGGGTATTGCCCGTGCGCTCGCCGAACCCGAGTAGCGCGCCGTTCACCGATGCGCAGCCATACATCCATGCGGCGACGCCGTTGATGAGCCCTTTGTGAAAATCGTTGTGGCCATGCCACTCAAGCTGCTCCGACGGCACGCCGCCGTCGTGGATGAGGGCGTAGAAAATTTCCGGAACGCCGCGAGGAAGTGCCGTGCCAGGGAAGGGGAAACCATAGCCCATGGTGTCGCAGGCCCTGATCTTGATCGGGACCTTCGACGCTTCCGACAGCTTCATGAGCTCCTGAGCAAAGGGAATGACGAAACCGTAGAAGTCCGCCCGCGTGATATCTTCGAGATGGCAGCGCGGAATGATGCCCTGGTCAAGAGCTGTTCTAACGATTTCGAGGTACGCTTTCATTGCGTCTTGCCGGGACATGTTGAGTTTCAAGAAGATGTGGTAATCCGAGCAGGACGTGAGGATGCCTGTTTCCTTAAGTCCCATTTCTTTGACGAGTTTGAAGTCGTTCTTGTTCGCCCGGATCCAGCCCGTAATTTCAGGATACCGGTAACCGCGCTCCCTGCAGAGCTCTACTGCCTCGCGGTCCTTTTCCGAATAGAGGAAAAACTCGGTCTGGCGGATCACGCCGTTTGGACCGCTCATCCGGTGCATGAAATCATAAATATCCGCGATCTGTTTGGGCGTGTACGGTGGCCGGGACTGTTGTCCGTCGCGGAACGTCGTGTCCGTAATCCAAATATCCTTGGGGATATTGGTCTGGATCAGTCGGTCCTCGAAGACTACCCGGGGAACACTCGTATAGGGAAACACTTCTCGGTAGAGCACCGGCTCAGAAACATTCTTAAGATCGAACGGTATTTTTGTTGATTGCTTTTTGATTGTCAATGCAGCCTCCTGCTACTATCAGATCGTTGTAAAAGGCACGACATGCGTAATGTGGTTTCACTAATTTCCCCTGAGTCCCCGGATAGCGGCGCCGTAATCTTTCTTGCTGAATACCGCAGAGCCGGCAACAAGGATGTCAGCGCCGGCATTGATGACTGCTGCCGCGTTTTCAGGCTTCACACCGCCGTCCACTTCTATCTCGACGGAAAGGCCGAGGTCGGCGATCCGCTTCCTGAGCTTGACGATCTTGTCCAGCGCCGAAGGGATGAAGGCCTGGCCGCCGAATCCGGGGTTGACGGACATGATCAGAACCATATCGAGGTCTGCCAGAATATAGTCCAGACTGGTGAGTGGAGTCGCCGGGTTGAGCGAGACCGCAGCCTTCACGCCCGGATGTTCCTTGATGGATTGCACGAGCCTGTTCAAGTGGTACGCGATTTCCACATGCACGGTAATATAATCAGCACCCGCCTTTACAAAATCAGAAATATACAGTTCCGGGTTGGTGATCATGAGATGCACATCGAGCGGCAACTTTGTGGATCTGCGGGAGGCTTCCACAATCAACGGACCGATGGTGATATTCGGCACGAAGTGGCCATCCATTACATCGACGTGGATTATGTCCGCGCCGGCTGCCTCCACAGCTTTGATCTCCTCCCCGAGCCGGGAAAAATCAGCAGAGAGAATCGAGGGGGCCACCTTGACTGTTCTTGTCATGACTTTTCCACCTGCCGTATACTAAAATGTCTGAGCAACAGAGAATCGGCGTCGCAGAGATTGGCTTAATGGGGATTCTGAGTGTTGCTGCCGTTATCGGTGCCCCTGGCTGCACCCGCGTTGTGGCAAAAGCGCGGTGCGTCTCCGTTGTTACTCTTCCGCCTTCAATATCATTTGCTCACCACGATATCTACCGTGGCATCAGCGGAAACAGGATATCCTGCGCTGGGCTTCTGGCTGATTACGATTCTATCTGTTCCCGAATACCGGTCACTCACGGCCCGGGTAGTGACCCGATGTTGCAATTCCATCCGATCCACGATCCTGAGCGCCTCCTCGGCTTTTTTCCCCAGGAGCTTCGGCATGACAAGAAGATCGGTTTTTTTGCCGGAACTCACCAGCATGCAGATCGTACCACCCTTCTCAAGGGGGCTCCCGGACTGCGGGTACTGCGCTATTATCAGGTCCCTGTCCACGGAGTCTGAAGAGACCCGTGAGATTTCCCCGGGAATGAATCCTGCCTGCCTCACCATGATATCGGCCTTGCGAAAATGTTCGCCCACAATTTTAGGCGCCAGTAGGTCGCTCGGCCCCTGGCTAACGATGACATGAACCGGCCGACCCTTTTTCAACCCACTCCCCGGAGCCGGTGATTGGGATACGACAACATCTCGTGGCAGGGTGGGATTGGGTTCCCGGCGGTCGACCTTAAGCTGCAGGCCCTCCTGCGCGACGGTCTCGATGACGGACACGATGTCCTGCCCCGTAAGGTCCGGCACGCGCACCTCTTCCTGATGCAGAAGCAACGCCACGACGGCGAAGGCGCTTGCGATGCCGACCCCGAGGAGGGCTAGAAATATACCAAGTCCTTTCAAAAACCGCTTCATGTCAGAGCCATATTTTACCATACTGCAGCTAAGATGCAAGAACTTCTAAGCACAAATGCGTCAGAATCGTGCGACAGGGGCATTACACTTCTTGCTTCTCAAGCTGCGGTCGTCGCCCTATACCTTTCTCACCATTCTGACGGCGCAGAATCCGTCCATCGTAGTGGCCTGCGGGTAGGTATTGAGGAATCCGTAATCATCAACCAACCCTGCTGCGGATTTCGGCAGATATGGCCTGGGATCATCGATGATAAACGCGTTCCCTCCCCGGGAAAGAAAGGATGAAATGATATCTCCATTCTCTTCCGGCTCTGTTGTACATGTGGCATAGACGAGTACACCGCCCAGGTTAAGAAGTTTTGAACAATTTTCGATGATAAGACGCTGCACTGCCGAACAGTCCTGAATCGTCCTCTCGCTCTTGTTCCACCTTCCATCCGGGTGCCGCCGGAGCACGCCGAGGCCGGAGCATGGTGCGTCAATTAAAATTTTATCGTACCTGCCCTGCCGATACTGCGCTGCATCCCCCATCGTTGGGGAAACGATCGTACAGCCAAGCCGGCGGCTGTTCTCGTCGATCCTGATCATCCGGGTTGCATCCTTCTCAAGCGCGATGATCGTTCCCCGGTTTTGCATGATCTCGGCAAGATGTGTTGCCTTGCCCCCGGGAGCAGCACAGGCGTCCAGGACAGTTTCCCCTGGTTTCGGAGAAAGCATAAGGCTGACCAGCTGGGCGGCCTGATCCTGCACGATGAATAATCCCTCCTGATAGGCCGCAAGCGTACGGATGGCCGGGCAGGAGATGATTTCAAGCCCCACTTCAGAAAAGTCTGTTGCAACGGAATCGACACCCTGGTCCGCTAGCGTCGCCTTAAGCATGTCCCGCGTCGTCTTGAGGGTATTTGTCCTGATCACGAGCGGCGCGTCTCGATTGTTCCCGCTCAGCAGCTTTTCGGTCCGTTCCGCGCCGAACCGATACAGCCAGCGTCGGACGACCCACTCAGGATGGGAATAGACAGTAGCAAGCCTTACAGCCAAGTCGTTGAAAACGGGCTCAGTAATGTAACTCCTCTTCCGATCCAGGTTCCTGAGCAGCCCGTTTACATATCCCTGTTTTTTCCCATAAATTTTTGCCAGCTCGGTGGACGTATTGACCGCCGCGCTCGCGGGAACTCGATCGAGAAACAACATCTGGTATGCACCGAACCTCAGAATGTTCCGGGTCCATGCATCGGTCTTTTCGACCGGCTGAGCCGAGAACTGGTTCAATACCCAGTCGAGCCGCGCCCGGTTCCTGAGTGTTCCATAGACAAGTGCCAGGAGAAAGGCGCTGTCGCGTGCATCGAATGATTCACGTGCCTTGTCGAGGAGCATGTCAACGAACACGCCTTCCTCAACCTTCCGGAGGATCACAAGTGCCTGTTCTCTCGGTTTATCTCGGGTTCTCACAAGGTTGATTGCGGCCGCGTGCAAGGAAGTCGAGCGCTTCTGCGACCTTGGAAATATCCACGCTCGTATTGAAGCACGGCCCGAATGGACGATCATTCAGGATCCCGATCACGGGAAGCGGGTAGGCATCCTGAATACCGCTCGTCAAATCACGCTCGCACGCCACTGCAATGATCGCTTGGGGCTTCGCCTCCGCCACCCGCCTTCGCGCAAGCGTTCCGCCAGTAGCAACGGAAAGGTGCACGTTATGTTTCTTGGCGAGCAGAACCAGGTCTTTGATCTTACATTTGCCGCAAGCCTGGCATTTATTGGCATCAGTCGTGATCTTGATCGCGCATTCGGTGAACTGAAGACAGTGTGGCATGAGCAGCAGGATGCGCTGGGGCTTATTGTCGTTGCATTTGGCCATGACCAGGAGGTTATTCACTTCCACAAAGGACTGCTGGATCTTTTCCTTCGAAATGCCCAGGAGCTTCCCAACCACGATCATGATTGGAAAGAGCACTTCGATCACGATCCCCCGGAGCCGCGCGGCGAAGAAGATTTCTTTGCCGCGGATGAGAGTCAGTATGAGCAGCGCCACGCCGAGGATCAGGATACCCAGCGCCCCTCCCATAGTGATGCACACGACTTCCGGCGCAAGGGGGTGGATGTTCCTGAGCCCTACGTAGGGAATCAGGTAGAGCCCTACCGTGATTGCGGCAAGCAGGAATACCGTAAAGACGATAAGACCGATGAAGATGCGTTTTTTTGGTTCAGACATGTTTTAATACGGCTCACTGTTCGGAGTTAAAAATATTGTAGCGTGAAACGGAAAACTTCTTTCCGACGAGCCCGCGATGGCCGCGCAGAAAATCGCCTGCAGACATGGGCCTCTTCCCTTCTGGCTGAAGGCTCACGATACGGAGCAGCCCCTTGCCGGTTCCGGTCTCAAGAACTTGCTTCTCCTTTTCGTACAGCAACCCGGGCTCGCCCGTGCCACTCACAGCTTCAGCCGCGATTATTTTGATTGTCTTTCCATCCAAAAATGTGTAGGCACCCGGCCAGGGAGAGAGGCCCCGGATGCGATTATAGATATCGACAGCAGGAATATTCCAGTCGATGAGACCATCTTCTTTTTTGAGGAGCGGTGCCGATGTTGCCCGGGAACCCTCCTGTGGCAATGGCACAAGTCTGCCGTCGGCAATGAGCGGCAGGGCAGTCGTGATCAGCTTCGCACCGACGGTCGAGAGCCTCTCCGTCAGCGAGCCAGCCGTGTCCGCAGGATCGATGGCGATTTTCTCCTGCAGCAAGATTGCTCCCGTGTCCATTCCTTCATCCATCTGCATGATCGTAATGCCTGTTACCTCTTCTCCCTTGATGATCGCCCAGTTAATAGGTGCGGCACCGCGGTAGGAGGGGAGGAGAGAGGCATGGATATTGATGCATCCGAATTTGGGCAGTGTCAGGATCTCTCGAGGAAGAATCTGACCGTAGGCAGCAACGATGACGACCTCGGGACCAATCGCCCTCAGCTGATCGATGAACGCCGTTTCCCGTACGCGTTTCGGTTGGTACACGGAAAGACCTATCTCCACTGCTGCACTCTTGACCGGTGGAGTGGTAAGGCTCCGTCCCCTGCCTGCTGGTTTGTCGGTCCGCGTTACGACACCGACAATTTCGTGCCCTGCTGCAGCCAATGCGCGGAGCGGACTTACAGCAAACTGCGGCGTTCCCATATACACGATTCTCATCGGTGTTTTGCCTCTATTTCGGGCGTGCGATGGATGCCGCGCTTTCGGCTTATTCCACTTTCACTTTTTTGAATCTTCGTCTGAAGATATTTTTCTTGAGCGGGCTCAGGTGGTCTACAAATAACTGGCCGTTCAAATGATCGATTTCGTGCTGAAGGGCCTTTGCGAGGAGTCCATCCGCCTCGATCTCGAATAATTTCCCTGTTCGATCCTGCGCGCGAACCTTGACCCGTACAGCACGCTTCACCTTCTCGACGTAATCTGGGATACTGAGACAGCCTTCCTCTTCGGTGATTGATCCTTCCATTGAGAGGACTTCGGGGTTGATAATGACGAGCAGAGGGTGACGCTGTTCCTCATTTTCCCGAGAGCTCAAGTCAATCACCGCCAGCTGGAGCGCGACCCCGACCTGGTTGGCGGCAAGACCGACCCCGGGCGCTGCGTGCATGGTTTCTACCATGTCTTCAATAAGTCGGTCGAGAGAACTGTCTATTTTTTCTACGCGAGCCGTTTTGTTGCGGAGCACAGGGTCCGGGTAGATTCGTATTTCGCGATTAGCCATACTTGTCATATGTAACATGATTGAAGTCGAAAATCAAGGTAGAAGATGTTGTGTGTAGAAGATGTGAGCATCCTCAAAAATATTTGATTTTGATCATGTATCGGATGAGAAGACATTGTTGACACCCTAATAAGCTTTATGGTATTTATAGGGGTATGGCAATCGACAAAAATACGGTAATAAAGGAGGCCCAAAAGTTTGCAGCCAAGGGCCAGTTTGACAAAGCGATTACCGAATGGAAAAAGCTTCTCAAAGAGTTTCCGAACGATGCCAATATCTTCAATACGATAGGTGATCTTTGCCTGAAGAAGGACGCAAAAGCAGACGCTTGTGACGCATACAAGAAGGCCGCCGATGTGCTTGCTGCAGATGGATTTACTTCCAAAGCCATAGCCCTCTATAAGAAAGTCATCAATATCGATCCTACAATAATCGAAGCCCACCTCGCCCTCGGCGATTTAAATGCCGAAAAAGGCCTTAGCGGTAATGCTCTGGAAAGTTATAAAATCGCTGCAGACCACTACATCCGGCAGCAGAACGCGGGAAAGGCGCTCGGCATCTACCAGAAAATGGCAGACTTGAACCCAGCCAATGTCTCATTTCGAATTAAGCTGGGGGACATGTATGCGAAAGAGAATATGGTCGCCGAGGCGTGTACAGCGTACCTCAATGCAGCAGACGTCCACATGGCGAAAAACGAATTTAAAGATGCCCGTCAACTGTTTGAAAAGGTGCTGACTATCGATCCTGGCAATATGGCCGTCTATCATAAGGCCGGAATCGTTTATTTCAGAGAAGGAAAATTCAGTGAAGCATGCAAGTCTCTGAAGCGGGTATTTGAGGTCGACCCGTCCAGTAAGGAAATTGCCAATACGTACCTCGAATCTCTGTTCAAATCAGCCAAAGAGCCCGAAGCCGAGCAGGCGATCAGGAAAATTCTCGACAACGACTCAACTCGGACGGACCTGCGTGAAAAACTCATCAAGCTATACCTGACAAAAAAAGAACTGAACAAAGCGCTTGTCGAAGTGACCATTATTGCAGATACGAAAGTTGCCGAAGGCGACAACAGCGCCGCCGAAAAGATTCTCAAGAGATTCATTGCCGACGCTCCGGAATATATTCCTGGAAGGAAGAAATTGGGAGATTTCTACCGTTCCATCGGTCGGGATCAGGAAGGGGCCGGAATTTACCTTCAGTCCGCAGAAATCCTGCTCGAAACCGGAGACGAGGGGGGAGCTAAAACGTTTCTGAACAAAGCCTTGGAGCTTTCTCCCGCTCTTCATGAAGCAAGGCAGTTGCTCAATCGGCTTGAAGGGGGAGTGCTCGCCGCCGCTCCTCCTGAACCCCTCGACGAGGCTCTGGCTCCTCTCGCTGAACCAATGCCGTATTACCAGCAACCTGTGCCAAAGCCTGCCGTAACGGTACTGTCTACCTCCGAGGAAAACCCCACAATCAACGAGGCATTCACGGAAATCGACGTACTTGTGAAATATGGACTTATTACGAAAGCGCTCGAACAACTTGAGGTGCTTGCGGTCACCTATCCCGATAGTCCATCAATCCGTATGCGTTTGAAGGATCTCTATCAGGAACAGGGCAATGCTTCCAAGACCGTGGAGCATGCACTGGCGCTGGCCGACATCTATTCCAGGAACAACTTGATGGATCTGTCAGAGGCTGTACTGAATACAACCCTCTCGATCTATCCGACAAACGCCGCTCTTCTTGAGAAGCTCGGCAGAGCACCCATTCCAACCGAGGCCCTTTCGCCTGAGACAGGGCATGCTGCACAGGAAGTACCCGCAATCGAAACGCCGGTACCAGCCGAGGCCCTTTCGCCCGAGACCGGGCCCACTGCACAGGAAGTACCCGCAATCGAAACGCCGGTACCGGCCGAGGCCCTTTCGCCCGAGACCGGGCCCGCTGCACAGGAAGTACCCGCAATCGAAACGCCGGTACCAGCCGAGGCCCTTTCGTCCGAGACAGGACCTGCTCAACCGCAAGAACCCGTAATCGAAATGCCGGTTTCAACCGAACCACTCGAGGCATTCGAGTCTGCGTCCCCAGAAGCAAGCTCACCGGAAACTCCGCCGACTTTCGAAGATGCCCTACAATTCGACGCGCCTCTCCCGTCAGACGAAATCACCATCGAAGGTCTTGATACCGTAACACCGCACCTGGCAGTCCCTTCCGCAGAGAATCCTGTGCAGACTGCGGCGCAGGCCGAAGAATCCGGCTCGTTCAACGAACAGACTCAGACAGCCGAAATTCACGAAGAGCCTGTCGATACAATCCCCGCCCAGGAGCACACCGTTCAACAGCCGGTCGCCGATATTCCGCCCGACACCGCGGAAATATGGTCTGAAGCGGAATTCTATTTTCAGCAGGGGTTGTTCGCTGAAGCGAAAAAGCATTATACAAGGCTCGTCGAACTGAACCCCGGCGACCAACAGGCAATAGAACGCCTCGAAGAACTATCGCGCGAGGAAGAACAGTCGTTCGAATTCTCGAAACTGGCTGAAGCCGTTGAAGAGCTGGAAAGCGCCGTCGATACCGAGGCTGACGGGCAGGAATTGCCAATGAGCGCGTCCGATGAGGATGCTGTCCGCACTCTCATGCAGGAAATATCTCAATTAAAAACGCAGCAGAAAATCGCATCGCCATTATCGGCGGAGAAAAATGAAAGCATGTCACTCCAGCAGCCGGAACAGGCCGATGGCAAAAAAACCGAAGCGACTG
>DASPQB010000257.1:0-14808 GCA_035625205.1 Nitrospirota bacterium | reverse complement strand
TCAGCCGGGGCAAACGACTCATTGCCGCCAAACCCTTTCGTCGACATGGGCTTTCCTGAAGGGCGCGGTATAAGAACCGCCGTGATCGCGGTATCATTCACGAGGTATTCCCTGAGAACGCGGTTCACGTCTGCTACGGTCACTTTTTTGATCGCCATGATATCGTCATCGGGAGAGGAGCGGCCTTCCACGGCAAGCGCCTGGGACCAAACCGCAGCGAGCCCTGAAATGGAGTTGGACTGGAATTCAGCGTCCGTAATCTCATGACGTTTAGACGCCTCAACGATGTCGGCCGGGACCCCGTTGCTCATGTAGTCTGACACTATTTTTTTTATGGCGGCGACCAGTGCAGAACCATCCCCTTCCGCGGGAAATGCCGCCGTAGCGTACCCGAACGACGCTTTTGGAAGTGACTCGCCGTCGAATTCAGTGAAGAGGGCCTTGCCTTCAGTAACCAGCGTATAGAGACTTCCCCTCCGGCTGTTCAGAACATCAGACAGGATTTGCCCGGCTGCATAGTCAGGGCTGTCGTAACCGGGCAGCCGGAATGCCACGATGGCAAGCCCATAGGGAAGGTCGGTATCGAGCGCTATGGAAGACGGCCTGAGTGCTTCAAGATGAATATCCGGGCGCGGGGGTAATCGTTTCGCAGGGATCGATTCGAACAGTCCCTTCACCTTTTCCAAGGTCTTGACCGGATCTACATCACCCGCAATAATGAGAATAGCATTGTTCGGTGCATACCACCGGTCGTAGAATTCCTTGAGCATTGCACCGGTCGTCTTGTCGAACGAAGGGCGCGTGCCCAAGGCATCGTGGGCATAGGGCGTATTGGCGAACATGTTTTCGAGAAGCCGTACGGAGAGAACATACTCGGGATTCGAAAAGTCCTGTGCAACCTCTTGCTCGATTGCTCCGCGTTCTTGCGCCCAAAGCTCTTCTGAGTCGAGGACATCGCGCATGCGCACCGCTTCCACGTTCAGCGCTACATCTATGTCATCCTTGGGTACCGTCAGGTAATACTGGGTTACGATCTGCTGAGTATCTGCATTAAACTTGCCTCCCATCAATGCAATAATGTTCGCAAGCTGGGCGGCAGACATCCCCGGGTTTCCGCGGAACATCATATGCTCCTGGGCATGAGCCATGCCCGGAAAGCCCTCGGGCGCTTCATTCGAACCCACGAGATAGTTCACTTCCGTGGTAACTACGGGCGCAAGATCATTCGGCACGATCACTACGCGCAGACCGTTTCCCAGCGTCGCGCGGACAAGAGGAGCTTCCGTGGCTGCCCGCGCCGGCATGTTTAAAAACAGGAACCATACGACCGCTACGGTTACGAAGCAAGCCCTGCCTTTCCTCATGCGACCTCCTCAGGGATGGATTTCAGTCCTGTCAATCCTCACGCAAGTGCACCGGTGATAATCGCATTCTCACGGCTGGATCGTGAGGTAGACCGATCCGCCATCCCGGTAGATCAACAGGAGGACTGTGTCGTGCTTCCCGATTTTCGAAACGATTTCCTCGTACTCCTGCGCACTGCGGACCGGTTTGCGGTCCACTTCCTGGATCACGTCATTCGCTTGCAGCAACCCCTGGGCGGGACTGTCTGCGCTGATTTCAGTGACCACGACACCGCCGATACCCTCCGGCAGGTTCAGCTTGTCTCGCAGGCTCGGAGTGAGCTCCTGAACCGTTACGCCCTTAAGTTCATTCTCGTACTCTGTCTTTTTCACTATCTTCTTCTCTTTAAACTCGCCAAGCGTTGCCGTAATCGACTCTTCCTGTCCGTTCCTGACGATCTTAAAATCTGCGCGCGACCCCGGCGCTGCTGCAGCGACCATATTGCGGAGGCTCGTAACATCAGGAACCTTTTTACCGTTCATTTCAGTGATGAGGTCACCCCGTTTGAGGCCCGCTTTGTCCGCAGGACTGCCGCTTTCAACGCCTGATACCAATGCGCCTTCCGTTTCTTTGATTGACAGCGATTTTGCCAGGTCGGGTGTAAGGTTCTGAATGCTTACGCCAAGCCACCCGCGGATAACCTTTCCGTAGTTGATGATGCTGTCCATGACCGACTTCGCCATGTCGGACGGAATGGCAAACCCAATTCCCATGTAACCGCCACTGGTCGAAAAAATTGCCGTATTGATCCCTACAAGCTCCCCGCTGCCATTCACCAGCGCACCGCCGGAGTTGCCCGGGTTGATTGCCGCATCGGTCTGGATGAAATCCTCGAAATCAGCCAGCCCGATGTTCGAGCGTCCCACTGCACTCACAATTCCCATCGTAATGGTCTGGTTGAGGCCAAAGGGGTTGCCGACCGCCAATACGATATCGCCGGTCTTTAGCTTGCTGGAATCTCCGAAAGTAAGAGTCGGCAGGCCTTTCGCGTTGATCTTTACCACGGCAAGGTCCGTCCGGGGATCGGTGCCGACGACCTTGCCCTTGAATTCACGCTTGTCGTAGAGGATGACCTTGATCTCCTCTGCACCTTGCACAACGTGGTTGTTCGTCAAAATATAGCCATTTTCTGACACGATTACACCGGAGCCGAGGGAAGACGATTTAAATTTTCGCTTTTGCCCCGGATGGCCGAACTGGTCACCGAAAAAGTGTCTAAAAAAGGGGTCGTTGAACATGTCGCCGAAAGGGTTTTCCTCCATGGTCTCGATTGAGGTCGTTGATATGTTCACAACCGCTGGCCGTACTGCATTAGCGACCTCAGAAAGGGCATTGCTCAACCCATTTAGCATTTTAACGGACTCTTGCGGTATGGCCCTCTCCCTGGCTGATACGACGCCGGCTGCAGTAAAATTCGCCGTCAACAAAATAGCTACTGATAAAGCAAGAAAGTTGCGGATCATCGTTGTACATTGCCTCTTAATATTCATTGTTGACCTCCCGATGAAATTTTTTTGCCACATCAGATGTTCCTTCCGCTGATTTGATTAAAAGTATACTATATAACATAACTTGGTGAAATAATTTCACCAAGCTCTGGAACTCGTTGTCATCTGATTTTTACATCTTAAGTTGTACTTTTTACTACAGGTGCATGAATGCCAACGGGAAGGCGCGACATTGATTAAGATTTTTTTTACTTCTGCAGCCTTCCCGTTTTATTCTTGGAAACTATGCTGCTTTTCTCAGTTCTGTATCCACTGCTCGAACCGTGTCTTCTTCATAATCCTCTCGTTGGGTCGTGTCAGGCAGCCGTTTTATGCCTATTGCGTCAAAGATCGAGGTAAGAACAACCGCGACGACAAGGTTCACTGCCAGGGCATACACCCCCGCATACGCCGGTATCGTCATGCTGCCCAAATGGAGCGTATAAATGGCTGACTTAAAGCCCGAAGTGGCCACCATTGCTGTTCCAGTGATCATGCCTGCAAACCAGCCCACGAGCAGCGCACGGTGGTGCAGCCAGCGGCTAAAGAGACCGAAGACGATCGCCGGAAAGGTCTCCACGATCCAGATGCCTCCCAGCAGCTGCAGCACAATGGCGTATTGAAGCGGCAGAAAAATTACAAAGGCAAGTGCTCCGAGTTTCACGACCAGGGACACAAGCTTTGCCACTTTTGCCTCCTGCTGCTGCGTTACGTCCGGACGGATGTATTCACGATAGATGTTCCGCGTAAACAAGTTGGCCGCAGCAATGGACATGATGGCCGCGGGTACGAGCGCCCCGATCACGATGGCAGCAAAACAGAATCCCGTGAACCATGAAGGAAACATCTTGAGAAACAATTGTGGAACTGCGTCGTTGGGGGTCGGGACATTGATACCCGCTGCAAGTGCCATCAGGCCGAGAAGCGCTATCAACCCAAGAAGAAAGGTATACGCGGGCAAAAGTGCAGCATTGCGCTTGATAACGTGTCCGCTGGAAGAGCTCAGGATGCCCGTAATGGTATGCGGATAAACAAAAGCTGCCAGCGCTGAACCGAACGCAAGCGTCGCATAGGCACTAAAGCCGGCAGCCGGGAGGATAAGATGGCCCGGGGTCGCTTTTGCGGCAAGCGCCTTATCAGCCAGTTTGAACACCTCTCCGTACCCCCCCAGCGCCGCCGGTATCATAGTTACCGCGGCGATGACCATAATATAGATCATTGAATCTTTTACCAGCGCTATGAGGGCCGGGGCACGCAGGCCGCTCGTGTACGTATACAATGCAAGGATCACAAATGCTGTAATGAGGGGGAGATCATTCATCCATCCGGCGCCGATGACACCCAAGGCTCTGATTACGACTTGAATACCAACCAGTTGCAGCGCTATGTACGGCATGGTCGCCAGGATCCCGGTAAAGGTAACAGCCAACGCAAGACCGGGCGAGCCGTAGCGTCCGCGCACAAAATCAGCAGGAGTTACAAAACCATGCTGTTTGGCCACAGACCACAGGCGCGGCATGGTGAGATACACGATAGGATAGACGATGATCGTATACGGCAGGGCAAAGAGACCCATGGCACCTAATCCGAAGACGAGCGCAGGGACTGCGATTACCGTATACGCCGTATAGAAATCGCCCCCGACAAGGAACCACGTTACGATAGTCCCGAACCGCCGGCCTGCAAGTCCCCACTCTTCAATGCGGTTGAGATTACCTCTCCTCCACCTCGCTGCAACAAAGCCGAGGACGGTCACCACGAGGAAGAAAAAAACAAATACATAGAGTTCAGTCCAGTTAACCATGGCATTACCTCCTTCGCGTAGCGAGGTAGACAATGCCGGTCAGAATAGCGCTTACAATAACCCACGCAAATTGATACCAGTAAAAGAATGGAAAACCGAACAACACCGGATCAGCCTTTGCGTACAGCGGAGGCCACATCAGCCCGAGGAATGGCAGTACTAAAAGCCAATGCCAGGCCTTGCGTGAAGCCTTCTTTTGTGGTTCTTCTTTTGTCGAATCTGTTATCGGCCGAATATGAGATAGTTCCGGCACGGTATTGAGGCGCGTCATAAACCGTATCATGTTTACCTCCTCCATAATGTTGCACTGTCTAAGCTTCTTTCAGACATGCATCCGTAGACGCTGTTATGCTTACGCAGTATACAGCCCTACCGGCCTAAGGAAACGAAATCGTCCCTTCTGTTCTTTTGCCAGCATTGCTCAGTATGTTCAGTGCAGATCGGCTTATCCTTGCCATAGCTGATAAGCGATATCCGGCTTCCCGAGATGCCCATATCGGTCAGGTATTTTTTTGCGCTCGCCGCACGCCGCTGACCGAGCGACTGATTATACTCAACAGTACCGCGTTCGTCACAATTGCCATCGATCCTGATCTCCACCCCGGGATTCGCCTTGAGCCACCCGGCATTCGCCTGCAATACAACCCTCGCGTCATCGCGGATAAAGGACTTGTCGAAATCAAAATATATCGGCTTAAGACCTTCCGCCATCGTCACGGACTTTTCATGCGGACCTTCGGCCGTTGCAGCAGGCTTCGCTTCGTGCGTTGCGGTTTCCGTCACCGGGGCCGGTGCTGCCAGCGATGACACTTTTTCCGTTTGCGTTTGTGCTTCAGGTGCCGTTGTCACTTCTGCTTTCTTCGGACAACCCCACAAGGTAACAATTGCGACCATCAAGACAATTGACAGGTACAGATGTCGTTGGCTCTTCATATCGTTGTCCCTCAATCTCTCACTCTCATCGATGCCGATTTACGTCTGCTTTACTACCTCGGTATCACGCAATATTGCAGGTCATGTTCATCCCGCCATGCCGGCAAAATGATAAAGAGGCAATGCGTTTCCATTCACACAAATAGAATTTCAGCTGCCACTCTTTTTCTGCTCCTTTTGGTGAATCTTTCTTAAACATGCGAATCAGCTCCACATCATCGCATCTCGGATTTAATCGACCTCTCCATATTAGTTAGACATTGCAAATAGTATTGGTGAAGAATTAGTTTCTATACAAATGAATAGCACTTAGTTGCATTTTTGTCAAGCTCGCTAGACGTTCCGCTTTCTGTGAACACGCTGTCCGAAGCGGTCTAAGAAATAATCGATACAAGAAGCTCATAAAACAGGCCTTTCTGCCCATTCGTCCCTTGTCGATCAAGATCCGAGCCCGAGAAGCAAGAATAATAATTTCGGAGATCACCAGGTGCCTGTACCTCCACTCTGCCACAGTAACCGTCATTCCAATGCATCTGGACAAACGAAGACCAATCGCACGAATAAGCTCGATGAAGACCTTTGTATGGTGAATGTAACGTCTCCAGGACGAGACCAGGTCTTGGTCAGGTAATCGACCGAAGTAGGTCAGGCCCTCCTGGTCGCCGGACTTAAAAATCTTTTCTCCGACAAGCTGAACATCATCGCGTATGTGCTTGACCCGATGGCAAGGACAATCGGTACAAAAATAAACCGTTTTATCATACGTTATCGCTGGCGATAAACAAACCTTCTAAAACAGTTGCCGTAATTTGGCGAAAAATCTGTCTTAAGACGCCGATTCGCTACAACAAGATTGTGATGAAAAGAGGTATTGTATTCCGACAAATATAGCCGGTAGTATGATACGTACTGAATAATACAGATATGACCTCTTATAAAGGGAAGGAGACGCGGTACGACCTCTTCTTCCTCTATAAATTTTAATCATTGTGTCATAGTGCCGCTTTTTATCTGAGAAATTAGTACCACAGAAGTAACCTCATATTTTTGCCCGATTGACCATCTTGAAGAGGAGCGATACAATAATGGTCACCAACGACAGTGTAAGGGATGAATCTGTAGTGAAGGAGGTGCGATTCATGATTAACAAGTCGAATTCGAGGAAAGCTTTTCATATTTTGATGGCCTTCTTCGTGTTGCTCGTTACCGCTATAATTGCCATGTCATATGCGATCACGACATTAGCCGCGGATAGCATGCAGAAAGGTCAGAAGGATGTTGTGAAGGGAGAGGTTGTCGCTATCGACACTCTTCACCATTTACGCATGTTGACGTTGCGCTCAGAGAAGATCGGAACGCTCCCAAATGACACGTTAAACATTTATCTTGATAAGAGCACGAGAGTGAAAATATGCAATGAGCGCGAGCCGTGGAGAGACATAAACGTCGACGGAAAAGTAACATTAACGTTTCATGAAGTTAGAGGGTGGCTGCCTGTTGCAGATGCTATTACGGAAAGGTGCTAGCGCCTTTTCAAACACGGAACAAGAAAGGCCCCGAACACTTCCGGGGACTTTGCGGTGAGTACTAGGCCTATTATCGCAGCGTTCCATGCATGACACAAGGGATTTGTTTCGCCCTCGTCATAGTAGAGTCAGTCCCATAGAACTGCCGCGTGGGAGCAAGGCTTGTTTCAGGAGTGAAGAATTCCATTTGAATTTTTTAGGCAAATGCACCTCCTGAATCAGGTAAGTTTACAATCGTTCCCAGCAACACGTTAATGTAAATCTGCAGTCATTATACAGTAAATAAAAGACCGTAGCGACTTGTCTCAAGTTTTCGTTGTCACTTCCACAAGACAGCAGGATCTTGATACAGATCTCCCATGCCACAAGGCACAGGAGGCATTGCAGGCTTTTACCCGTCAGTGCAGTGATCAGTTACGCGGTGAACATGAATGAGGCTGTCCATAGAGGCACCATTCCCTTCTTGAGAACTGTTGCAATAAAAGCCACTGGGATGCTCGTCCAGTGGCTTGTATGCAGTTCATTTGAGGGATTCCCGAAGCCCGTCACGATATCTCCAGGTTCTCTTCAAACAATTTCAGTTCATACAGACCTCGGAGCCTGATGTTCCAGTTAAGAAGCTGCAAAACATGATCCGGTCAGTGGTCAAATTAACGTGAATATTTTCAAAGTCTACACTACGCACTTAAACCCAAGCCACGCCTTTTTTCCATAATGTGTGCTATGATAAGATCCGCTGCTCGATCCGGATTGGGTTCGACGGCAAAGCTGGCACCAAAGGCATCTTTCAACCCGGACGTCGCCAGTTTCGTCACGTTATCGCTTCCACCGATAGGAGGCATCACCCCAAGGACGGTAAAGATGCCGCTGGCCATGACGTAGAAAGCGATTGCAACGGCCTTTTCTGAATACCATTCAGGTGCCGCACCCGCGAGGGGAAGTTTATCGATATCGACGCCGAGGGCATTGGCCAGTGCACAGGCAATAACGAGAATTCTTGAATTATCTACGCACGAACCAATATGCAACGAGGGTGGTACCTTGAGAAGGCCGCAGATCTCTTTTAGGCCCGGTCCGGCCAATTCCTTTGCCTCCGGCAATTGCAATCCCGCCTTCCCTGCAGCCACATTTGCACATCCTGTGGTGAGGACAAGGATATCCTTCTCGATTAAACGTTTTATCAGAGCCACATGGCCGTAATCCTGTCTTACTTTCGGGTTATTGCATCCAACGACACCTACCGCACCCTTAATTTTGCCGGCTTTCACCGCGTCAATTAACGGGGTCAGGCTTCCTCCCAGCGCGCCCACGATAGCCTCCACCGAAAAGCCAGTCATGGTCTTGACCGGAGATACGGGAATGGATACTCTGTCCTTGTTTCGTCGGGAATAATTTTCTATCGATTCACTCACCAGCTTGAACGCATTCTCTTGCGCGTTCTCGGGACTGAACTCGACGTGCTCCATAAAGGGGAATTTTGCTTTATTCGAAGTAGAGTAAAGCTTGGTGTGATAGCATTGCGCGACCTGACCCAGCGATGGCATAATGCACTGGTAATCCACGATAATGGATTCAACCGCACCGGTGACGATCGTCAGTTCCGTCATGAGATGGTTTCCTGCCATCGGTATTTTTTTCCGCATCAGGAGTTCATTGCCGGTACAGCATAGCCCGGCAAGGTTGATTCCCTTCGCACCCTTTGATTTTGCAAGGTTGATCATTTCGCTGTCTTCCACAGCGAGTCCAATCATCTCAGACACGACGGGGTTATGGCCATGTACCAGGATGTTGACGTGATCCTCTTTCAAAACCCCCAAATTGACTGTTGAAAAGCCTGGCTTCGGCGTCCCAAATATGATATCTGACAATTCAGTACCGATCATTGATCCACCGTAGCCATCAGAAAGACTATTTCTTACTGCGTGAAGCAGCAGAGAAACGTAATCGTTATCCACACCCATGTGTGTTCTGTGCATGGTTTCCGTGGTCTCCCGGTCTATGCCCCGAGGGACGACCTTCAACTTTTCCCAGAGCTCGATCCGTTGCTTCGGCGCTCTGCTTATGAATGTAGGCCTTCCTTTCTTCATCCCGAAATCTTCCATCATCGCTTCGGCCAACTCGACTGCAATTTGCTTTTCACTGAGGCTGCCATTCTCGATGCCATATGCCTTGGCTACGCTCTTGAGTTTTTCCGGGTCTTTTATCTCATATCCAGCTGCCGTCCCTTTTCCTATTTTATGGAGAACCTCGACAAGGTCGCGGGCATGATCCGAATGAGACGCGGAACCCGCTGCAACCATCCTTGCAATGTTTCTCGCCACAATTGTATCGACGTTGGCGCCGCAAATGCCGTAATGCGCGCCTTTACCGTGCGGATCGATCCTGCAGGGCCCCATGGCACAGACGCGGCATGACAGGCCGTTTCTGCAGAAGAGGCATTGCGGCTCCTGCTTCCTTGCCCGGTCCCATACGGTAGTCACATTGTCCTCATGAGCCTTTTTCAGCATTGACTGTGCATCTGCAGCGATGGAGCATTCCTGATATTTATCCATGACCGCTTCCTCCTGATGATGGCTTTAGCAAAAGAGACCCGCCTTGACTCTGCAGGAACAAAAAGAAAGACTTTGAACTTTGAGTTTTTTCGAGATGAATCCAGAACTTCCTGCCATTGCAACGCCTTCAGCTACCCTCTCCGGGTCTCCAGTAGGCGTGGCAACGCATTTTTGGTTAGGCCGCGTAGCGAGTGTTACCTCTGCCTCAAAACCCGCAGTATGTATAAATCAGCGGCTGTCTTGTCTCTTTGTCCACAATGTCATCGTTGACTAAAGTATATCCGATGATATCCCTCATCGCAAGGAAGGGTCTATTTGTTGTCGTTTATTGCTTGTTTGAACCCCTATTTGCAGTTCCATACACATTTGAACATATTCTTTCACTTCTATCCGTTCAATGTTTTTGATCCCGGTTGGCGATCGTCATTATGAGATGCAATGTGTTTTCATAAGCCCCATCATCCCCGTACAAATCTCTTTCATTCTCTATGGCATCCCCCGGCGCCGCGTCTACTGGGCTACTCTGGTTTAACGGAGTTTTCAACGCTCACGGCATACGTAGTATTTAGTCACGGCAAATTGCTCTCATGCGTCTGTGGCGATGATTGCGGTCGTCCTAAACATCCATGGTGCATTCCTGTCTGCTCAACCTCCTCTTTTTTGTCATGTTATGCAATACCCAAAAATCCCCGTCGCAATTCTCGTTTAATGCTATAGTATAAATAGAGTTTTTCGAGCAACTCTTCTTTGTTTCATGGGTACATTGAATATCAGAATGCGCACCTATCGTATTCTATTTTTTTTGATAAAGAGATTATCACGATGTGATCCATAATGACGGCCAGACCAACATAATGTGAGTCTATCCTGAAGAGGGCGCTGTGTTTCGCGCCTTTCACCCAAGCCGTTTGGCGATAAAGAAAACGACATGCACGATTTTTACCTTGAGACAAAGCAGGACATCTGTTCGTCAATATGGGTGAAGATGATTGGCTGCTGGATACTGGTGCGCCAACGAGTTAATGACAGTAAGAGCCTGCACTGAAAGCTGAAGAGCATTTGGTGAGTTCACTGGTAATACCCTTTGCCATTATTTACAGCATGTTTAATCACGCGCCACCGGCAGCTGGTAGGTGAAGTCGAAATTCATGTGTCATGAGTGTAGGTACAAATTCATTTTGTATGATTGCATTTTGTAATCAGGTTATCTGTCAACGACTCCATCCTCGACATGTTTATAGTAGCCTCCTTTGAAACACATTCATTTACAGGTTGAAATCCTCAGCAGCCAGACATTCCTGAAGCCGACAATCAACATGAAAATTGTTACAAATTCCAGTGACTTCCAAGTAGGGATTTAATGACTGCAGCGCTACTATTATAATATATGCTTATGATAAAATAATAAGGAAGATTTCCCGTGGCGTCAGGGAATTGGACCGCAGCAATTGAGGTCACTGCACCGAAAGTCAAAGCTTGAGGGCGGTCACATGAAATGGTTATGGCGCAAAAACTGCAGGGACGGCAGCCTCACACAGGACTAACAATGCGTTCCAATGACAGCTATGCGGCCTAAGCCGCAGTTCAGATCGATATTAAGGAGTCAAACAATGCCAAACACATTAACAACAGTACTCGAGAAAGTTCAGGAGGGTCTTGGACAGGGCGGCGTTTTAGACCAGATCGATAAAATTTTTCGTAAGCAGCAACGGATCAATTTATTTGAAAAGCTGGAAAAGATCGACCACAAAGAGGTAGATCATTGCCCAGTCGTCCTTTATAAGAGCGTAATGCCAAACGGGAAAAAACAGCCTGCGTTATTGCGTTTTTACTTACCCTCGTGGAAAGATTACGACGATATCTTCTGGCAGTCGCTCGGTGATTATGTTATTCTCGCGATGCACCGCGTGACCGATGTCGAATTCGATAGCGCGAGAGGCCGGATGAAGATGAGATACTTTCCCAAGATAAGGGGCCGCATAAAGCATCCGGAAGACATCAGGGTGATTATCCAGAAAATTGCTTATCTTGTGGATACGGAAGGTTTGCCGACAGACTTCACTCGTTTCCGACGTATGACAGAACGACGTGATAGCTTGGGCGAGATGAGCAAAGAACAAGCCGCACTTATCGGCGTGGCATTAAAACTCATCCAACTACCGCAGTTATAATTTACCTGCTGAAAATCATGTCCTCCCCGGAGAGGCTACCGAGTGCGTGATCAGCATGTTTCATCAGTAATGTGATGAAAGTTTCGACTTTTAAGAACTGAACCGTTGCAGGTGGAGCTAAGGATATTTACCGGCGCGTCGTGATGCGATCTTACGGATTGAAGTCGTACATCAGGCGATCACTTCGACGCAGGTAATCGCTGGTATCAATGTACAGGATCCATCTGCCAGAGCCTGCCAGAGCCGGCGATCGATTAGCAGAAGAGCTGTTCCGCCTTCTTTTAATCGTATGGTGTGATGACGCCATGCTGGATTTAATCCCTCCTCCTCCGGTTTACAAACCCTCTTTTTGGTTCTTGATTCGGAAATCAGTCACCGGTTTACGGACCCGCTCCTCTTTTCGCTGTTCTTTACGTCTTTTCTCTCCGTTCAACTTTTATTTGACACGATAATTGATGAAGCCTACAATCTATGTTATGAGTACAATTTATTTCCGGGTCCCTGTTCTTGATGCTGGGAGCTGACCACGTACGGAAAAGACGGCACTACTTTTAGCAAGAAACCAGTCAGGGGGTCATTAAAAGCATGCGCACGTTGCCTGAATCCGCCCGGGATGGCGATTTGTAAAGAGTCAAGGAACTACTCCAAGACAATCCTGACCACGTTACCAGCAGGGACAATTATGACAATACGCCTTCGCGGAATGCAGAGTCAAAGGATTATAAAGTAGTGGTCAACTTGTTACGCAGGCACTGCGCCATTCTTACCAACCACATCGTCCCCCTGCGACGGATTTTATGCTGATATTCTGCTGATCTTATTTCGTATGAAAGTTTCTTCCATATTCCTGGTAGGAATGGGCGCTGCCGTTGAGAATAGCATCTCGCTAAACTGTGCTTTATTCTCGTTGTGGTTATTGCTTTCTGCGGTGCACCAATCTTGATAGTACTTTGGAGGAAAAGGAGACGTATGCGGCTGTTAGCTACTTTCTCGACCGTTCAATGAGCTCAGAGTATATTCAAAACGCAAAAGAGCTGCCCGATAGGCGCATCATCAACACCATTTTGCGGGACAAGTCGATTCCCTCTGCGATCGAGTGGCTGCTGGTGTGGGGAACAATCAATTTACTGATGTGGTTTGTGCAACACGTAAAAATTGTCGACCTGCTCACAAAAATTCAGGCTTTCTCCGAAATCCTCGTTTTTTTTATGTATGGGGGTTGTGTGATCGCAGTGGGCATGCTTGCTATTGGAATTTTTGGGCAGGTTACGAAAAGCTCCATGGTTGGTTATCTGAGTGGAATCGCACTCTTCGCAGCTGGCCTTTGGAACGTAAACTTTGATAGTGCTCTAGCCAATGAAATTCGACTTTACGGCTATAATCTCGTTGAAAAAGGTTTCAACATTTTCAAACTACTCGGACTGTTCCAGTGTATTTGGGGTTTGTTACAGGTCTATAGTTTTTGGAGATTCGGATTTCAGCCAAGACGATTAACCAAAGCAGCCAAAGAAGAAGCATTGTCGAAGTTGCGGGAAATTACTCGTAGTCCGGCAAATCCAGATGCCGGACGGTTCAAGTTAACAATTCCGACCTCTTTACTACAATCACTATTACAATCAGTAATCCCAGGCATGAAGCACGGAGGGATGTATACAGTTTGGTTGTTGCCCCATAAAGCATGCTGTGTGCATGATCAGCTGGATGACTATTTTGAGTATGATCGACGGGCTCTTGCAGGTCTTCAATGTAATGCTCATGCTGAGGATCTCACGAATGGAGACATTAAAATTCAAATGGATACTGGGCTGATTAAAATGATAAAACGGAGCATCGTCCTTAACGGAAGCGCGCTAAAATCGGTCAATGCATGGGTAAGAACTGATTCATAACGCCCTTGGACATTCCGACTTGTGGAAGACATTGTGCCAAGAACAACTGTCACGACATTGTTCAATCACAAAGTCTCACCTTCTTAAACGTACTCTTTATATTATTCCTGGGACATACTTATACGGCTGAAAAAGCTATAGCCAAAGCCTTCAAAAGTACTCATGTCGCGGTCATTCGAGGCTACGAGGCTTGAGGTGGCCGCTCCTGATGGCGATACCATTGCACAAGACCGCAAAGCCGGAGAGACCTCGGTTAGGGACGCTGTCACACAGCGTGGAGAACTTATGAACTGCTGATCAACCTGGTATCGTGATCGAATAGAAACAGGGGAGCAATGAGATCGTCACGTTTTGAAGAAGAGGCGCACGACAGGAGTAACTCGTTGCGCTAAAATTCGTCCCCGCGTGGGATTCTTTTGGAACGGAAACGGTACGGAGAACCTAAAGATAATTCGACAGCTTACAACAATACAATCGAGTCGCGGGGGAATAAGCCTCTGCGCCGTTGCCAGTACGTGGTTACCTCCGTGCCTTTTTGTACGAAAGTTGTTTATCAATGACTCCCTTCTCGTAGCACATAGAGTTTTCATTCTTGGCAATACCTCACTATGCAACTGGATTCATCAGCCCGCTATCCATTTTCTTATCTATCGACATGCCCAAACGACCAATCCGGGCAGCCTAGATTTTATGGTGCTAACCAATTTTGCCTTGACTTTCAACAATATTTGTGCAATAATAATTTAACTGGTATTCCATCAAGACTATAGAATGTTAAGATTATGCAGACAAGCCTCCTTTACATAAATTTGGGCAAGGTACCGGCGATAATGAGCAATCTCCTCACATCGCTGAGATTTAAAATTTCCGTCTTTATCGTTGTTCTTCTGCTGATCACAGCTTCTATTTTTTCCGCGATTACCATCCAGACCATGAACCGAAATATCACGGAAGAGGTCATCAAGAGGGCTGAATCGCTGTGCAGAAGCACGGCGGCATTGGCGCCTTACAGCATGCTTGCCAATGATGTGCTTGGCCTAGA
>DASPQB010000256.1:0-5827 GCA_035625205.1 Nitrospirota bacterium | reverse complement strand
TGCCTGAATACCGGAATCCATGCCGAAGGACGAAGGCGCTCAAGCGTTGCCGGGCCTTCCGCGTGGCATTTATCGCGTCCTCCCGGCCTCTGACGAGATCCCGCATGGCCTCATCGTCCTCGCGAGGAACGTAAACCGGCGTCAGTTCGCCTGCCCTAAATAGTCGTGCCAGGGTAAAAGCATCGCGCCGATCCGTTTTGACTCGATCGCCGCTTTTCTTCGGTGTCATCGACGGCGCGATAACATCGCAGTGGAACCCCTGAGCAGTCAAATGACGGTAGATCTCATAGCCGCAGGGACCTGCTTCATAGACAAAGCGAAGTTCAGTGCCAGCACGGCGAAACTTGCGGATCGCCTTGTCCAGCGAATCCAGATCGCCGCCGACGGTGCCGTAGAATCTGATCTCGCCGTTTCTGCCTTCATCTGCCAAAGCGATATCAATAGAATCTTTGTGTACATCGAGTCCTACAAAAATGGTAGAATGTTTCATGACCTGCCTCCTTGGTTGTGGCTCTGTAATTGGGAACCGGATTTCCAATTATAACCCATGTTGCAAGGGGCAGGTCACTTGATTTTCAACTGTCAACCATTATGTCTACAAAGACGCACGCCCGGCAATAGAAAAGAGTGTGAACTTCTGTACGAAATGTGCGTTTCATGCTATAGTCATTTATCATCTCGTCTTCCTGGACATTCTTGACATTGCCATCCTTCGAAATATTTAATGTTTCCTATCGTAATCGTGATCATATCTATCCATAAAATACCCCGCAAACATACCCCGCAAACTTCGTTGACAATCTACTGGATCGAGATTAAAATCAGCCATCAAATATTTGGTATCATACACGCATGTAGTGATTGATGTAATGCCAGACTATCTAATTTGAGGATAATGCTGAAATCTACTCGATAACATGTTAGTCCGCGGGAGATATTGGATGTTTACCTGCGCCAATTGCGGAAAAGAGAAACCAGACACTGAGCGAGGCAGCATAGGCTTGTTGGGCAATGTTGGCTTTCTACTTATCGCAAAGGTTCTTTGGTGGCCCTCGAAAGTCTGTAAAGATTGCAGCAGACAAGTTCGGCTATTCGGTCTCACTGGTATTGTCATACTTGCTTTTATTGCTGCCATCTATCTTTGGAACCGATAATCTCGAAGCAATTCAAGGACAATTTGATGAATAGCATTCCTGATAAACTTGATCTGTCGAATATGGTTGGTTCTCGGCTTGACACCGTATCCATTCAGGAATATCAAACTGCTTTTCAATTTAATGGTGGATCGTCAATTGTTGTCGAAGGAGCAATGGACGTTATCTTAAACGGCAACATTGTCGCTCGATGGAGACAAGAAGAAGGATGGACTTCTATTGATTTTCAAAAGTGCGTCGGGACAACTGTGGAACAGTTTGCCATCCCTTCAAAAAAGGAATTAGACCTTTATCTGAGTGGTGGATGGGTTCTCCGATTCTTTGATTCTTCGCCGCAATACGAATCTTTTCACATCTACCCTCAGGACATTCATGTCTGATTGAGTAGATAGGATAGGCTAATAAGTCGTTCGAGTCCTGCGCTGAATAGCGCGGGGCTCAACTCATCGTTAACAGCGATAATCGAAAATAACCGAAATAGCGTACTCTAATTATAAATGAATCAGTTTGTTATGGTTGCTAGGCGTGAGGAGGACAATGGGATGGTTTGTCCACGCTGCGGAAATAATACAATTCCATTTTCTAAAGTTTGGATCAAAGGCGGATTAGGTACGTACCGTTGCCCTAGCTGTAATGCCATATGTCGTATTAAGGAGTCTGTGCCACTCACGATGATTTCGACGAGTATCGGTTTTTTTGCCGGGATTCTTGGACTTTATTTCAGGAGTTGGATCCTTTTTGGAGTAGTCCTAGCAATTGGATTATTACTTGATGTTGTATTGGATAGCCGTTTGCGTCGTTTGGAATTAGCTGTAACAAATAATAAAGATGCGAGGCGAACATCAATGTCGATCATTGAGAAATTGCAAAATGTAATAATTAATAATGCTATAAAATGCCAAATATTTTTCTCGTTGTACGGCGTGCTTAGTCTGTTCAATGGGTTCTTCGGAATCTATGCGCTTTACAAAAAAGGTTATCCTGCGATTGTCTGGTTTTATCGAACGATGATCGGGTTCTTCTTTGTCCAGGCTATAATTTGTTTTTTTGCTATTCTAGCGTTATCCATAATTAGAAAATCGAAGATCACAATAAAATAGATTGCGAGTAAGTTCTCGCTTCCGATATGGCCATTTGATTTTACTAACAAATTGTTCGACCCGTGGAGCCGGCTCAAATCGTCGTAATCAAGTTTCTACCAGTACTGTCCGAGAATTCCTTCATGAAGTATTTGAGTTGTCATACTTCTAGGCAATCAAAAATACAACTACAAAGATGCACATGTGGCAATCAAAAAGAATGAGGATTTCCGGATGAAATGTTGGTGATGCGATTCTTCGAAATCCCTTTAGCATTCTTCCTGAAGTTCGCACCCGACCATCCTCGTCTATGATCAACATTTCATCCAGAAGTTGCCAAGTTAACAACTTCGGAAAAATGTTGGGAAATGGCATTAATTAATCTTGACATCTAGGGATGAATCGGGCATTATGATCATCAGAAGTTTCGGATGTTCTTGTTGGGAAACCGCAGAGATAGTTCGACTTTGCGGCATTTTTTTTGCCCATTTCCGTTGCTTCAATTCACTAGCAAGGAGGTAGCTCATCATGGAGACAGGTACCGTGAAGTGGTTCAATGATTCCAAAGGCTTTGGATTCATTACCCGTGAAAAAGGCGGCGATGTGTTCGTTCATTTCGGCGACATTCAGGACAGCGGTTTCAAGTCGTTGGCTGAAGGCCAGTCAGTGCAGTTCGACGTTGTCGAATCGCCCAAAGGCCCCAAGGCGTCCAACGTCGTGAAGCTGTAACTGATAACGGTTGTAGCTTTTTCAAGGCCCTGATCATTCAGGGCCTATTTTTTTTCGTACTCTGTGACGTTTTCAAACCGGGGCATTCAGGGAAAGATCATGCGTAGGCCGACTTACAAGGAAATGCTCGAAAAAGAGAAGGCCGCCCTTGCTGCTTCGGGCCTGGTATCCAAGCGCTATGCAGGGATTTCGAACATAGAATTTCGTATGACCTATTATTGGCGGGGCCCGGACCCGGTCCTGATGACGCGAACACTCAACTTCGGGCCGTCCGACTCTGCCGGCTTTCACCTGAAGTGCATACAGGAGGGTTGCGTTAACGGAGGGTATAATCTTGCTCCGGTCGTAGCGGCGATGGTGAAGGGACGTAAAAAGTCTGTGAGCGAAAAGCTCTTTTGCCACAGAACGAATGATACTCTCGACCACGCGAGCATTGCCTATGAAGTGAGCATCCGGTACAGTTGATCCACTCCATCCGGCTCCCGGAATAAAAAAAGCCCACTCCCGTTCTGAGTGGACTTGGTTCGTCCAGCAATGATTTGCCCTGATTGTTTCGTTACTTCTTTTTGCTCTTCGGTTTTTTTACCTCTTTCTTTGCCCCCTGACGTGAAGCTGCCATATTTCATCACCCCCTTTGCCTCAGATTATTTGTCTCCGTCTCTCGCTCCGTCAACTCGGTCCACTGCTGCTCCGTCCGGCCCCTGTTGATCTTCAACAGGCGTTGCGGTGTTTCTCTCGAGCTTGCGCTGCCTTTTCTCCTCGCTCTTTTTTTTCTTCGCCAGTTCCTTCTGGCGCTTTTGGAAGCTGAAGTTCGGTTTTCCCAATGAGGCCCCTCCTCAGGAAGAAATTTTGTCGAAGCGCCGGGTTGGGCAATGCAGCCCGCCTCACCATTACTTGGTTTCCACTGCTGCGGGAGTCGTTCGAACCGGCGTGCGATCGTTGCTCTCGTATCCCGGCCTCGGGCCGGAACCGGACGGACGGGTGCGCTTGAGGAGCTTCCTCTTCCATTTCTGTGCCTCCAGCTGCTTTCGCTTCTTTTTAACCGAAGGCTTCTCGTAAAAGCGCCGCTTCTTGAGTTCCCCGAATACCCCGTCCAACTGGAGTTTCTTTTTCAGGTTCCGCAGCGCCTTTTCGATGTCCCGGGACTGGACCTTTACCTCCAAGAACGCCCCCCTCCGCCGTATCCGCCGCCGCGTTTGCCCCTGCCGCCGCCACCGCCGCCGAATCCAGAGCGTCCGCCCTCGGTCTTCGGCCGTGCCTCGTTCACCGTGATCGTCCGGTCCATGAAGTTAGAGCCGTTCATGGTCGAGATGGCCTTTTCCGCGTCTTCGTTCGACGCCATCTCCACGAAGCCGAACCCTTTCGATCTGCCGGTTGTCTGATCGACAATCAGCGTCACGGACAGGACTTCTCCGATCTTTGAAAAGGCCTCGCGCAAATCCTCCTCGTGCGTGGTGTACGACAGATTCCCGACATACAGTTTCTTCGCCATGCTTCCTCCCTGTGCTGGTTTTAAGTTCACGCCGGAGGTCTGTCTCAGCGCGTTTACGACGATAGAGAATGCCCTCCGGTGACTGACCGTCAGAGCGTCATCGTTCACCAATCGAAATGCTGTCGCTTCTTAAGGTGCGAAAGGTGAGAGCAGGAGGATCAGTGGTCGATGCTGGGCGGGGATGACATCATGTTCAGAAGATCGAACGCTTGTGACCCCTCGATGACATGCAAATATATTATACATGTTTGCTCCGCAGTTGCAAGGTTTAATAATGCGCCAGATATTATATTAGACCCGACTCCGCTCCGACGCATACTGCGCCACAGCGCTTGTTGACGCTCATAAGCGAGGTGTTAGCTTTCAGATTATCCTCGACCGGTCGCAGCGAAAGCAGAGGTACCCGTCCGCTGACTTCACGGCGCATGCATGCATCCTCACATACATTGACGCGGCTCATGCGATCACGCACAACAAGGTCATGATCATTGATAGGTCAGTGGTTATCACTGGCAATTTCAATTTTGCGAAGAAAGCTAAGCAGAAAAATGTCGAGAACCTTCTTGTGGTCAGGGCCGCAAGTACTGTGATCATAGCTGGTCTGAAACGGGAGTCCGCACAATTAGGAATTAATTCGCCCCGCCGAGGCAGTGCTATTTTCTATCAAGTTACGGCCTGTACTTCGCAAGGCTTGCCTCTAGCAGTTACCGCGTCCTTCAACTACAAAGACGCACGTCTGACAACGGAATGGAGTACGTATTTCTGTGTGTAATGTTGGCGATTTCAATTGTTGATACTACGCTCATGCCTTCCTGAACTGTTGGAGTAGTGTCTTTTTTGAATTATTGCATATTTCATTGGGAAACTGTTGATAATATACCCCTACAGTAGCCTATCGACATAGCCTCTCGACATCGTTGACATCGTTGACATCTCGCCGGACAAGGCATAATATGTTACTCTGCATAGAGGTTCATTATGAAAGGACAATGTCAACTTTGTCTGGAGATCAAGGACTTGCAAGATAGTCATTATCTTCCAAAAGGGATATACAAAAGGCTTATTGAGAAAAATGAGAAAAACCCTAACCCTTGGAATATCTCAAGCAAAGCGGCGATTCAGACTTCAAGACAACTGCGCTCACATCTGTTGTGTGCGGATTGCGAACAGCGTTTTAATAAAAAAGGTGAAAAATGGGTCTTAGAGAACTGTTTGCAAGGAGATGATAGCTATCCTCTTGCATCCATTTTGAATTTGAGAAGGCCCGATTTATCTTCGTCGAACAATCCAACGAAAATTTATTACGCTTCTAATATTCCTGAAATAGACACTTCGGCATTGACATATTTTGCAGCAAGCATCTTTTGGCGCGG
>DASPQB010000255.1:0-5862 GCA_035625205.1 Nitrospirota bacterium | reverse complement strand
CCATGCACGACGAAGGCATGGCGCGCGCCGAGGTTGCCGAGGACCCGGGCAAGGATTGAGGTGAGCTCCGCCGAATACACGCCCATGATCTGGGACGTCACTTTCGCCGGATTGGTCAATGGCCCCAGCACATTGAAAATGGTGCGAATACCGACCTCGCGCCGCGGCCCGATTGTGTATTTCATGGCCAGATGCATCATGGGCGCGAACAGGAAGCCGATGCCCACTTCCTTCAAGCACTCTTCAACGCGATGGGAAGGGATCTCGATATTGACGCCGAGGGCCTGGAGGACGTCGGCGCTCCCGCTCTTGCTCGAAACAGAACGGTTGCCGTGTTTCGCCACGGTCACGCCTGCACCGGCGACAACGAACGCGACGGTTGTTGAAATATTGAACGTATGGGCCATATCACCGCCGGTGCCGCAGGTGTCGACCTGGTATTTCGCATCGAGCTTGATCGGCACGGCCTTGTCGCGCATGACCCGGGCAGAACCCGTTATCTCGTCAACGGTCTCGCCCTTCATCCTGAGCGCCGTAATGTAGGCGGCAATCTGCGCGTCTGTCGCCTCGCCCTGCATGATCTCGCGCATGACCGCCTCGGCTTCCGCCTCGGCGAGGTCGCTCTTCGCGACAACTTTTAAGATGGCTTCTTTGATCATGAAAAACCCTTCCTGACAAAACGACGCGACTCACCGTGCTTCAAGGACCGGCGGTTCCTGGTGGTGCTCCCACCCTCTCTGGTGAACAGTTACAGCTTCAAGAAATTCCTGAGAATATCCTTGCCCACATTCGTCAGGATCGACTCGGGGTGGAACTGTACGCCTTCCAGTTTGAACTGTTTGTGCCGGACGCCCATGATGATACCGTCCTCGGTCCAGGCGGAAATTGCGAGTACTGACGGAAGCGTGTCGCGCTTGATGATGAGCGAATGGTAGCGCGTCGCCTCGAAGGGGTTCGGAAGTCCTGAAAAGATCGTCTGATTGTCATGGTAGATCATGGAGGTCTTGCCGTGCATGAGGTAGGGCGCGCGGATCACATCCCCGCCGAAAGCGTCGCCGATAGCCTGGTGCCCGAGGCAGACCCCCAGGATCGGGATCTTTCCCGTAAAATGTCTGATCACAGCGATCGAGACCCCGGCCTCTTTGGGGGTGCAGGGGCCTGGTGAGATGACGATGCGATCGGGATTCATCTTCTCGATCTCGGGGATCGTAATCTTGTTGTTCCGGTAAACCTTCATGTCCTGCCCCAGTTCTCCCAGATACTGGACCAGGTTGTAGGTGAAGGAGTCGTAATTATCGATCATCAAGAGCATAAAAAAACCTCAGTCGAACTGTTTCCCGCGGCCGCATCATGACGGCAAGGCAACGAATCATGACCTTCTTCACCGTGCGCCCTGCGCCCCTCTGAGACGCCAGCCATTAATCCAACCCCTGCTCCGCCATCTCCACGGCGCGCATCATGGCCTTGGCCTTGTTCACCGTCTCCTGGTACTCCGCGGCCGGGTCGCTGTCAGCGACCACGCCGCCGCCTGCCTGTATATAGGCAATGTCTTTTTTGATGACGAGCGTCCTGATCGTTATGCACGTGTCCATGTTGCCCGAAAAACCGAAGTACCCGACCGCGCCCGCGTAGGGACCCCGGCGCGTGGGCTCAAGCTCGTCAATAATCTCCATGGCCCTGATCTTGGGCGCGCCCGAGACTGTACCGGCCGGAAAACATGCCCGGATCACGTCATAGGCGTCGCGTTTGCCGGACAATCTTCCACGCACGTTCGATACGATGTGCATCACGTGGGAATAACGCTCGATCACCATAAGTTCGGAAACATAAACACTGCCCGGCTCGCTCACCCGTCCCACGTCGTTCCTGCCGAGGTCCACGAGCATGATATGTTCTGCCCGCTCCTTGGGATCGGCAAGGAGTTCCTCCGCGAGGGCCTTGTCCTCTTCTTCGGAAGCCCCCCGTCTTCTCGTGCCCGCAATAGGCCTGAGATCGATCCGCTCCCCTTCGAGCCGGACCATAACCTCCGGGGAGGCGCCCACAACGGTCGCATCACCGCAGCGCAGAAAATACATGTAGGGAGAAGGGTTGATCAGCCGCAGCGCGCGGTAAATCTCGAAGGGTTCGATTGTAATCTTCGTCTCGAACCGCTGGGACGGCACGACCTGGAAGATGTCGCCTGCCTTGATAAATTCCTTTGCCTTGAGTACCGCCTGCTCATATTGCGGCTGCGTAAAATTCGAAGTAAGCTGATGCTCTTTTGCCTTTGGCCTCCCCTTGGCCTTTGCCCGTTGCCCCGTGACCCCCCTCTTCAGCTTCTTCACAAGCGCAGTGACCTTCTTCGTCGCTTCCCTATACGTGGCCTCTGCCGACTGCCCCTTGACGTGTGCATTCGAAACGACCTTGACCATTTGCGTGACATTGTCAAAGATGACGAGCGTGTCGGTGATCATGAAAAAAATATCGGGAAGGTTCAAACCTTCTTTTTTTCGGGCCGGGAGTTCCTCGAAGAACTGAACGACATCATATCCCATAAAACCGACGGCGCCGCCAAAAAACCGGGGCAACGACGGATCGGGTACCGGTTTGTATACGGAGAGAACCTTCTTGATTACCTCTAACGGATCATGCTCGAAAGAATGCCTCGTTGTCTTCCCGTCCCTCGTGATCTCAACGGACCCGCCGTAGGTTTTCACAATTACAGACGGACGGCTTCCGAGAAACGAATACCGCGCCCACTTTTCTCCACCTTCCATACTCTCGAGCAGAAAAGAATGGCGTTTGTCATCGATCTTCAGAAAAGCTGAAACCGGTGTTTCCATATCCGCCAGGATATCGCGATACACCGGAATGAGATTGCCTTTTTTCGCCTTTTGCTTAAACTCTTCAAGGGTGGGCCGAAACATAAAACTCCTTGCAAAATAAGAAGATTATGTACTATACCAGATAGTTTCAAGGAGTGTCAATCAGAATGTCACAGGGGGCGGAGCAAACCTCAGGGAGAGGGGGACTTCCGGGCGCTTGGCCGTGCGGCGGGTAGCCGGCCCACATCTGCGGACAGCCTGCCTGTCTGATTCCTAATGGCCTGTTAAAACACTGCCTTGTATCAACCATCCTGCCCTGCAGGATACCGCGCCGTATCCTTTCACGGCAATCTACGATGGGCGGGTCTCCCCTGTTTAGGGGACGACCCGGGAATGCCTGTATGAGACGAGGGGGCTGTTCCAGACTGGCTTCACTGGGCTTCGATGGACGCCGAACGTCGCGTGCCCCTCTTGGCTCAGATGTCCAATTCCGCGAATTCTGCCCGCTCCTTGATGAAGACGAAGCGCGCTTTCGGATCTTTCCCCATGAGCCGCTCGAACACATCACCAGTGGCCTTGTGGTCCACGACCTGTACCTTCATGAGCGTGCGGGTCTTGGGGCTCATCGTCGTCTCTTTGAGCGTCTCAGGATTCATCTCGCCAAGACCTTTGAAGCGACCTACCTCATACTTTTTCCCATTCAACTTGGCGAGAATCTTCTCCTTCTCCATCTCATCCATTGCATAGAAAGCCTCTTTGCCGGCCTCGATCTTGAAGAGCGGCGGCATGGCAAGGTACACGTGCCCGTGGTTGATCAGGTCCGGCATATATCGGTAGATGAAGGTAAGGAGCAACACGCTGATATGCGCGCCATCCACGTCCGCGTCGGTCATGAGGATCACTCGGTCGTATCGTAATTTGCTGAGGTCGAAGTGAACCCCCACACCGCAGCCGAGCGTGGCAAGCAGGTTTTTGATCTCGTTATTGGTCTGGATCTTTTCGAGGGACGCGACCTGCTCCACATTCAGGATCTTGCCCCGGAGTGACAACACGGCCTGCGTCTTTCTGTCCCGCGCCATCTTGGCAGACCCGCCTGCCGAGTCTCCTTCCACGATAAACACTTCTGTTTCTTCCACTTTGCTCGAAGAGCAGTCGGCGAGCTTGCCCGGCAGGTTGAGCTTGAGCGATGAAAGCTTCCGGGTAATGCTGTCCTTGGCAGCCCGTGATGCCATGCGCGCCTCTGCAGCCAGCAGCACGCGTTTAACCACGGCATCGGACATGGTCGGGTTCGCAAGCAAGTAGGCCTCGCAGGCGTTCTTGACCGAAGCCTCGATGGGCGAGGATATCTCGGGGTTGTTGAGTTTTTCCTTGGTCTGGCCCTGGAACTGGGGGTTCTTGACCAAGACGCTCACGATGCCGTAGAGGCCCTCGTACACATCCTCCGGCGCAATGGTCTTGATGTTCTTCGGGATCAGGTTCTTGCGCTCTGCATAGGCGCGCACGGCCTTGGTGAGCCCTGCCCTGACCGCCAGCTCGTGCGTTCCTCCGTCCGAAGTGTTGATCGAGTTGGCGTAGGAGTGAATCTCCATGTCCGTGGCAAGGGTCCAGTGCATGGCGCACTCTATCTTGAAATCGTCCTCCCGTTCGACGTAGAACGGCTCGGCGTTCACGACCGTGGTTCCCGATACAATCCGCTTGATGTAGTCCTGGATGCCGTTATCGTACTTGAACGTGACCGGCTTCTCCTTGTCGCGCTCGTTCTCGATCGTGATCTTGAGTCCCTTGTTCAGGAACGCCTTGCTTTCGGACACATCGACGATGTTCTTGTAGTTGAAGGTTGTTTTGGAGAAGATGTCAGGATCAGGCAGAAAATAAATCTGTGTCCCGTGCGCCCTGGTCGGTTTCCCCTTCTTGAGAGTGCCCTTAGGTTTGCCGCGTGAAAACTCCTGCGTCCATTCATAGCCGTCTCGCCAGACCGTTGCAATGAAGACCTGGGCAAGGGCGTTCACGACTGACGCCCCGACTCCATGGAGACCTCCGGAAGATTTATACGCCGTGTGATCAAACTTGCCGCCTGCGTGGAGCGTGCAGAGGATCGTCTCGATGGCGGGTCGTTTGGTCTTCTGATGGATGTCCACGGGAATGCCGCGTCCGTTGTCGGTCACCGTCACTCCGCCATCCTTCTCGATCCTGACTGTGATGGCCGTGCAGTACCCGTTCAGGGCTTCATCGACCGAGTTGTCGAGCACCTCCCAGACGAGGTGATGCAAACCGCGCACATCCGTCGAGCCGATATACATGGCCGGCCTTTTCCGGACCGGCTCAAGACCTTCGAGTACGGTAATATCTTTTGCAGTATACGTCTCTGCCAAAATCGGGCCTCCTCACCGGCAATCAGACTCCAGACCGCCGGAATACGAACTGAATCAACAACACTGGCGTTTCTTGATCGGTCGCCTGTTGTCCGTCCTTTTTTTGTGGCAGATTATAAATCAGGCGGGAGGATAAAGCAACATGAAGTTTCGTTGTGTCATCATCTGGCCTCCCCAGCGTAAAAAAAAAGGAGAGGCTCGAATGCCTCTCCTGTGTTGGCAATGCAGGAATATCCCTAAATGACTTCACCGTGAGGTGTGGCGAAGGACGAGGAACGGCGCGCCGCCATATCCATGAGCACGCGCTCGGTGCCGAATGCTCCCTGTTCGTACTTGCGGAGCTTCAGTTTGTCCCGCGCAGAATCAATGAGCTTGAGGGCGAGTTCCAGGATCTTTGCCCCGTCTTCTTCGAAGTAGAACCCCGCGGTTACCATCTCCCACCACTTGTTCTCCATGATGTCCTTGATGACCTTGCTGGCATTGACGGGTGAGGTGGAGCCGAAAATGATCGGCACACCGGACGCTGCGAAGTAGGTGCCGATGGCGATGGCCTTTTCGCTCATCCATTCCGGCGCGATACCTACTGCCGGGAGGCCGCCGATATCGTCACCGAGACCGCCCTCGTTCGCGATCTTGGACGCAATCGTCAGGATGCGGGAGTTGTCGACGCAGGAGCCCAGGTGAAG
>DASPQB010000254.1:0-5304 GCA_035625205.1 Nitrospirota bacterium | reverse complement strand
AACTCCTGCTGAGTGGGTTACTGTTCGCAGAGTACGCGTCGAGAATGCTGTCAACTGCCTATCCTGTCTGGAGAAATCCGAGTGCTACAAGGCAGACAATAGAAGCGCACTTCGCAAACGCCGGTTGCTAGAATTGAGTGGTCTCTCTCTTAATATTAAAGGAGTCCAAAACTTTCATGGCCTTTTCTAAATTGCTTGCTCGTGACTGGAAATCAGATCTCGCTCGCCTTTTTGGCTCCGTAAACTCACAGCTTGTCATATCCTCCCCATATGTTACCAGGGATGGTACCTCATATCTACTTTCTCATTTACCTCGGGCCAGAATCAGCTCTATAAACATCCGGTTTGTAACAGACCTTTCGGCTGTGAACATTTATCAAGGGTCAACCGACCCCGATGCCCTGCGGACTCTTGCTGATGACGTCCCAAATCTCAAATTATTACATCTGCCCAGATTACATGCCAAAGTATATATTTCTGATTACCATAGCGCGATAGTCACTTCTGCCAATCTTACTGCAGGCGGATTGGACCGAAATTATGAATACGGTCTTTTCACTGATTCCATAACCCTAGTGCGCCAGATTTCCGAGGACATTACCGAATACTCTGACCTTGGTGCCCTTGTCACCGCAGAGAATCTCTTTGAGTACTGTAAGGTCGCTGAAAAATTAAAAACAACTTTCAAGAAACAACAATTTTCAATACGGTCTGCTTTGCAAAAGGAATTCGAACATTGTGTTCTTTCTGCTGAGGATAATCTTATCCGGCTCCGCCTGGCAGGAGGCGCAATGCATACTGTATTTGCAAAGACAATTTTATATCTCCTTCGGCGGTACGGACCGATGCAGACAATTGATATTCATCCGAAGATTCAACAGATTCACCCAGACCTATGCGATGACAGCATGGACCGTATTATTGACGGTAAGCGCTTCGGCAAGAAATGGAAGCATGCTGTCAGGACAGCACAACAACAGCTCAAGAAACAAGGCCTTGTCAGGTTTGCCAATGGTCGTTGGGAAATTTCTCCAACTTAACGATAGCGTGAAAGGAATTTGAAACAATGGTAAAACAAAGTATATGCAAAGCCTGCGATGGCAAAGGCCTATTTGTGCCTGCCTGTCCCTCTTGCAAAATCCCTGCACTTCGGCATCCATGGGTAGTAGTCGAGAGATGCGATTTTTGTGAGTTCTTTTCCGATGATCTCCTCGCAGCGCAATCACTTTATGGCGTGGCTGGCTGGTTTACTTGCACTGGCGGCGCATTTCATGCCCTCGCGGACACTCGCACATATCTGCGAAGGTAAAGTGTGGGACTTTTATTAACAGATGCACTGATACTCGGATGCAGCTGCGTCTTGTTGATGCAGCACACATCCTGCCGGTTCGGGCAGAAGAGACCACTGACGACGTTCGTAACGGCATAGCCTTATCACCCAGCTACCATCGAGCCTTTGATGCCGGATTAATTTACCTTGATGAAGACTATGTGATGAGAATCAATACTGAACAGCAACTTAAACTCGTGACCCTAAGGCTTGATGGAGGGATTGAAGATTTCAAACGCTATCTGAGCAAGCGGATCTATTTGCCTCCTGATAAACGGCAATGGCCTGACATTACTATGATTCGAAAGGCAAATAGGTACCGACGCATCTCTCAATAGAGAAGCGATGTAGAAGCCTATAAAGCGGACAAACCTAACACTTATAGAAAATGCGATTTCTAAGGATGCTCCGACACAACGATCCCATACGATCTCATATTGGAAGCGGTCAAGTGACTCCCGAAAACATCGCTCTCACGGGTCAAAGGGGCTTTTCCTAAAGGGTCGCTATGCGGAAAAAAGGAAGAATGCAGCATGAAGCAAGATTATGATAATTTTATCAAATGGTTTGAAGAACCTTTGAAATATCTTTACGAGAATGATAATGCTGGTTTTGTCATTCTGATGGTTAGTCTACCATTATTAGAACGGTATCTACGTGAAAAAAGTGGAGTCCATGAGGGGAAACTGAATGATTCATTTTACAAGAGGTTCGCAGAAATATATCCGTCGCTTAACGACAGGGGCATTGCAAAGAAATTCTGGCAAATATATCGCAACGGACTATTACACCAAGCTACCTTATCACTGAAAGCGAAGAACGGTACGATAGTTCTTGCTGCTGGTGTGCATGGGGATGCACCTGAAATAAAGCATGAGGGTTATGGTGCAGATGGTGAAGTGTTTACTATCTCTCCAAGAAAATTCTCAGAAAAAATAATATTAACCATAAAATCTGATTTTGCCACTTTTGAAGGAACGGGCAGTGCAAATCATCCTCTTCCGCAGATCCTACCGGAAACAGGTGTATCGGGTTGGAGCGGCAAAAAGCCTACCAAGTAGACCTGGCGCAAGTAATACGGCATTTAGTATCTGGCTGCTCAAGAGGGACGGAAGAAGCCGCCGCTCGTGAGGGGTAATGTTGAGGCTGTGGAAAAGGTCTCCGAGTAGATTCCTGGGCGAGATGCAGACAAGAAGCAGCCTCATAAAATTCGCTACGATCATACGTAGGAATGGTCAGGCTGAGCCTCGAAGATAACGATTTCACTGTTTAAAATGGAGTTTTCCACAGGCTCGTTAGCGTTGGCGATCTGAGATGCATGAAGGATTAGAGCGATGGACTGTGATCAAGTCGTTCAACAAATCGATAACATTCTGAGGTCGGTTCTGAACCGTGTCGGCGTATTGCAGAGAGCATCAACGCTATATGCTAGGTATATGGGAACGAAGCGACCCGGGCTTGAGCGAATGCTTTGTGCTGAAATCTACCTGGCTTTTCACGAATCCACCGGCCCCCAGATCGTTTATGTTGAATTTCCCGCTCGCGCTTCTAGTAGGGCCAAAATTGACATAGCTGCAGATTATGGCGAAAAGTTTGTGTACATCGAAGCGAAAATGTATGATCGTGCGGCCAGAACAGACTATCAAAAAGATTTCGATAAGCTTTATCGCCGCGCAGATTCAGAGAAAGACGTGCTCTGCATATGGTTACATTTTGGGCTCTATCCAGAGAGCATCTCTAGTGCAGCGGCTTTCTTCACCGAGAAGTGCCAAGAGCTTGGTTGTGCGTTCGAGCATTCGCTTACGGAGATTGATGGAACAACTGGGATTCGCTTTGTGCGCCTTGCTTTCTGGAAAAAGAACAATCAGACAAAATGAACGCCAATAGAGGGTGGAGGTCATAGCTAACTCGCTGCGCGGGCTTCACTGAACCTCAGTATCGACGTTAAGGCTGTAGAAACAGCTCCGGTAGCACGATAACATCGCCATGTACTTGATAGCGAGACACGAAGACACTGTTTAGTAAGAAGTGGAGATATGGCGAGATACAAGGAAAGGAAGCCTACAAGATTGAATTTGAACGGCTTAGATAGATCGCATATAACAAGGCTCTGCACGAATCGCTGATAAGTCTGGCTCTCGATGAGTTTGTAAGTTCGGCCTAAAGAAAGGAGACAACATGAAATTAATGCTTTTGATTTTCTTCCTGCTGATGGTTCTCACTACCCTAGCCTATTCGGAAGACCTGAAGAAGTTGAAGCTGGATGACGCCTCTGCCATCGGCACGACCATCCAAACGGATATCCATGTGAAGGCGGAAGGAAAAGCCTCAATCAAGATCACGGCCCGATGGCCTACGACAATCTGCTTAGGCGAAGTCTCCGGCCTGGATGTGGAGAATGCAAAGCTATTGTATAAGGCTAAGGTGAAGAGCGACCTTGACGGCACAGCCTTTTTGGAAATGTGGGCACATGTCGGCGGTGGGCAATACTTCTCGAGAGGAATGAACGATGCCGTGAGCCAGAAGACCGATTGGAAGATAATTCAAACTCCATTCCTTTTCCAGAAAGGACAAAAGCCGGATAAGGTGACGCTGAACCTCGTCATCAGCGGCAAAGGCACCGTCTGGATTGACGATATCGTGTTGTCTAAAGAGCCTTTGAAGTAGCATTGAGGGGCGAGCTTGAGTAGTTTGGCGTAGTGGTGTACGCAGAGAACAAATCAAATCTGACGTTACAGGAGGGATTATAATGAACGATGTTGTGAAACGAGTTGGCTCCATATCGCACGGGCACAGATTTCGTTTGGTCATCATTGTCGTAGTACTCGGGCTTCTTCTCGTGTTAGTGGGGTTCACGCGCGTCGAGCCTGGTCATGTTGGAATCAAGGTGCATTACAGCGGCAAACAGCGTGGTGTCGAGGATTTCCCGACCCAAATCGGTTGGGTCTTCTATTTTAGGGGGTTTTCGACGGTGCTTGAGTGGCCGGTTTTCACCCAAACCGTCATCTGGACACGAAGCCAACACGAGGGGAAACCCATTAATGAAGAGATCAGCTTTAATTCGAAGGAGGGGATGCCTTTCACGGCAGATGTCAGCGTTTCGTACCGTCTTGAGTCAGACAAGGTGCCCCATTTTTATGTGCGGTTCCGCACGGACGACATGGGAATCTGGTCTCATGGATATTTGAGAAACGTCACGCGAGACGCATTCAATGAAGAAGGCACGCGATATACGGCGGAGGAGATTTATGGCGAGCGGAAAGAGGAATTTCTGAAAGCCTCGCGTCAGCGTGTTCAAGAGCATCTCAGACCGGTCGGGGTTCTGATCGAGCAATTCGGATTCGTTGGTCCGCCTCGGCCTCCGGAGCCGGTGGCCAAGGCGATCGAGGCGAAGATCAAGGCGATTCAGGATGCGATTCGCACAGAAAATGAAGTTCGTGCCACTCGGGCAGAGGCCGCCAAGCGCATTGCGGAGGCAGAGGGGCTCGCGAAGGCAACCATTGCTCGGGCAGATGGAGACGCAAAAGCAAACGCGATCCTGGCCGCGTCGATCACGTCGAATCTTCTCCAGTGGAGGCGGCTGGAACTACAGCAGCAGGCAATCGCGAAGTGGAATGGCGTGCGGCCAACGTTCGAGGGAGTATCCGGAGGAGGCGGATTCCTTTTTAACGTGCCAGTAGATAAGACCTCTTCGAACCCCTGAATGAATGATTCGGGAATTGAGGTTTGGCGATTACTCGCGCAACTCAAGCAAATCGCTAGAAAATATAAGCTAACGGAGTTACCACATGAATATAAATTTAAGTGGAGTCCAAGAAACTTTACTAATACCATTATGGAGCCGTGCAAAATTCGCTAAGGAAAATAACTCTATACTTATTGATCCAATAGCAGTGGATACCGTAAAACAAATTCAATATGATTTTAATAAAATCGACAGATATTTCCCTTATTTCCTTCACCTACAGAATTTA
>DASPQB010000253.1:0-71847 GCA_035625205.1 Nitrospirota bacterium | reverse complement strand
TTTGTCAATTTAAACACGAGAAAGATTCAGTCACTGCGCTAAGCAGAGCTAGAGCCTCTTCCGGCGAGCCTTGGCCTGCAGGCTGGGAGGATGTCAAATGGTCTTCACAACTTCATTTGAATAGCCGCTTTCCTGTCCTGAGATATCTACGTCGGTCACGACAAAATAATACGTCCCCGGGGGAAGGCTCAATGTTTGCGTAATGGTCGTAGTCCCGGGATTCGCAACAGTTACTACCTGAGTATAGGTGTTACTTGCGGCTCCGTAATATATTTTATAGATGGATATGTCAGTAATTGGATTCAAGGATGACCCATCCGTATTTGTCGTCGGCCCATCCCAGCTTAACGTCACGACGCCGGCATCGGCAACAGTAAGCGAGGCAGCCCCCGATACATTCCCCGATACACAGGTAATAGCTGTGGTGCCGGCGCCGACTGCGGTTGCTAAACCGTTTGACCCGGCTGCGTTGCTTATTGTTGCGATGCCCGAATTTGCTGAACTCCAAGTTACTGATGCCGTCATGTCCTGCGTAGTGTTGTCCGTGAATAAACCCATCGCGGTGAACACCTGTGAGGCGCCGATGGCAATGGAAGGATTGCTAGGAGACACTGCGATAGATTCGAGCGTCGCCGCAGTGATTGTCAGCGTTGTCGATCCTAATATACTACCTGATAATGCCTGTATCGTTGTTACCCCCGTGGTTACCGAAGTTGCCGATCCATTGGACCCTGCAGCATTGCTGATCGTTGCTATGCCTGGGTATGACGAACTCCAGGTCACGGCTTTTGTCAGGTCCTGCGTTGAATTGTCGGAGTAAGTCCCCGTAGCGGTAAAGTGCTGCAGTGTCCCCAATGCAATGCTTGGATTGGTCGGTGTGACCGTCAGGGAGACGAGCGTTGCCGGCGTCACTGTCAGTATCGTCGATCCCGAGACGGTCCCCAATGCGGCCACGATCGTTGTTGCCCCCGTGGCCACGGAGGTGGCCACGCCATTGGACCCTGCAGCGTTGCTGATCGTTGCTATGCCTGGGTATGACGAACTCCAGGTCACGGCTTTTGTCAGGTCCTGCGTTGAATTGTCGGAGTAAGTCCCCGTAGCGGTAAAGTGCTGTATTGTCCCCAATGCAATGCTTGGATTGGTCGGTGTGACCGTCAGGGACACGAGCGTTGCCGGCGTCACTGTCAGTATCGTCGATCCCGAGACTCTCCCCAATGTTGCGATGATCGTTGTTGATCCTGGAGCCACTGAGCTGGCTGATCCCGAAGAGCCTGCAGCATTGCTGATGGTTGCGACGGCCGCTGACGATGAACTCCAGGTCGCTGATGCCGTCAAATCCTGAGTTGTGTTATCTGAAAATGTCCCTGTGGCGGTAAACTGCTGGTTCGTTCCCACTGCAATGCTTGGATTGGTTGGTGTGACTGCTATGGACATGAGCGTTGCCGAAGTTACCTTTAGCGTCATTGATCCTGTGATCGATCCCATTGTCACTTTAATGGTTGTTGTGCCGATGCCTCTGGCGACTACAGTGATACGCCCGGGAGCGTTGACTGCCGCTGCGGTAATGCTAGCGGGACTGATCGTTGCTACGCTTGTATCGCTCGAAATCCATGTCGCTGACGCTGTCAGGTCTTTTATCGTGTTATCTGCGTACGTTCCAACTGCAGTGAATTGTTGGCTCGTGCCCGTTGCTATCACTGAATTAGAGGGAGTTATAGAAATGGATACGAGTTGAGCCTGGTCGTTACTTGTGGAAGTTGGAATACTACTCACACCGCATCCAAGTAGATTCGTAAAAATCAATGATGCCAAGAGAGCGGCATATATCTTCGTGCAAGACATTGAGAAAATCCTACCCTTCTTTAATGTGAGCAATAAAAAACCGCCAGTAATAACCTCTGGCGGCTCGGCGGACATGGTCTCCATCATTCGTCAGTCCCGTAGCTCTGCGTCCCTGGGTTTCCCCAGGTTTGCTCTGATCAGAGTAAGAATGGAAGCGCTATACTTCTCGGTGCCAGCAAATATTGTACGACCGCATATCGAATGTGATCATATCTTACGGGGGGGCCGTCAAATTGTCTGTGATTCTGGTTACAATTTCAGAGATGCCTGCCCGTGACGGAGAGAGATGCGATTATGCATAACCATGACGTTCATGGTGGTATCAAAATATTTCGTTGGTCGGTTCTTGATAACAGCGAGCGATATCCCAAAGAACGATTTGGCGCGTTGATGCTATTTGAGCCATTTGAAGAACAACTCATCGTCAAGAAGAATCGATAAAGAGAAGTGACGGTCGGGAAATGGGCCCCCTATGGAATGACTGGCGTTTGCTTCACTTTACATCGCAATTGCTCGCTTGATGCAAAGAATTTTGATCGGTCGTGCGCGATCTGTCGCCGACGAGCTGAATAGGCAGATCAGTGGAGCGCCAAAGGCTTTCCCTGCTGAAGAGAGAAAGATGAGACCCACTCTCTCCCTGTGCGTGCGTCGGAGGACGAAGAATGACAGAGGCCTAAGGATATGGTGGATCCGCTCGAAATCGAGTCATGTGCAGTTCCCAGGTTTCAAACGAGAACGCATACGGCCTATGGACGGCGTGAATGCTACCAGGTCGCGAGAATAAATGATGGAACTACTCGCTCACGCCGAGCATAGTGGATCTTGTTGCTGATGGTCTGATTCGAAATGTCTCATGCAGAAAGGTGAACAGATGGGGGGGATGGCCTTTATTCTGGCAGAGGGGTCGGCAGTTTCAAGTCAATGCCAACCTCATTCTGGAAAAACCAGCTGGCAATGTCGCTGAGCATACAACCGAGGTTCTCATCGTGGCGGACATCGCGACGTTCGCTGGCATCTGACATCGTGGACTCGGCGGCCTTCCGTCCAATGCCCATATGATAGCGCATTCGTCCCTGAAAAGGAGCGCATTTTCTTTAAGCTCATACAGTCGTGACCTGCAATCAGCACTCGTTGCTCAGTAAAACATGGATTCTCTCTGCAAAAGCCAACTGTAAAACGCTCTCACGGACCCGCCTCTACTTTATCGCGGGTTCCCTCCTTACAACTCATCTCCAACTTTAGTAATACACAAAATCTTCTCCGTCTTAACCCTAAATTTGGCTTGCACTCTCTTTGAGGAAATGCTAGACTTCTGTCCCGGTTAAATAGAGCCCTTTGTAGGACTCATTCTGAATTGCCGCAAGCCTTTCACGTATCAGTGAAGGAATATCGATCAAGTTCTGACGTTCATTGAACATCGCCCTGAAGATACGGTTTAAAGGAGCAGGGAATGCTCATACTTCATCAGGTATGCAATTAAGGTAAACAACGGATAACATTAATTGCCGCCGGAATTTGCTTGCGTCAATGCTGCATCTTGTTTGTTTCCAGCTATTACTACAATTATTACTACAATCGACAATCCCAGATGGCACATTGAGTCGTTCGTCAATCTGATATCTCAGTAGGTGTCTTAGAAACTCTGAAATCGTTTTCAATCCGCGCATGGTTTGCTCCCTCGTATGGTAATAGTGTTCGGGAGAACTCTATTATCGGACAAGACGAAGGGATCTGAAGTACCTTTGGAATAGGTATCGGACACGAATGATAAGAAAACTTCACGCGAGCTGATTTTTTTGCATCTTTCTTTACTAAATTGGAATTTTCTCCGCTGCATGCAATGTTGCCAATCCCGGATTGCTCGATGAATGGTATCTTGCGGAAGTTTGCTTCGAAAAGTGATCAGTCTGTTACCAGTGGTTTACGATGAACCCCATAGCACGCGTTTGGATGTAAGCAAGGAACTCTTCTGGTATCCGATAAAATCCCTCTTTTGACTGGACCATTACGGGGGCCTCATAACCCAAAAATCCAGATCTCCTCCGGACTATAACTGGTGGGGGAGAATCCCGCAAGGCAAAGGCCTTCTCATGAACTGTGGAGAAGGGGAAAAATATTTTATCGGTATGGCAATGTGTTCGGTGCGATTGGCTGTGGCTGAACCGACTTCCGCGATAATCCTGATTGCAGAAATGCAACAAACTCACAATAAGACTTTTAGCAGGACATTGACGGGATACCGCCGGGTCAGCAGTATACGGGAACTTCCAGGTCATGAAACCAGGTGACGGGAAGCAACGTTTCGAACTATTCCTTCAGGGCACATCAGGTGAGGTAGGTCGCATGAAATTTCATCAAAACAGAGTGGCAATGTTTTTCTGCGCATCCATTCTTCTCTCTGCTTGCGGCGCAGGCGGAGGTGCGAATACCAATGCCTCGAATGCCTCATTGCAATCAATAGAGATCACTCCTACGAATCCAACCAATCCGATAGGGACAATACAGCATTATAATGCTACCGGCATCTATTCTGACCATTCCACACAAGACATAACAACGATGATCAGCTGGGACTCCTCGAACACCGCTGTCGCAACGATTACGAGTCCAGGCGTGGCTAAAACAACAGCAGTTGGTACTACCACGATTATAGCCACGAATGGGACCATAACCGCATCCACTACGTTGACGGTAACCTCAGCACAGCTTCAATCGATAGCGGTAACCCCAACGAATCCAACCATCGCCAAAGGGACGACACAACAATTTATCGCTACTGGCATCTACTCTGACAACAGCACTCAACACCTAACGACCAGCGTAATCTGGAGTTCCTCAACGGCCGCGGTAGCGATCATCGGTACGGCTCAAGGTTTTATCGGCAAAGCCACTTCTCAATCCGTCGGTACGACGACGATTACCGCCTCGGATCCGGCAACAAATATAACCGGTTCTACTACGTTGACCGTCACGGCAGCTACGCTCGTAGCTATTTCGGTCACTCCTACAAACCCGAGCACCGCCCTGGGGACGTCTCAACAGTTTATCGCAACCGGAATTTATTCCGACAACTCTACCCAAAATATCACTGCATCTGTTACCTGGAATTCTTCGTCTCTTTCGGCAGCAACAATCAGCAATGTTGCTGGATCAAACGGACTGGCAACACTGGTGTCACCGGGGGCAACGACGATCACCGCGACAGTGGGAAGCATGTCCGGCAGCACGATGTTATCCGTTACGCCGGCAACGCTTGTCTCCGTGGCAATAGCGTCGTCCAGTCCGAGCATAGCGCTAGGGATTGCCCAGCAATTCACCGCTACCGGTACTTACTCTGACGGTTCCACGCAAAATCTTACAACGGCGGTGACTTGGGGTTCGTCGGCAGCATCCGTCGCAGCCATCAGCAATGCTGCCGGTTCAAATGGATTGGCGACACCGGTGGCAGTCGGGTCAACGACGATCACCGCGACAGTGGGAAGCATTTCCGGCAGCACGATGTTATCCGTTACGCCGGCAACGCTCGTCTCCTTGGCAGTAACGCCGTCCAGTCCAAGCATAGCGCTAGGGACCACCCAGCAATTCATAGCCACCGGGACATACTCGGACGGTTCGACGCAAAATCTCACAACGGCGGTGACCTGGGGTTCATCGTCAGCATCCGTTGCAGCCATCAGCAATGCTGCTGGTTCAAATGGATTGGTAACACCGGTGGTAGTCGGGTCGACGACAATCACGGCGACACTAGGCAGCAAATCAGGATCGACCACCTTGACGGTAACCCCGGCGATATTGATTTCAATCGCCGTAGAACCGCCTGTTTTTTCGCTCACGACGGGGTCGACGCAGCAGTTTACAGCAACCGGTACGTTCTCAGACAGCACGACGCAGGTTTTAACCTCACTCGCTACCTGGAGTTCCTCTACCGCGGGTGTCGCAACGGTCAGCAATGCAGCTGGATCAAATGGACTAGCCACGGCTGTCGGCGTCGGATCAACCGTGATCTCATCTACCTGGAGCGGAGTTTCAGGAACTGCTTCCCTGACAGTTACGGCTCCACCAACGGTTACCCTTATCTGGGACGCCCCAACGTCGTATTCAGATGGGACTCCATTGAATCCCGCCACAGATATATCAACGTATCATGTATATTACGGAACCGCATCGGGCGTTTACACTATGGTCGTAAGCGTTCCAAATCCTGCAACCTCGACCATTACTGACACATTGACCCTACCGCATGGGACCTATTATTTTGTCGTCTCGGATGTGGATGCGGCAGGCGAGGAAAGTAGTTATTCTAACGAAATCACGGCAACAATTTAACGGGAAAGCTCGCGACGGCGCGCGTTACCAGCCGTTCAAATTGGTTTACCCCAGCCCCTTTCCTCTAAGCTATAACTTGAAAAAAGTTATGGCTTATTTTTTTTCAATGCACGTTCCCGATAGATTCCGCTGGTAAAGTGGAGTATGATTATCGATCATTGATTTGAAAGAATGATTCTGGGAACCAATGTCGTCAATTGTTACCGCGTGCGTCAGCATGGCGTGTGTCGAGATACCGTTCGTTTGATTGCGGCCGGAGGCTGTACTATGATTGCCGACCTGAAACTCATCCCGATTGCAATCCGCGATTTCGCCATACCGGTCCCCCGGACAGGGAGCATCGAGGTGCATTCGGGATATGGACGAGCAGCTGCCGAGGGGAGGGAAATCCACATCCGCGCGCAGAAGAAAAGAGCAAAGTCCGATTCTGCATATGAGGCCGAGGTCATGCTAAGCCGCGCATTCGATCGGGATCGGTATCGATTCAGCATCGCCGGCCGCATGGACGGGATTTTCAGGCATGATCCACCGAAAATCGAAGAGATCAAAACCAGCTTCAACATCCGTGAACTTGCGAATCGGCTCGCGGGCAATCAAATGGCCCACCCGTACGGTCTGCAGCTCCTGACTTACGGTTACTTCTACTGGCTCGAGCACCGGGTTCTTCCTGTGTTGAGCTTTCATCTCGTCTCTAACCGCACCAGGGAGTCTTGTGATCTCGAAATCGCATTCGACAAGCCTGCGTACGAGAGTTGGCTCGACATCAGGCTCGACGAGCTTGTTCTTTATGCCAGAAAGGCGGAGAAGCATTCCAGGCACCGCAGGAAGGTTGCCGCCGCTTTTCCATTCCCCTTCCAAGGGCCGCGTCCCGGCCAGATCGAGCTCATGCACACCATTGAGGCGGGAATGCAGGAGGGGAATCCAATGCTTATTCAGGCCCCTACTGGCCTCGGAAAGACGGTTGGAGTACTCTATCCTCTTCTGAAGGAAGCTCTGAGCAGGGGCCAAAAGGTAGTCTACCTCACTCCGAAGAACAGTCAGCATGCCGTTGCTGAAAACACTATTACGCGGTTTCAGGATGCCGGCGCAAAACTGAAATCCCTTACGATAACAGCAAAGGGGAAAATTTGCTTCAAGAACGAGCCGCTCTGCAATCCCGATTACTGTGAATACGCCCGCGATTATTACGCCAAAGTATATCAACACGGGATCCTCGATTTGCTCGCAAAGAAGAGGAAGTTAAAGGCCCAGGTATTCCGCACACTCGGCGAAACATACACGGTCTGCCCCTTCGAACTGCAGTTCGAAGGGGCACAGGAAGCCGATATCGTGATCTGCGATTATAACTATGTTTTCGCTCCGCGCTCTTGCTTCGGCCGAATGACGGAAGTCGGCATTGACCAGAAGGGGAAACCGAACCTTGTGATAGACGAGGCCCATAATCTTCCCGCTCGTGCCATGGACTATTACTCTCCCGCGCTCTCCAGCAGCACACTCGAACAGATGCGCAGCGGGATGCGGGCGTTGCTGCCGCTCTTCCGCGCTGAAGCAGAAGAGCTTCTCGACAGCTGCATACGAGTGATTGTCTCATGCAGCCCTGGCAAAATTGCAAAACCGGTGAAGATCAGTCCAGCGATTGAACAATTTGTCGAGCAGGACATCAGGCTCCGTTCCTTCCTCTCACGGTATCTCGATTCCGACGTCGCCATCCAGCCGAGGGACGTGGTTATGAGGCTTTCCTTTTACTGGTCAGAGTTCACAGAAGCCCTCGAGTACGTCGGCGATCCAGATCATCAGGAGTTTTTCACGACCTTTCATCCCCATGCGACCGGCGGTATCGTAAAGATTACCTGCTGCGATGCTTCGCCGATGCTTACGGATTGCTACAATGAATTTGAGCGGGTTGTCGGGTTCTCAGCTACCTTAAAGCCCTTTGCCTATTACGCAAAACTTTCCGGGCTCGATCCGGAGACGGTGCATAAGGCTGAATTTCCTAGCCCCTTTCCGAAGGAAAACCGCAAACTCCTGATCATTCCCCAGGTCTCGACCAGGTACTCGGCCCGCGAGCATAACTATCTTCGGATCAGCGACGCGATCCGGAGGATTGCGGCACTACGCGAAGGGAATTATTTCGCCTTTTTCCCGAGCTTCGAGTTTCTGGGGAGAGTTTTCGACCTGTTCGAGCCTCCTGGCGGCTTCACTGTTCTCCGTCAGGAGCGGGATATGAATGCGTTCCGTGTTGAGGACATTCAGCAACAGCTCAAAGAAGGGATTGACCCGACAATCGTGTTCGCTGTGCAGGGAGGCGTGTTGTCCGAGGGAGTGGACTATCCGGGTGAATCGGTGATCGGTGCGTTCATCGTGGGACCGCCGCTGCCAAATTACGATCTCGAGCGTGAGCAGATGAGGGAGTATTACGAACGGAAATACGGCGCAGGTTTCGCCTATGCTTATGCGATCCCGGCCATGGCCAAGGCGATCCAGGCCGCCGGGAGAGTGATACGCTCTGAGACGGATCGGGGGCTCATTGTACTGATGGACAGTCGTTTCGTGCAACCGGGCTATTCCCGGTCGATGCCGGCGGATTGGTTTGAATCTGCGGCGAATGAGCTGGTCTCCGAAAGCATCGTAAAGGATGTCTCTGAATTTTGGGCACGACGTTGTATCTGATGAATACCAGTAAGGCTCAAACCGTCATGGTTTGTCTCCTCCGTGGAGAATAATGTGGCGGATGACCGTGGCTCCTCTTTCCCCTTTACTTTTCACTCCTTTTTATTGTATAAACCTCCTGTATTCAACAGCTGCGTTATTCTGAGGTGTCATACATGATCCTCGTTACGAATGATGATGGTGTTTATTCACCGGGCATACAGGTCCTCGCAAAGCGCTTGCGTGAGATCGATGTGGTCGTAATCGTGGCCCCGGACCGGGAGCGGAGTGCGGCAGGCCATTCCATGACGCTCCATCGCCCCCTTCTGATTGAGGAAGTCAGGGAAGGTATGTACAGCGTCAATGGGACGCCTACAGACTGCGTGAATATCGCTGTCAAGGGACTTTTGAAAGAGGTGCCGAAACTGGTCGTATCGGGCATCAACAAGGGGCCGAATCTCGGCGACGACGTGACCTATTCAGGGACCGTCGCAGGGGCTATCGAGGGTATCCTGCTTGGGATCCCTGCCTTTGCTATATCTCTTGCCGCACGGGAGGACTTTCGTTTTGCTGTGGCAGCGGAGGTGGCATTCCACGCTGTAAAGCGCATCATGCGGGACGGACTACCCGCCGGAACGCTTCTCAACATCAATGTTCCAAACCTTCCTATCGACAAAATGCAGGGTACGCTCATCACCAGGCTCGGCAAGCGAATTTACCATCAAATGACGGTGGAGCGCGTTGACCCGCGCGGGAAGAAGTACTACTGGATCGGCGGGGGAGAACCTGACTGGGAACGGGAGACGGGGACGGACCTCGATGCCGTGGACAAGAAGTTCGTCTCGATCACACCGCTCCATCTCGACATGACGGATTACGCATCTTTTAACCTGCTGAGGTCCATGGAGACGATGTCCTACCGAGAGATCGCGACGCACAGGAGCGCCGAGTGATCAACTTTGAGAAAGAACGCCTCCGTATGGTGGATGAACAGATCGTCAGCCGGGGCATCAAGGACGAGCGCGTTCTCTTAGCCATGCGAAAGGTGCCGAGGCACGAATTCCTGCCTGAGGCCATCCGGGGTATGGCGTACCAGGACAGCGCGCTGCCGCTCGGCGAAGGACAGACTATGTCTCAACCCTACATGGTTGCAGTGATGTCAGAGCTCCTCGGACTATCGGGCACGGAGCGCGTGCTCGAAATCGGTACGGGCTCGGGATACCAGGCAGCTGTACTCGCGGAATTATGCGAAAAGGTCTATACGGTGGAACGAATTAAAATACTTGCAGATCGTGCGCGGGCTACCCTTGACCGTCTTGGGTACAGAAGTGTTGCGATCAAGGTCTATGACGGGACCTACGGTTGGAAGGACATGGCGCCCTTTGACGCCATCATCGTTACGGCGGGCTCGCCAGACATCCCCGCGCCGCTCGTCGAGCAGTTGAAAGAAGGCGGCAGGATGGTGATCCCTGTGGGAGAGCGATATGAACAGACGCTCACAAAAGTCATCAAGACTGCCGAAGGGTTCGTGACGGACCGGAGCATCCCCTGCATATTTGTCCCGCTTATCGGCAACCACGCATGGAAGGAATAGCTTCTTACATCCCTCGTAATTCATTCACCATAGTTTCATATTCAGTTGTCCACCGCAAGCTTACCAGAATGACCACCCATGCATCGCCCGTGACTCCACCACTAAGAACATCAACAGGGTAGTGGCCACCCCTCTATACATGCAAAGGCGACAGCTAGTGACAGGATCAGAGGATCTGACATGTGCGATTGAATTTGCGAGGTTTTGAAAATCGGGACAGAAAAAATGCTTACCATCGGTATGATCGCTCGGTGCGCACGGGAACTGACGATTGAACGTTCGCCGGCAGGATATCATTATGCACGCTCTGTCCATCCTCTGCTTCGACACTCCCTTGCTGCCCGTGGTTAAGAGACAGTTGGCGGCAATATGATCCTGATCATAGAAAAATCTATTAATCGAGAGTAAAAAAGGGTATAATTATACCATATGCAAGTAGCGTAACATCATTGCCAACGAAGGAGACCGATCATGAAAGAAAAAGTCGAAGAAGCGCTCAAAAAGGTACGGCCCTCGCTCCAGCGGGATGGCGGAGACATCGAGCTCATCAGCGTGGATGCCAGCGGAGTTGTGAAGGTGCGGCTTAAAGGCGCCTGCGGTTCCTGTCCTATGTCAACCATGACGCTCAAGATGGGTGTTGAGAAATTTCTGAAAGAGCAGATCCCTGATGTGAAGGAAGTAGTCCAGGTAGCGTAACTTTATTGTTTGTTTTTTCATGACAGGATTTCAGGTAAAGAGGACCGCATTCTTTTCTGTCGTCCTGGCATGCTGGTTTCACGCAATTGAGTTGAGAAAGACGGATGCAAACGGCGTCAGCCGTACAGTTCAGAGATCGGAATTGGCAGCAGCGCTGCTCGTTATCGTGGGAAAATAGTATTATCATCGTCAAGAGCGAACGGGAACCTGCGGTCTCATGTTTTCTAATGTGTTACCTGGATTGTACTGCCTCTTCCCCTCTCAGAGTATCCCCCTCCGACGCTCGCCACCGAGGAAAGACTTTCTAGCACATTTACCGCACCAACGGATCTGTAGGGAGCAAAATTAGAAGGATTTTCAATAGGTCTCAGGAAAAATTCGCTTGACACATCGGCGCCATTCTGTTATAAACGGTGCGGCTTTTTAAATTATGAAGGCGAAAACTCCAACGTTCATTTATATATGCTATGGCAGGTGAGACTGATGGAAGCCACAACCGTAAAAGCTCATGATACATTCAGCGGAGGTGTGCATCCCGCTGATAACAAGCAGCTCACAGCACACAAGCCGACCGTTACCGCAGCAATCCCCAAGAGAGCAGTTATCCCCCTCAGTCAGCATATCGGCGCACCAACGAAACCACTCGTCGTCATCGGGCAAGAAGTAAAAAAAGGAGAAAAGATCGGTGAAACCACTGGTTTTGTCTCTGCCCCCGTTCATGCTACGATCTCGGGGAAGGTCGTTGCTCTCGGCAACTTTCCACATGTACTTGGTACGGACATGCCTGGAGTTGTCATCGAGAACGACGGTAAAGATGAGTGGGTCGGCGGACTGAAGGAAAACCCCGATTATCAGCTACTGAGCCCCGATGAGCTGAAGAAGATTGTTCAAGATGCCGGCATTGTGGGTATGGGCGGGGCAACGTTTCCCACCCATGTCAAGCTTTCCCCTCCCAAAGAGAAGCCGATCGACGTTATAATCCTAAATGGCGCAGAGTGCGAACCCTATCTCACGTCGGACCACAGACTCATGCTCGAAAAGTCCTCGGAAATCGTAGATGGCCTCAAGATCCTCATGCGAATTCTGAACGTGAGCAAGGGATATATTGGCATCGAATCTAACAAGCCCGACGCCATCGAGTCCATGACCAAAGCCGCGGCAGGTTCTCCCGAGGTCAACGTCTGGCCAGTCAAGGTCAAGTACCCGCAGGGAGCCGAAAAAATGCTCATTAAGGCCATCGCAGGCAGGACAGTGCCGGCGGGCGGATTGCCCATGGATGTCCACGTCGTCGTCCAGAACGTCGGCACCGCGGAGGCCATCTACAACGCCGTGCGCTACGGTAAACCGCTGATTGAGCGTTACGTTACGGTGACAGGCCGAGGGGTGAAAGAGCCGAAAAATTTCCTCGTACGGATCGGCACCCCGTTCTCTCAACTCATTGAAGAGGCAGGCGGCCTTACCGACAATGCAGCCAAAGTTATCTCTGGCGGCCCCATGATGGGCATGAGCCAGTATACGCTCGATGTGCCAGTGATAAAAGGAACGTCCGGAATCACGGTACTTCCGCGGGACGAAGTATACACGAAACCCTACGGCCCGTGTATCCGCTGTGGCAGATGCATCGACGCTTGTCCAATGAAACTCCAACCCTCCTACATTGGACTTTACGTCGAGAAGGGACACTACGAAGACGCGAAGAACTATAACCTGATGGACTGCTTTGAGTGTGGTTCCTGTACTTTCGTCTGCCCCGCTAACCGGCCGATGGTCCAGTGGGTGAAAAAAGCCAAAAAGGAGCTGGCAAAAAAGAAAAATTAATGCGCAGAGGGCGGATAACAGGACGCATTGAACAGAGATCGGTCTTCCATTCTTTGCTCCGTGCCCTGCGCACCATGTTAGAGAAGAGAGGGTCATCTGATGGAAGCACCTGCCAAGGAACTACCGAAAGAACTGCCTAAGCTGATCGTGTCGATTGGTCCCCACATTCACGACATGGAGAGCACGGCGAAGATCATGTGGACTGTGAGCGGTGCGCTGCTACCGGCTACGCTCATGTCGGTCTACTACTTCGGCCTGCCGGCTATCATGGTGATTCTTGTCTGTCTCGCGACGTCTCTCCTGGCAGAGGCCGGTATGCAATTGCTGCTCAAGAAGCCGGTTACGCTTTCAGACGGGAGCGCGTTCCTGACGGGCCTGCTCCTTGCAATGAACCTGCCGGCCAACGTGCCGCTCTATATTCCCGTTGTCGGTTCCATCGTGGCGATCATGATCGCCAAGCAGCTCTTCGGCGGTCTCGGCTACAACATATTCAATCCGGCGCTGGTCGGACGCGCCTTTGTCCTCATCAGCTTCGCAAAAATCATGACCACTTTTGTCGCCCCGGCTACGACGTTTATGGCCTTCGATGCCAAAACGACGGCTACGCCCCTTGTCATCCTCAAAGAGGAAGGCATGGCGAAGCTCCTTGAAATTTATCATACCAAGGCAGCTCTGTATCAGGACCTGTTCGTCGGGAACCGGGCCGGTTCGCTCGGCGAGACATCAGCCGTTGCCCTTTTGCTCGGAGCCGCGTTTCTTATGATGAAGCGGTACATTACGTGGCACATACCCATTCCTTTTATTGCCACGGTCGGCATTCTCACCTGGGTCTTCGGCGGCAAAGATGGCCTTATGACTGGCGATCCGATTCTTCACATGATGTCCGGTGGTCTCATCCTCGGGGCGTTCTTCATGGCTACGGACTACGTGACGGGACCTTCGGTCCGGAGTGCCCAGGTGGTATTCGGCATCTGCGCTGGCATTCTTACGACGCTCATACGACTGAAAGGCGGTTATCCCGAGGGCGTGATGTTCGCCATCCTCCTCATGAACTGCTTCGCACCTCTCCTTGACCGGGGCATGAGGAGTCCGGTCTTCGGCAAAACAGAGGCCAAGGTGGTGAAGAAATGAAGGACATATTGAAGATAACCCTCCCTCTCGTCGCGATATTCATCGTCGCGGGCATCATCATGAGTGTAACCTATCAACATACTCATCCTGTCCGGTTTCAGGCTGAGAAGAAGGAGAAGGAAGAAGCCTTGAAAGAGATGGCTCCCGATGCGACCGACCCCATTAAGCCGGCAGGCACCTGGAGCGCTGATAATAAGTCCTACGAGTATTATCAGGCGACAGCCAGCGGGATATCGGTAGCCTATATCGCCGAAACTGCTGGTAAAGGATATTCCAGTTTCATAAAGATGCTCGTTTCACTCAGTCCTGACATGAAAATTAGGGATGTCAAGATCCTCGATATGAATGAAACTCCCGGTCTCGGGGACCAGGTTCTGGAAAAGAGCTTCCTCGACCAGTTCAAAGGCAAGTCACTTTCGCAGATCATCCTGACAAAAACCGAGACCAAGGAAAACATCCAGGCCGTATCCGGAGCCACGTATTCGAGCCGCGGCGTGACTAACGGCGTGAAAGACGCAGTGCAGTTGCTTGTCGATAAGTATGGTGCAGGCATAAAGACTGCGGTGCAGGGGGTGGAAAAATGAGTAATAATGTAAGTTTAGGGGCGCTGCTCAAAAACGGCATCTTCGGTGAGAATCCGGTCTTCAGGCTTGCGCTCTCTCTCTGTCCGGCGGTTGCTGTTACGAGCGGCGTAAAAAATGGGTTTCTGATGGGTGTTGCCGTTTTGTTTGTCATGACCATGACGAATGTAACCGTTTCCATCTTGCGGAACTTCATCAACCCGAAGGTGCGTATTCCCTCCTACGTATTCATTACCGCCACATGGGTTACGGTGATCGATCAGGTGATGTCTGCCTACCAAAGGGCAGTCTACAAGGAAATGGGTCTCTATATCATGCTCATCGTCGCCTTTGCCATCATCCTTTCCCGGGCTGAGATGTTCGCGAGCAGGAACACACTTTTGCCGTCATTTGTTGACGGAGTAGGGATGGGACTCGGATTTTTACTATCCCTGATGCTGCTTGGTGTGTTCAGGGAGTTTTTGGGCAAAGGATCGTTCTGGGGAACCCAGATACTGCCCGCAAAACCGCTTCTCATCATGATCATGCCGACGGGAGGTTTTTTCGCAATGGGTCTCATGATGGGGTGGCTCAACTGGATAGACCGGAAGTTCTTCGGCGGCGCGGGAGCAAGCAGCGGCGGGCACTAGCCAAAACTGAATGTTAGACGCGTCATGAAAAATCACAAACTTGCAATTCGCAATCCGAAATGACATCATGCGGAGGGTATCATGTGGCAGCATGTTCTAACCATATTCATTGCATCTGCACTCATTAACAATTTCGTGTTTTCACGCTATCTCGGTCTCTGCATTTTCTTTGGCGTTACGAAAAGGATGGAGACGGCCATAGGAATGAGTTTCACCTTTACGGCCGTTATGCTGGTCGAGGCGGTACTGAACTGGCTCATCTATAACTATGTGATGATACCCTATAATCTGGGTTTTCTGAAGATCGTGATCTTCATTGGAACAGTTGCTGCTTTTGTGCAGGCAGCGGACACGATGATGAAAAAAGTCGCCCCCGCATTGTATTATAAACTGGGCATATACCTCGCCCTGATCGTGACGAACTGCATCATCCTGGCCGTTCCCCTCCTTAATGCCGATGAAAATTACAGCCTATTCGAGAGTATGGCGCTCGCGTTGGGATCTGGTCTTGGTTTCAGCATGGCTCTCGTCATCATGGCGAGCATTCGGGAAAAATTGGAACTTGCCGATGTCCCCAGGTCTTTTCAGGGACTTCCCATCTCGTTCGTGCTGACCGGGTTGATCGCCCTGGCTTTCCTGGGATTTTCAGGCATGATCACGCTGTAATGCACTGTGCAAGAAGGGTTGCGGGATGCGAATGAAACCGATCAAATCGAGTCTTCCAATAATCCTTGGCTTCAAAACTACTATACTAAAGGTATAATACCATGTATGAACAATTTATGCATATTCTGATGCAGGTCTTCTCCCACTCACTATTTACGATTACGAACAAGCTTGTGCCACTCATCGACGCTGGCGCTTCATCGGAGGCAACAGGAGCCGTCCCTACGTCCACTGTGTATGTGACACTAATCGTACTAGCGGGGCTCGGCATCGTGTTTGGCGTGGCTCTTGCCCTGGTCGCTGCCCGCTTCGTGGTGAAAGTAGATCCAAAAGTAGAGCAGGTCCGCGAGGTCCTGCCCGGCGCAAACTGCGGGGCCTGTGGGTTCGCGGGCTGCATGGGATACGCCGAGGCAGTCGTGGGCAATCCCGACGTAGCAGTGAGCATGTGCGCTCCTGGTAAATCAGCAGTCGCCGAAAAGATCGCCGAAATCACGGGTAAAAAAGCGGAAAAATTCGAGCCTAAGATTGCCCGTGTCTTCTGCCAGGGTGGAGCGTCGCTCAGCCAGAGGAGGTTTATCTATACCGGCGTGCAGGACTGCACTGCGGCGGTACTGGCTGCTGGTGGAGATAAATCCTGTGAGTACGGATGCCTGGGATTCGGGACCTGCATGCGGGCTTGTCCTTTTGATGCGATCACGATGAGTGCCGACAACCTGCCGATTATAAATCCCGATAAGTGTACGGCCTGCGGAAAGTGCGTAGCCGCCTGCCCTAAGCAGGTCATCGAACTTGCCCAGACCTCTAAGGCTGTGATCATCAGCTGCCACAGCAGGGACAAGGGTGTTGACGTCAAGAAAAAGTGCCAGGTCGGCTGCATCGCCTGCGGAATCTGCGTCAGGACCTGCCCGGTGGATGCCATTAAGATCGACAACAATCTTGCGCGCATCGACCAGAGCAAGTGCATCAGCTGCGGTCTTTGCGTCAAGAAATGTCCCACGCATGCGATCTTCGATTATATCCCCCGGCCGAAAGCATATATCGATCCTGCGAAGTGCGTAGGCATCGATGTGTGTGAGAAGGTCTGCCCCGTTAACGCTATCTCCGGCGAAATCCGTTCGTTGCATGTCGTCAACCAGGAGAAGTGCATTGGCTGCAGGATGTGCGAGTCCCGCTGCCCGAAAAAAGCGATAACCATGGTGGAAGCTGCTTCCGCAACCGTGCAGAAAAAATCAAAAACAGAGGAATCGGTTGCAGTATAGCACTATCGTAATGACATTTGTGAAGTGAAGGGGATGCGAAGAAACGCATCCCTTTTTTTGTGTGCCGAGCATGTTCGACAGTTTGGAGGTGCGAGTCCGCTACCCAGCCTGATGGAGGCGAAGGGTTAGCGAAGCGCAAGGGCTTCATCGAGACGCGGGGTCTGAAAGAAGCGTGGAGCAAACGCGCGAGCCGATGAACAAAAACCGGCTATGAGGCGTGAGTGCCCCACGAGCGGGCAAATGATCGCGATGTCGACATCCATCAAAGGCGCAGGGCGTAAATCCAGCGGTTGTGCGCGGAAGGCGGTCGAATTTACCTCGGGAGATCTGCGTCATGTCCCGGAATCGAGACTGAGGGAGCCGTGAGGTTTCCTGACCGTGGCGCAGAAGTCCGCAGAGGGCATCATAGTCCCGTGGCGGGGCGAAGGCCCAAACGGTTGGAGTTGCATGTAGGATGAAACTGCCAACGTAATGCGGCAGAAAATCCAGTATAGCTGTTCACGGTGAAGGTAGGGGTGAAGCCCCGAGGGACACCGACAAGGACCGAAACGCTTGCGAAACACTGCCTACCCAAAGCGAGGCGAGAAGCGTTCGCTTAACCAGCCGAACTGCCGTGTACGCAGCCGTACGCACGGTGTGGGAGGGGAGGAGCCGAGAGGCTCCCCCCTATCCCGATTTACGTTTAGGGAAATGGCGTGGGTAGCCCTACGTTCTTTAGCGTTGGGAGTACGTCAACATGAGCTATGACATCCCTGAGCGTTCTCTCTTGCCTGTTGCTGTGTTATAATATTTTAATCTTCCCTCGTGAAAGTTCTTCTCTGCAGCAAGCCGATGAATGACGACATTTTTTTGCTTGACAAAATAGCGCGCATGGGCTAAAAACAGACTCATTCTCTTCACGTTCCAATTTGGAGGTAGGTATCCATGAATCCCGATGATATAAAATATCACAGAGAGCATGCTTGGGTTCGGGCGGAAGGAAAGCGGGCAACAATCGGCATTACCGACTATGCCCAACAGCAGATGGGTGATATTGTTTATATCGATCTTCCAGAAACAGACACGGAAATCGATGCAGACTCTGAGCTTTCCGAAGTCGAGTCTACGAAAGCGACTTCGCCTGTCGTTAGTCCGGTGTCGGGCACAGTGGTGGAGGTGAACGAGGACCTCGCCGACTCGCCAGAGATCATAAACGAAGACCCCTACGGAAATGGCTGGCTCGTTGTGCTTGAAATGAGCGATACTTCCGAATTGAACGACTTGATGAGCAAGTCGGAGTACGAAAAGTTCCTGAAAGAAGAAGAGGGGAAGTAGACTTCGGAGGAACCGGCCACCATAGTTCTTGTCATCAACCGAAAGGGAGAGTACATACTCTCCCTTTTTTTCGCTTTAAGATCTTGACCACATGAGCGCGGTACTACGGAGGATATAGAGGAAATTACTTCTAGATTCGTTGGAACACAGATTTTCACAGATGACGAATCGAAAGAGCTTCTACTAATGCAAATCGATTTTGTGATTATGCTATCGGCCTATTCCAGCTCATCTGCGCCTAGAACGCCTGGTCGGTTTTTCTGGTCACTGCTGTGTGAAACATATTTTTTAACCACCTTGCCCAAGGAGTGTGTAATGCCTATAAAAGTTACAATAATCGGTGCGGGCCCGGGAGGCTATGTAGCCGCGATTCACGCGGCGCAGAAAGGCGCCCAGGTGACGTTGATCGAATTTGCGGAAGTGGGCGGCACTTGTCTGAACTGGGGCTGCATTCCCACAAAGACCCTCATTGCCTCGGCTGAAACGCTTGAACGGGTGCGACACGCCGACGATTTCGGCATAGAAGTTCCCGGCGCTATCGGCTACAACCTCGCGAAGGTCCGCGAACGCAAAGACAAGGTGGTATCAACGCAGGTGAAGGGCATCCGGGGTCTGCTCAAGAGCTGGGGCGTCAGCCTCATCCAGGGCCGCGGCTCGCTGCTCTCACCCGACGTTGTTCGCGTGGTGCAGGAAGACGGCACGACGATGGACATTAAATCTGATAAAATCATCATCGCTACAGGTTCGCGTCCTGCAAAACTGCCCGGCTTCCCGTTCGATGGCGAGAGCGTCGTCACCAGTGATGATGCGGTCCTGCTCAAGAGTATTCCGGCGAGGTTGCTCATCGTCGGCGCAGGCGTGATCGGGTCGGAATTCGCTTTCATCTACCGCGCGTTCGGCGCGGAAGTAACGATGGTTGAAATGATGCCTTACGCGATTTCTACCGAGGACGAGGAATTGTCCGAGCTCCTGGAACGGGAATTGAAAAAAGCGAAGATCAAGCTTATTCCCAACACAAAAGTAGAGAATATCGAAAAAAACATTAATGGCATTCTCGGGGTAAAGCTTTCGAACGGGCAGGAACTCGGTGTTGATATGATACTTGTGTCCATTGGCCGCAGCATGAACTCAGACGGCCTCCTCCTCGAAGACATCGGTGTGATCAGAGGGAATCGCGGCGAGATCGTCGTCGACGAAAGAATGGAGACCAGCGTCCAGGGCGTTTACGCCATCGGCGACGTAACAGGCAAGATCATGCTCGCCCACGTTGCGTCTCATCAGGGGCTTGTAGCCGTAGAAAACGCCCTCGGCGGTAAGGTGAAGATGGATTACTCTGTAGTTCCTTCGTGCATTTTTACCATGCCTGAGATCGGGAGTGTCGGCATCCGAGAGAAAACTGCCGTAGAGAAGGGCATGAAATACCGTGTAGGGCGGTTCCACTACCGTACGCTTGGCAAAGCGCACGCGATGGGAGAAATCACTGGTATGATCAAGATTCTCGCCGAGGAGTCCACTGACAGAGTGCTGGGCGTCCACATCTGCGGTGCTCATGCGACGGACATCATCCACGAAGGTGCGCTTGCCATCCAGATGGGCGCGACGGCGGCTCAACTGGGGCAGATGATCCATGCGCACCCCACGCTAGCAGAGGGGATCATGGAAGCGGCGGAGGACGTGCACGGCATGGCGATACATGCACCAAAATTGGAAAAGTAAGAATCCTACTAAGCTTCCGCTGACCACCATTCAACCGGCGCAGAAACGAGATGGGGATCTCTGCATACTCCCTAACTCGTCTTCAGCCAAGGGAGGTAGAGCGTTCCCGATACGAGATCGTAAGTTGAAACGTGAGGCAGTATCTCTTCGTTTTTTTGAGGGAGCGTTTGCGTGACGAAGCTGTATGTTCTTAAACTTTATCGGCGATCCTTTGCGATTTTCATGCTCCTGTGGTATTCGATCAACAAGTCACCGCCGGCGCATTTGCAGGTGAGATGGATGTCTATCTTAAGGTCGATGACTATACCTGCAGCGAATACCAAAATGGCGTTCGTCCGCTCCGTGAGTCAGGAATCCTTGCCGGCCCAGGGCTCTCGTATTGGAATGAATTTTCGAACCATATGACGGTAAAGCCCCTCGCCGAGCTCTTCGCGGGCACGGTGGGATATGATGGAACTACTCAGGGGGGAGTCCGGTTAAGACCACGGTGAGGTATGTCGGAGCGAATATCCAGTGCGATGCTGGTAGAGCGTTCCGCGTTGGCGAAAAATCCTTCCTCGAGCCATTTGGAGGATTAGGTATCAGTTCTTGGTCCAGAGACCTCCATGATAGCACTACCTTATCCGGTTCCGTTGCATCAGGATACACAGAAGAATGGTTGACCGCGTTCAGCCGGCTCGGAGTACGAGGCGAAATATCCATATCCGAAGGGTACGGCTATACGCTGAGGGGGGAGTTAAACTGCCATTTACAATGAGAACAGCGTATATTTGAACAGCGGGAACAACAGCCCGGACTTTACCTTGTATCCGGGCCTTCAATCATCATGGTTCGCCGAGGCAGGTATGAAGATGTATCATTTCAAGGCGCCAGTGTTCTATGACAGCCTGCGGTTCGCGCAATCCCATAACGTTAACACATCGATAGGTTTAGTATACCAGCCGAGTTCTTCTGCCGATATGCTAGGTGTGAAACTCGGGGCCTCTTTTTAATCGACCTCGTGCAGCTTTCCGAAACTCTTCAGGACAATTTCGGAGAGAGCAGGGTGAATGTGTATACCTTTTGCCACTGTCCAGAGGTTGCCGTCTGCCGCCATGGAGTTCACTACCTCCTGAATCAGGACGGAAGCTTGGGAACCGATGATATGGTAGCCTAGGATCTTGCCTGATTTTCTGTGCACAATGGCTTTGGCAAAACCCTCGGTCTCCATCATAGCCTCGCCGCGCGCAACTTCGCTGTACATCCCCTTCCCCACGAGCAGCTCCTCTTTGCCGATGAGCTTGATGGCCTCTTCTTCTGTCAAGCCAACCGATGCAATCTCGGGCCAGGAGAAAACAGCATGGGGGATCGTCAGGTAATTCATCCGAGTTTTTTTGCCATGAACCGCGTTTTGCCATGCGAGCTCAGCCTCATGGTTGGCGGTATGACGAAACATTTTTTTCCCGATAGCGTCTCCAAAGGACCAGATGTTCCTTTTCGTGGTTTCCAAAAAATCGTCAACGACGATATATCCCTGCTCGTTCGTTTTAACAGCCGTGTTTGCGACCATGAGGACATCGGCGTTCGACTTTCTGCCCGCCGCAATCAGGACGTGCTGTGCAATGATCTCAGTTTGTTTGCCACTTCCCCGTTCTTTTACCACGACCGTCGTGACCTTTCCTGTCTGGCGGACCTCGATTGCCTCAGTATCGGTATGTATCGCCATGCGGCGGGAAAGGGCCTTCTTGAGCGTTTCCGATACCTCCGGTTCTTCATCGGGCACGAGTCGGTTATTCCGCTGGATGATCGTGATTTTTGTTCCTACGGCTTCGAAAAAGTGGGCGAACTCCGCAGCAATGTATCCCCCGCCAATGATGACCATACTTTCGGGTTTTTCCGTGAGCCGCAGTGCTGTTTCATTGGTCAGGTACTCGATGCTCTCGATGCCCTTAATAGGCGGTATGAGCGGCCGAGCTCCGGAAACGATAAAGATCGTTTTGCCTTTTATGATCTTGTCGTTCACCTCGAGGGTGTAGTCGCTGGTGAAGTGCGCTTCGCCGAAATAAAAATCGATGTCATCGGATTTTTCCAATGCTTCCCGAATGTGATCATGGCTCTTCTGAACGGTTTTGCGCATTCGTTCCATAATGGCGGTGAAGTCAACCCCTTTTATATCTGCAGTGATGCCGAGTTTTCCGGCTTCGCGAATTTCCATGATGCGGTCGGCGGGGTAAACAATCATCTTCGTTGGGATGCAGCCGACATTGAGACAAGTCCCGCCCACGGGACCTTTGTCAGCCAGGGCCACGGTTTTGTTGTGCGACAGTGCGTCTTCAATAAGGTTGGCTCCGCTGCCTGACCCGATTATGATGACATCGTATTCCTTCATAGGACACCTCTTTAGAATTGTAGCAGTTTTTCGGGAGGAGTCAATTTGGGGTTCCTTGACGAAGACAAGGAATTACATTATGCAAAAAGAGTGGGCTTCACCGGGAATCGACAATTTTGCTTAAATATTCTTCAGTTATTGTGGTATACTTGTTACACTTAAAAAGGAGATACTGCTCAGGTGCGATCCAATATGAACGTCTCAAGAGGAACGAGATCCGGAAATATTTGCGCATGGTGCGACGCGATATGAAAACCATTTTGCGCTCTCTACGTACACAAGCTTTTATTTTCCCGGCGGCAGTATTGATCGTTGGTTTCAGTGATCTGCCGGATGCCCAACCTTCTGCCGATCATATGGCATCGAGCTGGATCTTAGCCGTCGGTGCCATTGTCCTGTTGATCAGCATCGGCATGATGGCCGGATGGAGATATTTATCCCTGCTCCGGTTGAACCGAGAGCTCAAGAGATTAGTTGGGGAACGCAACAAGGCAGAAGACGCTTTACGGATAAGTGAAAAAAAATATCGGTTGATTTTTGAAAATGTTCAAGACGTATTCTTCCAGACCGATGTGAACGGCAACTTTATCGATGTCAGTCCCTCAGTCTTTCACTATTCTGGATTTTCCCGGGAAGAACTCATCGGCAAACCCGTGTCGAATTTCTATGCCGATCCCGACGACAGGATGAAGCTCCTTACTGCGTTGCAGAAAACGGGCAAGGTCGTCGATTACGAGCTTGTTCTTAAAACGAAAGACAATCCGGCCCTCTATGCTTCTCTTAACGCCCATTTTTTGTATGACGCGTCGGGACAGCCCTCCGGAATAGAGGGTGCCCTTCGAGACATCACAGAACGCAAACGGATGGAAGAGGCCCTGAGGGAAAGTGAAGCCAGATTGAGCAATATTACGGACATGATCGGCGAGGGACTCTATGTTCTGGACGAAGAGGGCCGCATACAATTTATAAACCCTGAGGCGGAAAAACTCTTGGGCTGGAGTGAATCGGAACTCTTGGGAAAGGAGTTTTATGAGGTGATTCACTGTGAGAAGGCCGATGGAACAAGTGTGACGACATCACAGTGCTCCATATTGAAGACCATCGGCACCGGGGGGACGTATCGCAGTGAGGACAACCTCTTCATGCGTAGGGACGGGGCATTGTTTCCTGTTTCCATCGTCGCGACTCCCCTCAGGAAACATGGACAGATTGGAGGGACCGTGGTTGTTTTTCAAGACATAACCGACCGCAAGCGGATGGAAGCGGAGCTGGAAATGCTCAATGAGTTCCTGGTACGCCAGGCAACCACAGATCCTCTTACGGGAATTTCCAATCGGGTGAAATTTACCGACGCCCTTAATATGGAGATCCGCCGAGCAGGACGATTCGGTTCGGAGCTTACACTCATCATGTTTGATGTCGACCATTTCAAGGATATCAATGACACCTATGGTCACCAAGCAGGAGACAAAGTCCTGCGTACCTTGACCAGCCTAGTCGCCCACAGCATCAGGGCGTCTGACCTTTTCGCGAGGTGGGGTGGAGAGGAGTTCATGATCCTCATCCTTAACACATCCGTGGATAAGGCACGAGTATTTGCGGAGAAACTGCGGCACATGATCGACAGCCGGAAATTTCCGGGTGTCGGGCATGTTACCTGCAGTTTCGGGGTGGCCCAGATGGAAGCAGATGATAATGACGACCGCTTTACGCGAAGGGTGGACAATGCTCTCTACAGGGCCAAGGCAAAAGGGCGGAACCGGGTAGAGGTAGCGTAACCAGTTTGTCAGACTGAGGGGCTGTCCCCCCGAAACATGAAGTACCGGAGAGACCGGTACCCAGGAAGTCTCCTCAGTGCTTTTTCAAAAAATAACAGGTAACGATCAGAGCTCGACATTCCGTGTACTCAATTCCTTTCCTCGTGCTGACTCGGGATTGACATACGCTCATCCCGAATGCAGTGAGGTTCCCCTGTTAATTGTTTAAGAACTCTGCATTGTATTTTTTCAAGCTGCCTCAGGCATTGATGTTCGTGCTCAATTAAACTCATACCTGTAGGTCTTGAAACCTCCCTCCGAGAACGCCATATTTGCTCTCGACGAACTCTTCGCATATGATCTTTTCGTTGTGCAGAAATTGTAGTCCTTGGTACGCTCCGTGGCTCCGTGGAGTTCCATTTCTAGGAAAAAGTCCTTTTCCGCTGATTTCCGCAACCGGATGACTTGCCTCCCCTCTAGCCTGATTCCCCTGAAGTGTTACTACGCGTATTTCTTGCCCTTAATGACATGGTATGTGGCTTTCTCAAATCAGGGGGATCAAGCGGGAGCCACGATTCGGTTCACGGTTTGATCGTGAGATACACCGAGCCTCCGTCTCGGTAGATGAGCAAGAGGACAATGTCCTTTTCCCCGAGCTTCGATACCGCCTGGTCATACTCCTCCGCACTCTGGATTGCTTCACGGTTAACCTCTTGGATCAAGTCATTCACCTGCAACAACCCCTGGGAAGGACTGTCCGGGCTGATGTCGGTGATCACAACGCCGTTTAAATTGTCCGGCAGGTTCAGCTTATCACGCAACGTGGGTGTAAGTTCCTGGACAGTAATCCCCCTTAAGACATTGCTGTATTCCGTTTTCTTGACGACCTTTCTTTCTTTATATTCACCCAGCGTCATCGGCACAGTTTGATCCTTGCCTTCTCTGACGATCTTGACGTCGATCTTCGTCCCCGGGGCCATTGCGGCAACCATGTTCCGAAGGCCCGTTGCATCGACGACCTTTTTCCCGTTTAATGCAACGACGAGATCTCCCCGCTTAAGGCCTGCTTTATCAGCAGGGCTGTCCTTTTCCACTCCTGAAATGAGTGCGCCTTCAGTTTCTTTAATGCCAAGCGATTTTGCGAGTTCCGGCGTGAGGTTTTGTATGCTCACGCCCATCCAGCCACGGATCACCTTGCCGTGCTTGATGATGCTGTTCATCACGGTTTTCACCATCTCAGACGGAATGGCGAACCCGATGCCCATGTATCCGCCACTGGTAGAAAAGATGGCCGTGTTGATGCCGATGAGTTCTGCGTTTGAATTCACCAGTGCCCCTCCAGAGTTGCCGGGATTGATTGCCGCATCGGTCTGGATAAAGTCTTCGAAATCAGAGAGCCCTATATTTGACCTCCCTACGGCACTGACGATTCCCATCGTAATGGTTTGGTTCAGGCCGAATGGATTGCCGATTGCTAGGACTATATCACCTGTTTTAAGTTTGTTGGAGTCACCGAACTTGAGCAATGGAAGATCCTTTGCATTGATCTTGACGACCGCGAGGTCCGTTCGTGGATCGGTGCCCACGACCTTTCCCATGAATTCACGCTTGTCATACAGTATTATCTTAATTTCATCTGCACCTTTGATTACATGGTTATTGGTGAGGATATAGCCGTTTTCTGCAACGATAACACCCGAACCGAGGGCCGATGATTTGTATTTGCGTTTCTGCCCAGGATGGTCAAACTGGTCGCCGAAGAAGCGCCGGAAGAAAGGATCGTTAAACATGTCGCCAAAGGGACTTTCTTCCATGGTAACAGTAGATGTTGTAGAAATATTTACGACCGCAGGCCTGGCGGCTTCGGCGACTTCGGCTAGCGCGTCGCTCAGGCTGCCGAGAAGTTGTGAGGATTCCCGGGAAACCGTACCGTCCTTCGCGCTGGCGATGCCTGAAGATGGCAATCCACTTACCAGTACCGCTGCGAGAATCATTACACATAACCTTTTGTATCCTACCTCTTGCTTTATGAACGATCGCGTCATTAGTATGGCCTCCTTGTTTTAGCTCACAATAAAAGATGAACACTCCACAACCTGTCGGTTTTTTTAAATTCGGGAAGAATCACAGGATTTGACACCACAGACCGAGAAAAGCTTAATTGCTAGATATCGTGAAGATGAACGACGTCTTTGACAATTAATATACAATATTTTTTAGATTATTGGCGAGGACGAAGGAAATGATTATATTTCATTCGCTAGTTCGAGCCTGGCACTACCAAGAAAGAGAAGGTACCCATCCACTGATGCCAGGTTGAAAATTTCTTTTATAGCTTCGCAGTAGATCTGAATCTGCGGCCGGTAATGGTCGGTCCACGTCTTGAGCGCCTCTTCATTTTCGGCGAAAATTCCCTTGTAATCGATGATATATCCTTTGCTGCCCTTGATTATCGCGCGATCAATGATCCCGCTTACGAGCGAATCCCCTTTTTTGTACAGGAAGGGGAGTTCGGAGTAAACGGAAGCCTCGCGCTCAAATATCCATGCGAGCTCTTTGTTTGACAGAATAGCACCTAGCAGGGACTTGGTATCAGCGATGAACCGCCGAAGATTTGTTGTGTCGAGGGATACGATGTCAAAATACCCGGTGATGATTTGCTCGAGCTGGTAGAAGCCGAACTTCGCATAATCCTCAAGACAGCGGTGAAGCACGCTCCCGCGGGTAAGGGGAGAAACGGCGCCGGCTGTGGTCTCGACTGACACCGAATCAAGCGCTGTCGGATGTTCGATGAAATCAGTTGCTCTTTTCCATTCCAGCGATCGCGAAGGTGGAATCGGGGCGATGTTGTCGATGATGGTTTGAGTATCTATGTGAGTCGGCGGGGATTGATCGGGACTGCTGGTCAGGGGGGTGTCCATGGTCATGCCCTTAGCCTGCAATACAGTTCCTGTTGAATATGCATAGGTAGTAATTCCCGGTCTTGATTTGTTTTCCGAATCGAAGAGCGGCTTCGGAACTGCCATATGAAGATAGTCCAACCAGGTAGATTGCTTGAACTGTTTTTTGTCGTCTTTTCTCACGCCAATCATGATCAGATGGTCACGGGCACGTGTCATGGCTACGTAGAGAAGCCTTTGATGCTCCCGCTTAAGCTCCTCCATTTCCTGAGCCCATAGTTCTTTGTAGAGCGGGTTCGCCGCGTCCTTGACAGCCATGCGTGTTTCGTGGCCTCTTTCACTGATGATCACGTCCGGCCCGCGGGTAACGGACCGCGGCGCCTGATTCATGCCAGGAAGGAACACGATGGGATATTCGAGCCCCTTTGCCTTATGGACGGTCATGATGCTAACCGCACCCTGGAAACCAGGCAGGTTCATATCTGCAGTGGCTTCACGCTGTTCAGCCTCGCGGATGTTCTTGACCCATTCGACGAAGTCCTGGAGCGTAGTATAGCCTCTGCGGTCGAATTCCCGAGCAGTGTCGAGGAGTTTATCGATATTGAAAATCGCCTGGGGGTTGCGTCTGCCGAAACGGACATATGCACCAGTATCCTCGACTATCTTGTGGACGAGCCCAGAAAGAGAGGCGAGGCCGGCGATGTTCATCCAATTCTGCAGAAGTTCAGCGGTAGACGGCCTGTGCTTCTTCAGTGCGTCGGCCACGGTGCCTTTTTCCTGGAAGAGATCGAAGAGGTCCTTTTCCGTGAAGCCGAAGAGGGGGGATTTGAGCGCAGCTGCGAGCGCGAGCATGTCGGCGCGGTTCCACAAGAAAAAAAGAACGTTGATCAATGCCTGAATTTCGTCCTCATCGTAGAACCCGATGCCGCCGACAACGCGGAAGGGGATACCGGCGGACTCCAGAGCAGCTTCATATTCCTTGAGCTTTGTGCGCGATTGGATCAGTACTGCGCAATCGCCGTAGCCGGCAGGGCGTGCATACAAGCTGCTGTCTTCGATGACCGTTCTTCCGTGCAAAAGGGAACCGGCCGTTTGCACGAAAATCGCCGTCTTCGCCTCGATTACCGCCTTTATTTCTCGTGCAAGTATTTCCGCTTCACTCAGGACATCGGTCGTTTCCCCTGTCCCCTTCGGGGAAAGTTCTATGAGCCTTACGCTCCCTCTTTGGTTTTTACGTTCCACTTCAGAAGGTTTGTACGACTCACCCCAGAGTGTGCTAAAAACCTCGTTTACGATCTCGATGATTTCCGGAGTCGACCGAAAATTTTTGTCCAGAGTAAGGATCTCGCGCCATTCTGCAGGAATATTCCTTTCCATTTTATTTCTGACGTCTTCTAGTAAGCGGTAGTTAGCCTCACGGAAACGGTAGATGGACTGTTTTTCATCGCCTACCACGAAGAGCGTTGGCCGCATGGGCTTATCCGCTCCCTGACCCGCGAAGATCTCCTCCGTCAGTTTGTTTACGATGGCCCATTGGATATCGCTCGTGTCCTGGAACTCGTCCACGAGGATGTGGAGTATCTTTCGGTCAAGCCAGTAAAGGATATCGGGAGAGTCCTGCCCCTGGAGAAGGCGGTAGGCATAGATCTCGAGGTCATCGAAGTCTAGTAGACCTTCCCTGAGCTTCGATTCCTGGTAGTTGCTCTCTGCATGCTGGTACAAGCGTAACAGGCTTAAGGACTCGTAGCCTGCCTGCCTTCTTGTAGAAAGCGTCCGCAGCCTTGCGAGTATCTCCTGAACGGAGAAGAAAGCGTTTTCATATTCTTCCCGCTTGTTGCCCAGATAGTTGATTTTCGCGATATAGGCTTTTTTGCTTGGCGTACCATCCTTCTTGAAATAGATTGCGACAAGAGATTTGGAAATCCTTTCGGCGTCCTCAATGGTTTCCGCTTTGGCCAGCAGGAGATGCTTTTCCCCCAGACATTCATTATAAAAGTCAGGCTGTGATTGAAGGACTTGCTCCATGTGCTGAAGTACCTTCCGCCATTCCGCGCTTTCAATGAACTCCTGCAGCTCTGATTCTGCCTGGTCTATGCTCATGCCGGCACGGACGGAGCGGATTAATCCCGCGGGCCCGCCGGCATCGATTTCCATCCGTTTCAGCTTGCTTCTGATGGAGATCAAAAACACGAGTGCCGTAACTAGCTCGTCGGCGGTGAATTGACCGAGCGGGTCCCTGGTCGAGGGATCGCGGCCCGATTCTTCAAGCGCTTCTTCGATGGCATTTTGAATTTTGTGGGTCTGGTCCCGGGCATCAAGCACGCCGAAGTCGGGCGGAAGCCTCGCTTCAAGCGGATAACGTTTGAGCAGATTCATGCAGAAAGAGTGGATTGTGGATATGCGGAGGTCTTGTCTGCCACGGATGATTTTTTTGAGCATGGCCTCGGGCAGGTCTTGCATCACGCGTTCTTTAATCTCTGCTGCTGCTTTGTCTGTGAACGTGATTGCCACGGCCTGATCGATGTTGAGACCGCGGTGATCCAACTCGTCCAGGAGTGAGAGGTACCGGTCCTTGAGCGCGCGTGTCTTGCCCGAACCGGCGGAGGCCGAAAGGTGAACGGATTTGGATGTGTCGGATGTTTTAGACGTGGCCTGATATTTGGAGTTGGTTGTCATGTTCTTGTCACGGATAGTCGTTGCACAACCCCTCAGGGCGTTTCACCTTTCTCACACATCATTCCAAGAGGGCAGTATCGACACCTATTTTCGTCTTGTGGGTTTGAACTAAACTCTCCTGCGAGGATTCCCTCTATTGCCTTCCGCGTTTTAACCATGCTCTGCTTCAAAATTGCATCGAACTCTTCAGCGCGCTTGGAGCTTGCTTTCGGCTTTGACGACGGATGATCGTCGCGTTCCTCTTTATTATAGAGAACTACATCGCGTGCGCCTGCATCGGTTTTGCCCGCGAGATCATAGTACGCAAGTCCAATGGGTTTAGTAAGCTCCGGACCGGAGCCTTTTAACGCTGACTGAGCCATGACTGCATAGACCGGCAGCTGGAAGATGTCCTGGTCGGTGGTCATTTTCGGCAGAGGGTATTTGCCGGTTTTGTAGTCTACGATAATGAAGTTGCCGTTATTGTCCACATCAATGCGGTCAATTTTGGCAGAGAGTTCGACTTCTTCACCGTTCGAAAGGACGAGGGGGAAGCGATCGATCTTTTGTTCCAGATACGCAGGGTTCATCCCCTGTTTCCAGAATTCTTCCTCTCCATCGAGGAACCGTTCGGCCATGACGGTCAGGAACAATTCCTTCTCGCGACGATTGCGAAAGGTGTCAGCCTCCTCAGCAAAGGCATCGTCTGCCAATTTTTTTAAGAGCATCCGTGCCTCAACTCTGCCCGCTTGCGTTACCGGCTTGCTCCAGGTAAGATAAAAATTCTTGAGGATTGTGTGTACCTTACTGCCTCGGTCAAGTGGAGAAATATCTTCAGTCGCTTCTTCCAGAGGTTCAAGGCCTAAGACCTGTGTGACCAGGTAATCATAAGGACAGCGGAGATAGAGATCAAGTTCGGTGACCGAGAAAGAACGCTTTTGCTTCGGCAGGACATCAGGTGCGGATGCCAGTGGCTCATGGGCTATTGCCGCTGCGATACCGGCCATACCCCTGATGCTAGAATTCAGGAGGTCCGTCAGCCCCTGATCGTTTTTTACAAGACCGATGGCCTTGGCAAGCTCGGGAATACTGTGACTCTTCTCGATCATCAAGCTGCTCTGGATGCCGGAGGTCTTCTCGATTCCACGGTTTATTAAACCGCTCTGCTTGAGAGGCGTTAGCTCCTCGAGGAACGGCGACGGCACCACAGGCCGGTCCCCTTCATTCTCGGGATAAGTCAACGTAATCTTGTCCGCCGAGAGCAAGAGCCGATAGAAATGACCGGCCGCGTTCAGGCGCGCTTTTTCCAGTGTCCGCACGCCCATGGCTTCCAATATGAGCTCGGGCAAAAATATATTTTGGGGGAGGCGCTGGGGAAACGCACCATCGGCCAGACCGCCGAAATAGATTTCACTCCATGCATAGCCCATGCTTTCTTCGAGCCCTAGGATTTGCACACCGCCCTCGTCCTCGGGCGGAACCTGATAGCGGGTATGCATAAACGTCTTCTTGAGGAGGAAATACCATTCATTGAACGTGTATCGATAATCCGGAAACAACTTTCCAGCCTGAGCAAGCGAAGAGAGCGTGTCCTTCATTTTTTTATATGCTTGAAGATTGATGCTCAGGGGGCCTTTGATGAGCGCCACCCGTGCGCCGAGTCCGGACCACGTCATGAGATCCGAAAAGCGCTCCATCCATAACGAAAGCGGGGCCGTATCATTCCGGGAGAATGGTTCGAGGCAGTCGAAGAGGTCCTTGATCGGCCCGCTGATTATGTCATTCCCCTGTTCCTCCGGCATCTGATAGTTCAGCGCAGACAGCAGTTTGTGCTTGCCGCCCGTTATACGACAGTGTCGGATGAGCCTGTCAAGCGCAGGGGCAAGCTCCGGGGTCTCGCCGAATTTCAGGAATGCTGAGCTGAATATGCGTACTAATGACGGGCCGGAGAAGTCTTCCTGGCACGCTTGAAGCAGAGAGACGACCGCGGCTGCCACGGGAGAAGAGCTGAGCTGCCTGCCGAGGGCGCGGTTGTAGGGGATACCGTAATCGGTAAAAATCTCTTCAACGAGGGGTCCGTACGCTTCGAGTCCGGGAAAGGCAACAAGGATCGAGTCGGGAGGTGTGCCTTGTTTAAGCGACTGCTTCACGCTGGAGGCAATGAGCGATACTTCTTCTCGGGCGTTGACGGCGGAGAGCAACCTGATGTCTTTCGAAAATGATAGAGGGTCGGGCGCCTCCGCGGCTGATGTTTTGAACGCTTTGTCCGAGAACAATACCGAGGAGAGGAACAGCTCGCTCGTTCCGGGTGCATCACCGCCCGCCTCAGGAGATGTCCCCAGCAGCGAGAGGAAATCTCTCGTCAAACTGAGCGGATGACATGCCGATGCTTTTGTTATAAGCTCCGCGGAGGTAGCCTGCACGATACACGTGCAGTTCTCCCCAACAACCGTCTTTCTGAGGATTTCGGTTTCGATTCTCCCGGCATCGTGAATGCCGTCGAGAATGATACGCGTATAGCCGGCGAGGGCTCCCGATTCGACATGGTCTCGTATGTGCGCACGCATGCCGGCGGGGTCTGTTATGTTCCTGCGCTGAAGCTCTCTTTCATAGTCACGGTAAGCGGCAATGAGCAGCGTTACCTGCTGTTTATCTGAAAAATCCTCAGCCGTGATCCTGCGGGCAAGATCATCGGCGCTTACACCGGCCGCGGACAATTGTTCAATCATTTTTGCGAGTTCGGTGGAGAGCGCAGGTGCAAGCAGGTCGGGTTTCTGGCCGAAGATATGGCCCCTGGTGAGGTGCCCCTTGACAATGCCTTCGAGCAGGATGATTCTGCTGTTTTCGTCGATGAGGCGGGGACCCTGCAAAGAAGCATACAGGTGTTCGAAGAGCTGGTGGAGCGTCTGGATCTCGGGTAGGACAAGTGCAGCAACGCCAAATTTCCTCTGCACAATGTCCAAAAGCATCCTCCCGTAAGCACGCTTCATGCGTGATGTGGGGACGATGATCAGAACATCGTTATAGATATACGGCGGCTTTGGGTGAGAAGAGATGATCTCCTCCAATAAGCGTCGCTTTTCTTTCCATCCGGCATTTTGCTGCGGTACGACGAGCAATTTCATATAGGGTGATTATGCCATAAGTAAAAATTATTGACAATGATAAGTGCTTAGTTTATATTACAACCGTTTGTTATATGCCGTATCGTATTGCAGAAAATAGATGTTCGGGATGCGGGAGCTGTCGTGATGTGTGTCCTAGTGCGGCAATCAAGATGCAAGACGGGCATGCAGTGATAACGATAGAATGCATTGGTTGCGGCGCCTGTCCGCGGGTCTGCTCCGAAGGCGCGATAACGCAGGTGCTCACCACAACTGTCCAAAATTCTTTCTGAAACAGTTAGAAGGAGGTAGGAATGGCTGAAGCGGTAACGAGTACGACATGGGAACAGGAGGTATTGCAAGCGCCCGGCCTTGTGCTGGTGGATTTTTGGGCGGTCTGGTGCGGTCCCTGCAGGATGGTAGCGCCAATCGTGGACGAAATCTCCAAAGAGTACGAAGGCCAGCTCAAAGTGTTGAAGTTGAACACTGATGAGAACCCCGATGTGGCCGGTAAGTACCGCATCATGGGCATTCCGACCCTCATGTTCTTTAAAAACGGCCAGACCGTTGACCAAGTAGTGGGCGCGGTACCGAAAGCGCAGCTTAAAACCAAAGTAGACACACTGCTGGCAAAGTGACACTCGTTTTCACCGCACTATGAGCAGGGTGCGTGATGACCTTCGGTTGCCCGTTTCCGGCGGGCTTTTTTTGTTTTTATTTTTTACGTGGAAAGGTGAAGGAGATCCTGACGATGGCCGGAAAAATATTAGCAGTATCAGCCTTCCTTGTGCTGCTGTTCAGCTGCACGGATAAGGTGCCGAAATCGAGGGGAACCATGGCCACCGACTTTACCCTTCAGGATCTGAACGGAGGGAAAAACGTGGCGCTCTCGGATATGAAAGGAAGAGTCGTCCTGCTTGAGTTTTGGGCCACGTGGTGTCCGCCATGTCGTGCATCGATCCCGGGTATTGAAAGACTCTATGAAAAGTATAAAGATAAGGGCGTTGTTGTGCTTACCGTATCAATGGATGACAGCGGATGGGATGCAGTTCAGTCTTTTGTCAAGGAAAACGGTATTAAGTACACGGTACTCAAAGGTAACGATGATGTTGCGGAAAAATATCAGGTGCGTTCGATCCCGATGCTTGTGGTGATTGATAAAGAAGGGAAAGTCGTAAAACGCTATCTCGGGTTCGGAAGCGATCAAGACGTGGAGAGAGACATTAAAGCCATCCTGTAGCGTCATAATGCTGGGTTTTTTGATTGACAACACGAGGGCCTGCCGCTATAATAATTTCCGAAAGCGGGCGTAGCTCAGCTGGTAGAGTACAAGCTTCCCAAGCTTGGGGTCGCGGGTTCGAGACCCGTCGCCCGCTCCATTTTTGCATTACTATTTTTCACGCACGAATGACCCCTGCCTGATATAAAAGGTAGGGTTTTTTTGTCTATGACTGATACGTTATTATGGCACATAAACTATATTTCATAACCGGGGGGGCCCGATCGGGAAAGTCCTCCTTTGCAGAGAAGGTGGCTCTCGATATGACCGGCAAACGGGCCTACATCGCCACAGCACAAGCCCTTGACGCGGAGATGTTAGCCAGGATTGAGAACCACAGGATAAAACGTGGCAATGCCTGGGACACATTCGAGGAACCGCTGGCTGTGGCTGAACTTCTGCGAAAGTTTGCGAATCGGTACCAGATAGTGCTCCTCGATTGTCTCACGCTCTGGCTGAGCAATGTCATGGCCCACTCCGAGGGGGACGGAGCTGTTGTTACACGATCGGACGAGTTGGTTGAAGCGGCAAAGGGCTTCAGTGGCGTGTGCATTGTCGTATCGAACGAAGTCGGTCTCGGGATCGTTCCTGATAATCCGCTTGCGCGGAAATATCGCGATTTTGCAGGTATCCTGAACCAGAAGGTAGCGCAAGCGTCGGATGAAGTTTATTTTATTGCGTCGGGGATTCCGTTGAAGATAAAGTGATGCGTTTGTGGAATACGAGTAGGAACCGTTACGGCAGTCGCAGGTCTCAGATTGCGTTGGTGTGATCGTCGGCTGGCCAGTCGAATCTTCGGATTAAGCGGCACGCTCAACAATAAGGTCAATACGGAGAAAAAAATAAGGAGGCAACAAACGTGGGAAAACTGCAGGACATATTAAAAAAAATCCAACCCGTTGATACTTCACGATCCACTGCCATCCAAGCGCAGCTTGACGACTTGACGAAACCGCAGGGAAGCCTTGGCAGGCTCGAAGAGCTTGCTAAGAAATACTGTTTAATAACCGGCAGGGACAAACCGCATATCAAGAATAAAATCATTTTTACGTTTGCCGGCGACCACGGGGTGACCGAAGAGAATGTGAGTGCTTATCCGAAGGAAGTGACACCCCAGATGGTTTTGAATTTCCTCCGTGGCGGCGCAGGCGTGAACGTGCTTGCAAAGCACGTAGGAGCGCGGGTGATTGTTGTCGACATGGGCGTCGACTTCGACTTCGAGCCCAGAGAAGGGCTCGAGATCAGGAAGATCGGCCGCGGGACGAGGAACATGGCCAAGGGACCGGCCATGACGCGTGAAGAGGCAGAGCGTGCTGTGCTCGCCGGAATCGAGCTGGTCGAAAAATATAAGGACGGTCTTGACCTGCTCGGTACCGGGGACATGGGCATCGGTAACACGACGCCGTCGTCGGCAATCGTGTCCGTCCTCACCGGAACTGAGCCGGATAAGGTGACCGGCCGCGGCACCGGCATCAGCGATCAATCGCTGCGAAACAAGGTCGCAGTTATCAAAAAGGCGATAACCGTGAACAACCCCGATCCCAATGACGCACTCGACGTGCTGGCCAAAGTCGGCGGTTACGAAATTGGAGGCATCGCGGGTCTTGTGCTTGGCGCCGCGTTGTACAAGGTCCCGGTTGTCGTCGATGGGTTTATCTCCACGGCTGGCGCTCTCATTGCTGCGGAGCTGAACCCGCTGGTGAAAGGCTATATCATCGCTGCACACCGGTCCGTCGAGATCGGCCACCGCAAAATGCTTGATCACCTGGAGCAGGTGCCGCTCCTCGATCTGAACCTCAGACTCGGTGAAGGCACGGGCGCCGCGCTGGGGATGTCGATTGTGGAAGCCGGTGTGAAAATTCTCGGCGAGATGGCGACCTTTGCCGGTGCCGGCGTGGCTGAGAAGAGCGAAGGGGCGGTAAGAAAATAGAGAACATCCATACAGCGCCGGACACGCCAGGGCCTAACCTGCATTACTGCAGGTTTCTGCCAGGTCGGGACTGATCAGCTGTGTGCACAACAAAGTCACGGGCTTCGGCATACGAAGCTTTGTTAGTCGTTCTTCTATTAGGATTGATTTCCCCAGGTTGACCGAGCGATGATCAAAAATTTTATTACCGCATTGCAGTTTCTCACTGCAGTTACCGTAAAGAAGGACCACCGTATCGAGGAAGGGAACTTGGCGAAATCCATGGTCTATTTCCCGCTGGTTGGTTTCCTTATCGGTGTTATTCTGGTTTACGCGGATAAAGCGTTCGCCATCATCGTCCTGCCTCAAAACATCGCGAACTTGTTGCTCCTCGTGATCTCTGTCCTGGTAACGCGCGCCCTTCATATCGACGGTCTGGCGGACACGCTCGACGGTCTCATGGGAGGCCATGACCACACGACCCGGCTTTCGATCATGAAGGATAGCAGGCTTGGGACAGCCGGCGTCCTCGGCATACTCTGTGTCCTCTCCCTGAAATATCTATGTCTCAACAACCTCTATGCCAGCGAAAAGATAGCGGCGCTGCTTACAGCACCAGCGCTCGCCCGCTGGGCGCAGACATTCATGGTGTTTGGCACGAAATACGGACGCGACCACGGGATGGGTAAGGCATTTGTCGGACACCTGAGAGCCAACAGTTTTGCCGTGGTTTCCGCGATAGCCACCAGCCTGACAGCATTCGTTGTCGTACGTGAGGATGTCAGGTCCGTAGTGCTTTTCTTTAGCCTGATTATCAGTGTCGTGCTGACAAGCTACCTTGGAAGATGGTATCTGGTTCGAAAGCTCGGCGGAATTACAGGTGATGCAATCGGCGCCATAAGCGAACTGAACGAAGTATTGGTATTTTTTATCTTCGTGATTTTTTCGAACGGAAGCTAACACCATGCAGACGAAGGTCTACCTAATGCGCCACGGAGAAGTGGCAAACGATGGCGAGAAACGATACAACGGCCACATCGATGTTGATATAACAGAAAATGGCGTCCAGCAAATGCACCGGCTTGCGGGATTGCTTGAGAGTAAGAATATTTCGGCGGTCTATTCCAGCGATCTCCTACGCTCGCAAAAAGGCGCAGATATTATTTCCCGGCGAATCGGAAAACCGTACCTACCGCTGCGTGAACTGCGGGAGCGGAGCGTAGGCGCATGGGAAGGATTGACTGGTGAAGAGATCAAGGCCCGTTTTCCCGATGAATACCTTCTCTGGCGTGCTGATCTCTTGAACTACCGGCCGCCGGGTGGAGAGTGTCTGCTGGATGTCAAGAACCGGATCTTGCCTGTTTTCAGGAACTTGCTCTCATCACATCCTGGCCAGGAAATCGCCATGCTGCTCCACGGCGGCGTGAACCGCGTGATCCTGGCGGATGCACTTGGCTTGGACATGAGAAACCTGTTCCGGATAGACCAGGCATTTGGTGCGATGAACGTTATCGACTACTTTGACGACGAGATGGCCGTGGTCAGGCTTTTGAACGGCTGAACGTGATATACAATCATTAACGGTTTGTTTAGATTGGAAATCTTGTGTATCATTCATGACCAAGGGAGCATAATATGACGAAGACTATAATTCTCAGACTGCTGTTCCTCATAGTAGTATTTTTCATGATCTTATCACCGCTCTTTGCCGCTGACGAGTTAAAAGTGGTAGAAGGCGAAGGACAGGCGAATCTGGGAGAGGACGCTACCATGTCCCAAGGCAAGGTCACGGCCTTGAACAACGCTCGCAGGGATGCACTTGAAAAAGCGACGGGGATAGAGGTGCGTGGTTCATCGGTCGTGTACAATAATATCCTTATCAACGATCTGGTAAGGACGGCGACCAAGGGGATTATCGTCCAGGAACAACTTCTGGATAACTCCTGTAAAATTGCGGATGGGCGTTTTCTGTGCGTTGCCAAGATTAAGGCATCCATAAAGCCGCTCAATATCGAAAGAAAAGGGAATTTCTCGATCACATCGGCTTCGGTACAGAGGCCGGACATGGATCTTGCGGCAAAGAGCCCAGTCTTCCAGAATAATGACGAGATTCAGATTCGGATCACTACCAATGAAGACGCATTCCTCCAGCTTTTCAGCGTGGACCAGTACGGGAACGTAAGCAAACTCTATCCGAATTCTTACGTTAAGCAGCAGAAGGCTGCTCTGGCCGGGGAAACAGAGTTCATATTCCCCGATAACACTACCAGGGACCGGGGGCTCCGGCTTAAGGTGAAGACACCCAAGGGAGTAAAACAATCTATCGAATCTGTACTCGTGATCGCCACGAAAGAAAAAACATCGCTCCTTGCCGACAAATCCCTGGAAAACCCCACAATTACTGATCTGATGAAAGAGCTGTCAGACCTCGATCCCTCGCTGTGGGCGGAAAGTACGGTGGGGTATGAGGTGAGAGAGTAACAACGTCGTGCTGGCAGATGATTCGTCTAATTTGTGGAGGGGATGTTGCAGATTTCCAATCCCTCTGCAAGACCCGAATCAGACGGATGCATATCAAGAAAAACGGATGTAAGGAAGCCCCAAATGTAACGCTAGCCCATCTTCCGCAGATTGATCATCTTTTAAACTATTTTGAGCCGATTTGAGCAACCAACATATTGATTTTTTTACTGGTGATTTTTAAAAACCGCGTGTAGTGCCGACTTTTGCCAATTGTGCGAGCTAAGAAACTGATTTATTGGAACTTTGAATTTTTAACTGCGGAAGATGGGTTAGGGCTCTCGATAAAAAAAGGCAGGCCAACATGGCCTGCCTTTTTTTGTTGCTGAACGCAGTGTACGACTGCTGTTCAACCCACCGACTGCCTGGACGGTTCCGTCATGGCGTTGCTATAAAACCATGCGCTTTGCTGCTGGAATCGGTCCAATATCCCACGATCTGCCCAGAATTGTTGATGCCAAGAGTAAACGTACCGGTGGCATTGGGCACATCAATAGTTGTAAAGGTAGTTCCGTTATACAGATAGCCATGCCATTTGCCCGTTGAGTCCACGTATTCTCCCACCATCTGTCCGTTATCATTGATTTTAAAAAGTTTGTTATTGCTCGAATTGGAGCCACCCCCTCCGGGGAAATCAATAGTAGTAAAGACTCCTCCAGAATACGTATAACCGTGTCCCGCGAGGCTTGAGTCATAGTATCCGCCTACAATCTTGCCGGCTGTATTGATGCCGTTGGCAGTGCTACTCCCAGACCCTGCGGGGATAAATGCAGTGTAACTCCCTGCAGTATCCAAATAGCCAATAGCGGGATTTGATGGAAATACGCAGGACGGACAAAAAGAAGTGGGAGCAGACCCGGCCTCATACTCTCCCACGACCTGGCCGGCATTGTTGATTCCCATGGCATTTGCTCCGAGAGCGCTGCCGGGGGCAGTGGAGAAATTAATTGAAGTGAAAACCCCGCCGGACAAAACGAAACCATAAGCAACACCAATGTAGACTGGACCATGTGCTCCGACAATAGCTCCGGAATCGTTAATTCCCCACAACTCGGTCCCCCACTCCACCGTGGCTCCCGGATAATCAATGGTAGAGAATGTTCCTGAAGTAAGTAAATAGCCGTGTTGTATATTGCTTGAGTCCCAGTAGTATCCAACTACCTGGCCGGTGCTGTTGATTGCGGTGGCATACGTATTGACCGCATTGGGCACATCTATGGAGCTGAACTGATATAGGATACTTGCTGATGGCATAGCAGAGACTGTTGGAGTGGACGCTGTGCTTTGACCTGCGCTGTTGACGGCAGTGACGATGAAATAATACGTCGTACTGTTAGTAAGTCCTGAGATAATGTCTGAGGTCGACGTTGTTGAGAACGAACCGATGTAACTTGACGTGGATACGGCGGCCGACGTTGAATAGTAGATATCATACGACGTTGCGCCGGTGGAGGCCGTCCAACTTAAGGTCGCCTGGGCATTTCCTGCTATGGCGGTTACGCCTGTAGGAGCAGACGGTATCGTTATGACCGCCGACGGTGCTGCTGATGCCGCTGGACTGGATGCTGCGCTCTGTCCGGCGCCGTTAACAGCAGTGACGATGAAATAATACGTTGTACTGTTAGTGAGTCCTGACACAAGAGCGGAATTCGTGGCTGTTGTGATCAAACCGAGGTAACTTGAGGTAGACACAGCGGCTGACGTTGAATAGTAGACATCATACGACGTTGCGCCGGTGGAGGCCGTCCAACTTACAGCTACCTGCGCATTCCCGGCAGTGGCCGTTACACCTGTAGGAGCAGCCGGAGTGGTTATGACCGCCGAAGGTACTGCTGATGCCGCTGGACTGGATGCTGCACTCTGTCCTGCTCCGTTGACAGCAGTGACGATGAAATAATACGTTGTACCATTAGCAAGTCCATAAACAGTGGCTGTGGTAGTTGTCGTTGAGATCAAACCGATGTAACTTGAGGTAGACACAGCGGCAGACGTTGAATAGTAGACATTATACGATGTTGCGCCGGTGGAGGCCGTCCAACTTACAGCTACCTGCGCATTCCCGGCAGTGGCCGTTACGCCTGTAGGTGCAGAAGGTGCGGTTGTGCTCGACGTACCTGTGATTGCCCGCTTGATCGTTCCTGAATTGCTTTCGGTCCAATACACGTACTGGTCACTTGGATCAATAGCCAAGTAATAGGGGGCATACAGGCCAGTAGCCGATGTTGTCGTGCCATTGGGAAGGTTAATCACAACAGGCGTCGGTGTGGCGTTGCTGGCATTTATCGGTACGTATTTGACCGAGCCGATTGAGAAGCCAAATTCCGTGAAGTAGACGTTCGTTGAGTCCACTGCAATACCTGCCGCATAGTTGAGGCCGGAGGCAAGCGTTGTCGGTGTCGTAGGATATGATGACGCAGATAACGATACTTTTTTCAGGCTTCCCGAGGCGGCAATTGTGTTCCCGCTTGTGTCTTCGGTACCGTACTCTGTGTAGTACACACTCGTCGAATCCACTGCGATATACGTGGGGCTGCTCAAACTGGTCGCAAGAGTCGTTGCGGCTCCTCCACCGATAGGAATTTTCTTTACAGCTCCGCCGTTCGCTGGGTTCTCCGCCCAGTACACATTGGTCGCATCCACTACAATCCCGAGGGGCCATGCCAGGCCAGATACAAGGGTTGTGCCAGCGCTGTTAATGCTATTCTTGTTGATTTTCATAACCGAACCGCTGTTCAAGTATTCGGTCCAGTAGACAGTGGTCCCATCTACAGCTATACCCCAGGGACCCGAGATTCCTGAGGTAAGCACCGTAGGCGTTGTGCCGCCCGAGATGCTGATTTTTTTGACCGAGCCAAGGCCGGTCGTCCCTTGCGCGTATTCCGTCCAATAGACAAAGCTTGCATCAATGGCGATCCCCACCGGGTCGGAGAGACCGCTTGCCAGGGTGGTTATCACTCCCGTCGCAATAGACATCTTTTTCACAAAGCCGTCGGCCGTCCCTGTGCCTTGTTCGGTCCAGTAAATATTAGTGGAGTCCACCGCGACTTGCCATGGGACTGAGAGTCCACCCGCCACAACGGGTGCCAGGACAATCGTTCCGGCATTCGACGTTTGGTTTGCAGTAACAGTGATGTTGTAGCTCACGCCCTGGTAAACAACAGTGTTGCTAGAGTTTAGCCCGAGCATGAGGAGTGTTCGGTCGGATCCGACTGGTACTCCGCTGATGGTTCCTACCCCTGCGGAAGCTGCGAAGCTAATTGGACCTATCGTGGCCATATCCGCACCAGAAATAATCAACTGGACGGTTGTAACGTTTGCAGGGGCGGTCCTGATAACAGGCGATTCGGATGTAGCATGTGCTTGCTGCGTCACCGGGGCCGAGCCGAGCCATTGGGCTTGAAATGCAATCGATCCGGTACCGGTAGCGCTATTTTGCGATCCTTGAGAGCCGCACCCGATGAGAAGGAAGGAAGAGAAACTGATTGCCAGGAATAAAATGAACATTCGTTTCATATTATTAAGACCTCTCTAGTTAATTGTTTTGGTCCTGTTGCGCCCTTTCGTAGTCAGTGAAGGACATCTGGGGAAATGCGGCTTTACCAATGTGCCGAGACAGCACCCGTACTGCCTCCGCCACTGCTGCTACTGCTGCTACTGCTGCCATGACTTCCTCCTGCGGCTGCAGCGATACCGCCAACAGCCAGTATCCCAAGCACCCATATCCACCAGGTCGAGCCTGATTTTTTCGCTACTGGCGCCTGCTGAGGCGTTAGCTGCGCAGGCTGCTGCAGTCCCTTGTTCATTTCCTGCTGAATTCTTTGATTTTCAAGCCTTTGCTGTTCTTGCTGCTGTTGCTCCTTTTGCAGGCGTTCCTGTTCTTCCTGTTGTTTTTGCTGGTCAATCAAGTTCTGTTCAACGGGCTCGAAGTCAGGTGTCAGCCCGGCGCGAACCGGAAGGGGGATGGCGATTGACAGCATGATGGCCAAGGCGATTAATTTTTTCATCAAGGTCCTCCTATTTTCCATTGCATTCCAATATAAGCTTTCTGTAAGACCACTAAGGAATCAGGGTTATCTTTTTATTGCCTGTAATCTGGGGTACCTGTTCACGGTTGTACAATTTCCGCGCATAATCATTTATACTGTCAGGCTCCTGGAGCGCTTTTTCCATGTCTTCTGCGGTCAAATGAGCGCCATTTTCCGCGGCCGTTTTGATCGTTTTCAGGAAAAAGTACGTGAAGAGTCCATGTTGTTTTTCCGAATACCAGGAGCTGATCTGGTCACCCTGGGAGCTGGTAAATATCACGGCGTTGTCCATTGTAAGAAGCGGGGTTGTCGTTTCAATGAAGATAGGGCTGGCATCCCTGATAATCATGCCCCCATTGGATCCGCCGCTAAAGCAGGAGTCGAGAACCACGGTAATGCTTTTGGGTTTTTTGTCGTTATCCAATTTTTCCAGGTTCCCATAGAGGAGATCGAGTGAATAAGCGGTGATATTGATGTAACTCGGATCGGCGCTGGTGGGGACCAGGTATGCTTTCTTCGTATTGGTGTCCGGTGCACCATGGCCGGAATAGTAAATAAAAATATCGGAACGGTCTTGGATGACATGGTTGTACAAGAACCCCTTATAATTGCTCTCAGTGCCAAAAAATTTTTCAAAGTCGTCCTTTTTTGCATCGCTGACCATAACGATGTTCTTCTCATCAAAACCAAGGGTGTTAACGAGATACTTTCTTACCAGCGCGGCGTCCTGGTACGCATATTTAACTGTCGGGATGTGGCGGTCCTGGTAGTTTTTATTGCCGATAATGATCGCTACAGCATCGGGCCTGCGAACTGCTGTTCGGGGGGCCACCTCGATGTTGCTGGTTATCATTTCGAGGGTTTGTCGGTACTGTTCGTTATCCGGTTCGAGAGCTACGGCATTCTGGGCCAGTTGCTTTGCTTTTACCTGGTCTCCTCCGGCCTTTGTGGCGTAGAGATAGGCAAGAGCATTCAACGCCTTGGCATACTTCGGATTGTGCTTGAGTGCGAATTCCAACTGCTTCGCTGCTTCAGCGGGTTTTTGATTGCTGATGAGGACCATTGCAAGGTTGTAATGCAATGCTGCGCTTGAATCGCAGTAGTAAAGCGCTTGGTGAAGTTTATTTTCAGCAAGTTGCGGGTCCGATGAAACAAGATCGCCTGCCTCATCAGAAAGTTTTGCGGCTTTTATACAGTCTTCCTTGGCTGTGACGGGAAAAGGCATACTTATGCATATTAGAGATAATCCAATGACCAAACACCACCAGATGTTACGGCGCATTTTAAACCCTCCTTGGTTGAATGTGATGAGTTTATCGTAATGACCTTTATCTAAATCGTTTGGCAAAGAACGGAAGTGGAATCATGGATGGAATTACAAAGAATGATATTTTGCGAATATTAATGCAAAAGCATCATGAAAGTCAACTAACATTTTTTACTATCACGCATGACCAAAAATGAGACAAACCATTTTGGGTGGTGAACATGCCGTTATCATATTTTCTTCAACAATACTTTGAATATATTTGTCCGTATAGTGGGCTAGCAACGTAAATATTTTGTACTTCGCCATAGAAGTCGCTCCAAAACCTTTTCGGCGAGGAACTCGCCGGGTCGCAGGTCAGAACCCCGTTTGCTTCCCGTTGTTCGAGGGGCGTGATCGAGGAGATAATGTTCGACCATCGTCGCGTCTGTTTACCGATTTTGTTCCAGCGTATCTCGTCACCGTGCGCTCTCCTTCAAGGAGAAAACGGCAGGATCATCGCAGAGCGTGCATATCCCAAAGACAATCGGTACGAGCTGAGCTCGGTTGTGGCCGGTATGGTGCTCGACGATCTCGGCAAGACACGTGTCTGATCTATGGCTAGGACCACTGATGCGGCAGCGTTGTTTCAGTGTCCCTATAGTTCAAATTACGCTTCAGCGCAGGCAAATTTTACGGTATGACGGAATGGGAAATGAGCGCCCAACAGCTATCCGGATACGAGAAAAAAGCACGGTTCTCGCGCTGTGCCGGCGGTTGTACGTTTGGCGAAGGCAGGGAAATCTGATGTCTCGCCGATCATGGAATGTACGAGGAGGTAGATTCGGAACAGCTCTGTTGCAAGGTGCCCTCGCAAATTAAATGATTAAGGAAACAAGCATAAACGGCACCTGCAATTTCATCTGCCGCAATACTGAAAAGCATACGTGTATGATTTGAGAAAATAATTGACTTTATGCCTATCTTGCCGTATTGTTAACCTATAGTATGCTGGGGGAGCCAAGAGGCTGAGAGTCCCGAAAGGACGACCCTTAGAACCTGATCCGGGTAGTGCCGGCGTAGGGAAGGCGAGCATTTTATTACCAAAGACCTTTCGAGCCGTATCCTGACCGGATACGGTTTTTTATTTTTTGAGAGTTTGGAACCAGTTACGGGAACCTCGAGAAGTGAAAAAGAGGCTCTCGGGATGTTCGCAGGTATAAAAAACTATGGAGATCATGCTGAATGGAGAAAAAAAGGAAGTCACGGACAATATTACCGTTTCTCGGCTTCTCGAGATTCTGGACATACAGCATCAGCGCGTGGCAGTAGAGTTGAATGAGGCTACCGTGAAAAAAGATAGGTACGCCACGACGACAATCAATGACGGCGATGCACTTGAAGTGGTCAGTTTTATGGGGGGTGGATTGTGCACCATCCAGAGTCCGAGATGAGAGCTTGGAAGTAAATACAAGGGGTATTAAAAAATGAAGGACGATAAGCTTATAATTGCAGGTATTGAATTTCATTCGCGCCTCTGGGTCGGGACCGGTAAGTACAAAGACTTTCCCGAGACAAAAAAGGCAATTGAGGTGTCCGGCACTGATGTGGTGACGGTGTCCGTTCGCCGGGTAAACATAATCGACAAAAACAAAGAAAACCTTCTCGATTATATCGATCCGAAGAAGTACAAGATTCTGCCGAATACTGCAGGATGCTTTACGCCCAAGGACGCAATTCGGACCGCTATGCTGGCGGCGGAGGCCGGGATCTCGAAGCTCGTGAAGCTCGAAGTGATCGGCGATGAAAAAACCCTTTTTCCTGATAACGAGGCCACGCTCGAGGCAGCAAAGGTATTGGTGAAAGAGGGTCTCATCGTGTTCCCGTATACAAGTGATGACCCAGTTATGGCAAAGAAGCTTGTGGACATCGGCTGTCCTGCAGTCATGCCGCTAGCCGCTCCCATCGGATCAGGCCTCGGTATCAGGAACCCCTTTAACATCCGGATCATCATGGAGACCATAAAGGTACCTGTTGTCGTCGATGCAGGCGTGGGAACTGCCTCGGATGTCGCACTTGCCATGGAACTCGGCTGTGATGCCGTTCTCCTCAATACGGCGATTGCCGGGGCCAAGGACCCCATCGGTATGGCAGAAGCCATGAAGTACGGCGTGCTTGGCGGCAGACTCGCGTACAAGTCAGGGCGGATACCGAAAAAGCTTTACGCCACGGCAAGCAGTCCACTTGAAGGAATGATAGGGAGTTAAATCCGTTATCGTTACAGGGATACTGTGGCACAGAGGGGGAAGATTTTTGAAAACTATGGATATCGATTGAACTATGAAATTTCGGGGTTCCCAAATGGTTCTCCATGCCCTGTTTTTATGACTTTCCTTGTCTCAGTGCCTCTACCCGGGAGGTATTCTTGCCCATTGATTTCAAGCTCTACCTGATTACCGACCGGAAACAGACTACCGTGCCTCTCCCCGAAGCTATACGGCTTGCTCTTCTAGGCGGTGTTCGCGGCATCCAGCTTCGGGAGAAGGATTTGTCGATACGGGAACTGCTTGCCCTCTCGCAGGAATTAAGGTCGCTTACGAAAGAGTTTGGTGCAAAGCTTTTCATCAATGACCATGTAGATGTTGCCGTGGCCGTGGAGGCCGATGGTGTCCACCTTGGACATCAAAGTATGCCGGCATCAGCGGTCAGGCATATCATCGGTAAAAAAATGATGATTGGTGTATCAACGCACAATGTCGAGGAGGCACGTGCCGCAGAATCTGAAGGCGCTGATTTTATAACTTTCGGTCCAATTTATGAAACACCGACAAAAATTAAAATTAATGCTCCGGTGGGATTAGAAGCCTTGAAAAGCGTAAAAAAAGTGATAAATATACCAATTTTTGCCTTAGGTGGGATAAAAGGCAAAAATATAGGCAATGTCCTATGGGCAGGTGCGTACGGGGTTTCCATGATTTCTGCTATTTTCGGTGCAAAGGATATACAGAAGGCGGCAAAAAATATTACTGAAATTGTCAAAATCGTCGATAGGTCCATCTGTGTGCAGTGCGGCCGCAGGTAATGGAAATTCTGGGTCCCATAAGGAATCTGGATCGAAACGAGGTGCAGAATGACGCAGATACTTGAAGCACGAAAAGGGAATATCACCTCCGAGATGGAGGCCGTGGCACGCGCTGAGGGGGTAACGCTTGATCATGTTGCCGATGGTGTGGCAAAGGGTACTATCGTCATCACGAGGAACAACCGGCACACGTCCATAACACCACTTGGCGTCGGCAAGGGGCTCAGGACCAAAATCAACGCCAACATCGGTACCTCGAAGGACCGTATGTCTATTGAGGACGAGATCGAGAAACTAAAAACGGCCGTTGCCGCAGGCGCTGATGCGGTCATGGACCTCTCGACCGGAGGTCCCATTGTCGGCATACGCAAGGAGATTTTGAAGCAGTCAACGGTCTCCATAGGCACCGTGCCGATCTATCAGGCTGCAGTCGAAACCGTTGAACGGGGTAAGCCGATCGTCCAGATGGACCCCGACTTCCTGTTCCGAGTGATCGAGCAGCAGGCGGAAGAAGGTGTGGATTTTATTACCGTGCACTGCGGCGTCAACATCTCGAGCCTTGAGCGGCTTAAAAAACAGGGCAGGATCATGGACGTTGTCAGCCGGGGAGGCGCTTTTCACATAGAATGGATCATATATAATGAGCGGGAAAACCCGTTGTACGCCCAGTATGATAGGCTGATCGAGATCGCGAAACGATACGATGTGACGCTATCGCTCGGCGACGGTATGCGGCCTGGGTGTCTTGCCGATGCTACGGACCGAGCACAGATTGCAGAACTGATCAACCTGGGAGAACTCCGTGACATCGCCTATGAGGCAGGCGTACAGGTGATGATTGAGGGGCCCGGCCACGTGCCGATCAACCAGGTCGAGATGAACATGAAGATCCAGAAAGAACTCTGTAAGGGCGCACCGTTCTACGTGCTTGGACCGCTCGTAACCGACGTGGCTCCCGGTTATGACCATTTAACTGCCGCCATCGGCGGTGCCATTGCGGGTGCTGCTGGCGCTGACTTCCTCTGCTACGTAACACCATCCGAACATCTGCGGTTGCCGGAGCTTGATGACGTACGCGAAGGAGTGATCGCTTCCCGGATTGCGGCCCATGCCGCGGATATCGCAAAAGGTGTGAAAGGCGCTATGGACTGGGACAGGGAAATGGCACGGCGGCGCAAGTCGCTTGATTGGAAAGGCCAGATCGAGTTGTCGGTTAATCCCGAACGGGCGCGAAAATTGCGTGAATCGAGCACACCGAAAGAATCGGATGTCTGCACGATGTGCGGTGAGTTTTGTTCGATGAAGGGTATGTCGCAATACCTGAAGAAGGAAGACAGCGACCGCAAAACGGAAGTCAGAAAATCATAGGGCAATCCCCATACCCGAAAGGTACAAAATGAATGGATTCAAAAAAATCTTCATTCTCGCCGTCGTGTTGTGCCTGCCATACCTCGTGCATGCGCAGGGAACAACGCTCCAGCCCGAGATTTTAGTTGAACCGACAACACCCGGACCGGGTGATCTCGTGGTCGTCACGGTCAAAAACGCATCAGGGACGGTGGAAGGGAAATTTAACGGCAAGAAAATTTATTTTAATCCTTCAACGGGATCGCTCAAGGCAATTCTTGCAGTCGATTACTTTACCAAACCGGGGAAATACGATTTGGAAGTTTCTTCAGAGGGTGACGTTTTTCAGCAGACGGTGGAAGTCATCAAGAAAGAATATGAAGTCCAGCGCTTAACTCTTCCCAAACATATGGTGGAATTATCCGCCAAGGACGAGGCACGTGCTGAGCGGGACCAGCGCAAAATGGCGGCTATCTGGCCTAACGAGACCAGTCGGTCATGGACGGGAGACTTTCTCAATCCTCTTGAAGGCGAGATTATAACGCCCTTCGGCGTCCAACGGATCATCAACAAAATTCCGAAAAGCCCGCACACTGGAGTTGATGTCAGAGGGCATAAAGGAGATAAAGTTATCGCGCCGAACAATGCTACCGTGGCTCTGATCGACAACCAGTTCTTCGCCGGCAAAGCGCTGGTGCTGAACCACGGCCAAGGCATCTATACCATGTTCTTTCATCTCTCCAAGGTGCTCGTCAAACGAGGGCAGCAAGTCAAAAAAGGTGATGTTATTGCGCTTGTCGGTGCCACGGGCCGCGCCACGGGACCGCACCTGCACTGGGGCGTGCGCGTGCAGGGAGCTCGTGTCGACCCGCTAGAACTGGTTCATCTGAAGTTGGAATGAGAGAGGGCTTCCAGCTCAGCTGCGAAAACACATAAAAAGTATCGAGACTCTGTCGTGGAAAAGGTGCCCATGCAAAAAGTCCTCTCCATAGCCGGCTCAGACCCCTCATCCGGTGCAGGCATCCAGTCTGACCTGAAAACGTTCCAGGCCCTCCACGTCTTCGGGATGGCCTTGCCTGCCGCTCTGACGATTCAGAACAGCCGCGGTGTCTTCGGCGTTAAAAGCGTAGCACCCGGTTTCCTTTTAAAACAGCTTGACGCCCTCCTCTCCGATATCAAGCCAAATGCAGTAAAGACCGGAATGCTCTTGACGAAACAGAATGTTGAAACCGTTGCCTCGACCATCAAGAAATTCTCGATCAAAGGTCTTGTGGTGGATCCTGTGCTGAAATCAAGTTCAGGCAAGCTCCTGCTGCAGCCTGCAGCCATTACGTCACTCATCGGAAAGCTTTTCCCCATCGCAATGATCGTTACACCGAATATCCCCGAGGCAGAGGTTTTGGCGGGAATGTCGATAGCCTCGGAAAGGGACATGGATTATGCTGCAGGACGCATCCTTGATAAAGGGCCATCGTATGTCCTCATCAAAGGCGGCCACCGACGCGGTTCGGCAACGGACACCCTTTATGGTGGCAAATCCGTGCTCAGCTTTTCCACACCCCGGAAGAAAGGCGCGTTTCACGGAACGGGGTGTGTTCTTTCCTCGGCAATCGCCGTGTTTATAGCAAGGGGATTACCTGTGGAAAAGGCTGTGGGAAAAGCAAAACAGTTTGTGGATAAGATGTTGAAAACCGCAGAGCCGCTCGGCAGGAGCAGGACAAAATATTTTCAATTCTAAGGTTCTACCGCAGAGGCAATGAGAAAACCTTTTGATGCAGATGACGATTCTTGAGGATGCACCGGTAATGATCAAAGTCTATCATTGTTTACGTACCTATGCCTGTATGCCCTGCGTTTTAGCGGGGAAATTGACTTGTTCATGGGGAGATCCACATGCGCGTTGACGGAAGGAAGGCGGACGAACTCCGCAAACTGACGATAAGACGGAACTATATTAAATCCGCCGAAGGTTCGGTGCTCATCGAGATGGGCGACACGAAGGTCATCTGTACGGCAACGGTGGATAATTCCGTCCCGCCCTTCCTCAGGGGCAAAGGCTCAGGCTGGGTGACCGCCGAATATGCCATGTTGCCACGCTCCTCTGCGCAGCGTATCCAGCGCGAACGGGGCAAGGTAGGCGGCCGCACGCACGAGATTCAGCGGCTCATCGGCAGATCGCTCCGTTCCGTCGTGGACATGGCCGCCCTCGGAGAACGCTCGGTGTTGATTGACTGCGACGTGGTCCAGGCTGACGGCGGAACGCGGACGGCGTCGATCACGGGAGCATACGTTGCATTAGTGGATGCGCTCCGTCATATGGAGCAGCAGGGATTGATAGAAACTATCCCGGTTATGGATTATCTTGCAGCGATCAGCGTCGGTATCGTGGACGGTAAGCCAATGCTCGACCTTTGCTTTGAAGAGGACTCGGCAGCGGAGGTTGACATGAATCTGGTCATGACGGGCAAAGGCGGAGTTGTGGAACTACAGGGCACGGCAGAAGGCAAGCCGTTCTCTAAAAATGAACTGGGCAAGCTCCTCGCCCTCGGCGAGAAAGGAATCAAGGCGCTGGTGAAGAAGCAGAAAGACCTGCTCAAATGATGGCGTTCCGTACCGCGAGGGGAGACAAGATGCAACTCCAGGCTATGGCTCTTACCAGGAGGTTTCGCTGGTAGCCGGTCTTGCTCGGGATTTTCGTCGCGACCGCTCAGAGCCATCTCTTCGCTGTATATCTCGGTAATTTCCTCACACGTATCATTCCATTTCACTCCCTCAAGATCGCCGCAGCGGTGTCATTCATCCTCTTCGGTCTCTGGACAAAAAAAGGGCGATAAGCTTGAGAAGGAGGACAACGGATTCAACGTGAGTCCCTCTTGGGATGCACGACGGCGTACTTTCTTGCCGACAGGGGGACAAAGCCCAGCTAGTGACGGTTGCGTTTGCTGTCGAGTTCAACTCCGTCGTCCCCAAGGGGCCGGGACTACGATCGGAATGTTGGTTGGAAACAGTGTTGGGATCATCATTAGTATTCTCCTACACAAAAAATACCGGAAAAACTGATCAAGTGGCTTGCATCGATAGTATTCATCTCCCTTGGTGTGTATGGATTGTACACCTCAGTGATTTTTTGATGATATGAAATAAGCTCCGGTAAAGAATGACCGGATGAAACGACTTCAGCTCTTTTCATTCCTCATTCTATTCGTGAAAATGAATTCCGGATATATATTTACCATTGACAAAAAAAAACGCACGGCTTAATATTAAACGGTTGTTTTAAAATAATGAGATTCCATCTTCTCACAAATAAACAAAGCGTTGTATGATTTCACATGGTCTTCGGTTCTCCTCCTATGCAGTATGGTTGCTCAAATGCCATCAAATGATTCGGAGTTAAAGTTCTGGGAAAATGAATAATTTTAGCAGGATCATTAGGGAACAGTGTTTATGAAAAGAGAGAAAGTTAATTATTCTATCCAGTCAGTGTCGCATGCGCTCGATATTCTCGAATCCTTCACCAGGACGGAGGACGAACTTGGGGTGACCGAGTTGTCCAAGCGGCTGGGTCTGCACAAAAACAACGTCTTTAGGCTGCTGGCCACGCTCGAATATCGAGGGTATATTGAACAGAACCCTGCCACGGAAAATTATCGGCTCGGCGTGAAGACTCTCCAGATTGGGTCGATCTTCATCGAGCAGCGTGAATGCCGCCGGCAGGCGCGGCCAATCCTCGAAAACTTGATGGCAGCATGCGGTGAAACAACGGTCGTGGCCGTCCTGCGCGGGAATAAGATCATCTACATGGACGGCGTGGAAACGGACAAGACCGTTCGTGCGGTTTCCCATATCGGCGCCCTGCTCCCTGCACATTGCACCGCCGTCGGTAAGGTGCAGCTGGCCCAGCTGTCGACTGCCGAGATCGAGCGGCTCTACCCCGATCAAACGCTGTCCACGCTGACCGACCGTAGCATTAAAAGACGCGATACTCTGATGGTGGAGTTGAAGAGCGTTGCTGACCAGGGTTATTCCCTCGAGAACGAGGAGTGTGAAGCCGATGTGAGGGGCATCTCTGTTGCAGTAAAGGATTATTCAAAAAACGTAATAGCCGCGATCGGTATCACGGCACCCGTAAGCCGTCTGACAGACGAACGACTCGAAAAAGGGGGCATCATTAACCTGCTACGGGATTCAGGCCAGGCGCTTTCGTCGAAACTGGGCTTCATCGCAGTCGCGGCGAGAACGTAGTATTTCCCAGGACAGTCGGCCAAGCCAGGAAGTTCAAGAATGGTTGACACTACTCTTTATGCTATGCTATTATCCGCCAGATGCTGATTGGACAAAAATTAGATCATCTTAAAGCATCGCTCAAGGAGATGGGTTACGCGGTGCTCGCCTATTCCGGCGGCGTCGATAGTTCGCTCCTTCTCAGAGTCGCGTCGGAGGTCATGGGCCCCCACCTGATTGCGGTGACTGCCGTTTCCGAGACCTATCCTGCCGATGAACTGCGTGCCGCAAAGGAATTCGCACGCATGTTGGGAGTGACACATAAGGTCCTTCAAACGAATGAGCTTGCGTCAGAAGAATTCGTAATGAATACGCCGGAACGGTGCTACCATTGCAAGAGCGAGCTTTATGCAAAGCTCAGAGCGATTGCCGATAGTGAGGGCATCTCCTATGTAATCGAAGGATCGAACACCGATGATCTGAACGATTATCGCCCAGGCAGAAAAGCCGCAAAAGAATTCGGTCTCCGAAGCCCGCTTGTCGAAGCCGGCTTTTCGAAGGCAGATGTCCGCGAAAGTGCGCGCAGCCTGAACCTGCCGGCATGGGACAAACCGTCGCTCGCCTGCCTATCTTCCCGTATCCCCTATGGAATCAGGATCACATCCGAGATATTGCAAACTATTCAGGCCGCAGAGGACCAGCTACGTGCTCACGGCTTCCGGCAGGTCCGCGTGCGGCATCACGGCGAAATCGCGCGGATCGAGGTGACGAGGGAAGATTTTGCAAAACTGATTTCCAGCGATGTCATGGAATCGATCACAGTAGCATTTAAGGAATTGGGCTACACCTATGTCTGTCTGGACCTTGAGGGATACCGGACAGGAAGCATGAATGAGAATCTTCAGAAGAAAGTGATCCGGAATAAGCAGGTGGCAGGAAATCAATAAGCGTTTTATTCCGGTCTCCTGTAGGGAACCTACCAGCTACCATAGTATTGTGAGATTTCAAGGAGTGAATCTATGAAGGTACTCGTCATCGGTGGTGGCGGCAGGGAACATGCGCTGGTCTGGAAAATAGCACAGAGCCCGAAGGTAACGAAAATTTACGCGGCGCCTGGAAACGCCGGTATCGCACAGCTTGCGGAATGCGTACCAGTCACGACAGAGGATGTCCCCGGACTTCTGGCATTCGCCAAAGCCAAGGCCATGGACCTCACTATCGTGGGCCCGGAAGGACCGCTCTCGTTAGGCATCGTGGATGAGTTTACGAATGCAGGGCTACGCGCCTTTGGCCCGAGCGGCAAGGCAGCTGAAATCGAGGCAAGCAAGACGTTTTCCAAGGACCTCATGAGGAAGTATCACATCCCTACGGCAGAGTACCGTGTGTTTACCGAGAAGGCCTCGGCAGAGGCTTACGTTCGCGAGAAGGGCGCGCCCATAGTCGTAAAGGCCGACGGGTTAGCAGCAGGAAAGGGTGTTGTGGTTGCTGAAACGGTGGAAGAGGCGCTTAAGGCATTGGACCTCATGATGATTGACAAGGTTTTCGGCGCGGCCGGTGATCGCATTGTGATCGAGGAATGCCTCAGGGGAGAAGAGGCTTCCTTCATGGCCTTCTCAGACGGCAAGACGGTGGTTCCCATGGCATCGTCACAAGACCATAAACGCGTGTTCGATGGAGACAAGGGACCGAACACGGGCGGCATGGGAGCTTATTCTCCGGCCCCGGTGGTGACCAAAAAGCTGGAACGGAATGTCATGGAAACGATCATGGTTCCCACGGTGCGCGCCATGAAAAAAGAAGGACGCTTGTTCCGAGGAGTGCTGTATGCCGGGCTCATGATCCAGCACGGCGAAGCGAAGGTGTTGGAGTTTAACGCCCGCTTCGGTGATCCGGAGACTCAGCCAATCATGGTAAGGCTCGAGACAGACCTTATCGATATCATCGAAGCCATCCTTTCGGGTTCTCTGTCGAAGATCGATATCAAATGGAAACCCGATTCCGCAGTCTGCGTGGTCATGGCCTCGGGTGGATATCCCGGCAGCTACGAAAAAGGCAAGATCATCTGCGGTCTCGAGAACGCCGTAAAATTGAACAATGTATCGGTATTTCACGCCGGCACCGCGTTTAAGGATGGCAAAATCGTGACAAATGGCGGCAGGGTGCTCGGCGTGACCGGTCTTGGTCCAGTAGTTGCCGCCGCCATCGATAATGCTTACAGGGGCGTTCGGGAGATCACGTACGATGGCGCACACTACCGAAGAGATATCGGGGCGCGGGCTCTTGAGACGGGGAATTAGCGGAACCTACTCGTGCGAAGAGGACAGTGCAAGATAGAATGGCCGACAATACGGAATGTCGTCAGATTCCTGAATGAAGAGTTACGCATCGGGAAAATCAGGGATGCTTCCCTAAACGGCTTGCAGGTGCGGGCCCGCCCCAATGGCGCACTGAAACGTGTTGGTTTCGCCGTCGATGCATGTATTTCTACGTTCGAGAAAGCGCATAAGCTTGGCGTTAACCTTATCGTTGTGCATCATGGCATTAAATGGAGGCCCCAACAGGATCGTACCCTCGAGAAAAAGCGGGAGGCGTACCTGAAAAAGAAGAACCTGGCGCTCTATGCCGCACATCTGCCGCTGGATCTCCACAGGGAATACGGGAACAATATACAGCTTTCCCGTTTGCTCGGGCTGCAGAATCTGCATGAATTCGGCAAGTATCATGGCATCAAGATCGGTTACGCCGGTACCGTCAAAGGGACCATCAGCCTTGATGACTTGGCAACGATTCTCAAAAAACAGTTAAAAACGACCTGCAGGGTGTTCCGCTTCGGCAAAGGGCGTATTCGCAGCGTGGGAGTAGTGTCCGGCGGTGGCGGCAGCGTGCTGAAAGATGCCGTTCAGGAGCGGCTTGATTGCTTTGTGGTTGGAGAGATCGATCTCGCGACACACAATACTGCGAGAGAATATGGTATGAACCTCCTCGTGGCAGGCCACTATGCGACGGAAACTGTCGGCGTCAAGGCATTAAGGCGTCTCGTGGGAGACGTGTTCGGCATTGAGACGGTCTTTATCGACGACGTAAAAGATTTGTAACAGTCCTGGATTCTCATAATCAACTTGAGGAAGGGAGTACTCATGAGCAAACCAGTTGTCGGAATACTAATGGGCAGTGACTCTGACCTTCCGGTCATGCAGGAGGCGGCCGCGATGCTCCAGGAGTTCGGCGTCGAATATGAAATGACTATCGCGTCAGCCCATCGGACGCCGAAAAAGGTCCTCGAATACAGTGTGGGTGCGGAGAAACGGGGGATCAAGGTGATCATAGCCGGTGCCGGATGGGCGGCACACCTTGCCGGGGCTATCGCATCGCATACGACGATTCCGGTCATTGGTGTGCCGATCGAATCCTCTCCCCTCAAGGGACTCGATGCTCTTTTGGCGACAGCACAAATGCCAGGTGGTGTTCCTGTTGCTACCATGTCGATCGGCAAGCCCGGCGCAAAGAATGCGGGAGTCTTCGCGGCCCAGATCATCGCCACCAGCGATGTGAAGATCGCAAATCGTCTCAAAGTTTTCAGGGTTGAAATGGAACGAGAGGTGGAAGAGAAGGCGAAGCGCCTCCTAGCGATCACCGCAGCACCAGCAGTCAGAGAACTGGCAGTAGCCGATGCGGGGGCGCCTGCCAAAAAGAAATCCCGCCGCAGACGATGGAAGAAAAAATCTGGTGGTCAAGCGCCAGTGCAGGGACCAGCTGCTTGAAGACTGAGCTCGAATGTCTATCCTGTTTTTTCGGTCAGGTGACACGTACCCTGAAGCATGCAGGAGTGAACGGCGACCGAGGCCGTGGCATTGTGCGAAAGGCAGCCACAATCATTGAACAGGCATCGCTCGCAGAGGTTCCAGCCAGGACATCGACCATACTTCACCGAATGCTTCGTGAAGAGACGGGAACCGACCCTTATCGGTCCCTCAAGGCTGACTATAACCGCATCGCTCTCGACAGGATGCCGTCGCTCAAGGCAAGAGTTTCCCGATTTGACGACCGACTTGAGGGATCTGTACGCGTCGCGATTGCCGGGAATGTGATAGACTTCGGGATCTACGAAAGTATCAATCTTGACCGTGCCATAGAGGAATCGGTCAGATTGCAGATCTCACACGATGATTACCGCGCCTTTTCCCGGGAAGTTGGAATGGCACGCCGCATTCTCTATCTCTGCGACAACGCCGGAGAGATCGTGTTCGACCGGCTGCTGCTCGAATCTCTGCGGGCCCTGGGCAAGGACGTGACTGCCGTGGTGAAGGGTTCCCCGGTGATTAATGATGCCACGTTCGAAGATGCGCTCGCCGCTGGCTTGCATGAGTATGCGACCGTGATCGATAATGGGAACGATGGCATCGGTACCCTTCTGGAAGCGTGCTCGGCGCGGTTTATGGAGTTCTACCAATCTGCGGACCTTATCATCAGTAAGGGCCAGGCCAACTACGAAACGCTTGTGGGGGAAAAGGATACCCGCATTTTCTTTCTGTTCAAAGTGAAATGCCCGGTCGTTGCAGGCTTTCTTGGACACAAGAACGGCGACATCGTGCTGACGAGAGGACAAGAGTAGTGCAGACCCCGGCCACCGTGAAAAAATCCCCTGACCTGAGGAAAGCTATTTTGACTGTAGTCCTGTTGGTGAGGAGCAAGGGCACGTCACTGGCCAAGACCAGCTGTAATGAGTGGTTCACTATTGGAAAAAGTCGTTACAATCGACCCTGCGTACCCTGAACAGGCGTTTTCCCGGTGCAGAGAAGTGATCTCCGCGGGCGGCGTTATCGTCTATCCGACGGATACGTATTACGGGCTGGGCGCTGATCCGAGGAATAGCGCTGCCGTGAATAGGTTATTTGCTATCAAGGGCAGGCTACCGGACCAGCCGATTCTGCTGCTCATTGCTGACGCGACTGAACTACGCGACTGGGCCGCAGAGATTACACAGCAGGCAGAAATGCTTATTCAGAGATACTGGCCAGGACCTCTAACGCTCGTGTTCAAGGCGCGGGTAGACGTTCTGGCGCAAGTTACGGCGGGCACAGGAACCGTAGGCCTCCGGGTGCCGGGTAACGCACTGACGCGCAGCCTGCTACGATATCTCGGTCATGCTCTGACCGGGACGAGCGCAAATATCTCGAAAAAACCGAGCCCAACAACAGCTCAGGAAGCAGCTGCGGTAGGCGGCATGGTTGACCTGATCCTCGATGGAGGCGAAACCGCAGGGGGAAAACCGTCGACCATCATCGATGTAAGAACTGAAATACCGCACGTGATCCGCGAAGGAGCCATCCCTTCGGGGAGCATCACAGCCCGACATAGATTCTCATCCTCGTGAAAAGGATTGTTTAATGAAAAAAATATTTGTACTTGATACTAATGTTCTGCTGCATGAACCTCACGCGATATTCTCCTTCGAGGACAATGAAGTAATCATCCCGATTGTCGTGATCGAGGAACTGGACAAGTTCAAGAAGGGCATAGATGAAATCGGCAGAAACGCGCGTCAAGTCTCGCGAATCCTCGATGAACTGCGGCAAAAAGGGAAACTTTCCCAGGGAGTCGAACTCGATGGAGGCGGGAGCCTGTGCGTCGAACTTAACCACCAATCGGTGGGGCACCTTCCGGATGAGCTCGTGGCAACCAAGGCGGACAATCGCATTCTTGCCACAGCACTCAACCTGAAGCACGAAAACCTTCCCGTGATCCTCGTGACCAAAGACACGAACCTCCGCATCAAGGCTGATGCTCTTGGTCTGAAAGCCGAAGATTTCGAGTCGGACAACATTATCTTTGACGAGCTTTATTCGGGAGAGATGGAATTGGCGGTAGAGCCGGGAGCAATCGATGAATTTTATGCGAAGGGAGAATTCACGCCTCCTCCCACTCCCAGGCTTTTTCCAAACGAGTTTATATTGCTTAAGAACAGCGCTAACTCGTCCCAAACGGCATTAGCGAGATATCAACAACAAAAGAACGTCCTCGTTCCCATTGTGAACACCAAACACGGCGTGTGGGGCATTAATGCGCGGAACAAACAGCAACAGTTTGCCCTCGACCTGCTCCTCAACGACGACATCAATCTGGTGACACTCGTGGGCAAGGCCGGTACGGGAAAGACCCTGCTTGCGCTTGCCGCTGGCCTTGAGAAGACCATCGAAAACAGGGCATACCAGCGGCTCGTGGTCTCGCGCCCCGTGTTCCCGCTCGGCAAGGACATCGGGTTCCTGCCCGGCGACATCGAGGAGAAACTCCGGCCTTGGATGCAGCCGATTCGTGACAACCTCGATTTTCTTATGGGTGCATCGACCATGGCCGGCCGCGCCAAGGGCAAGAAGGACCTCCAGGGACTTTTTGATCTTGGCATGATTGAGGTTGAACCGCTCACCTATATTCGCGGACGCAGCATGCCGAACCAGTATCTGATCGTGGACGAGGCGCAGAACCTGACGCCGCACGAAATCAAGACGATAATCACTCGCGCTGGCGAGGGGACGAAGATCGTCCTTACCGGGGACCCCTATCAGATCGACAATCCATATATCGACTCGTCGAGCAATGGCCTAACCTTCGTCGTCGAACGGTTCAAGGAAGAGCCCATCGCCGGCCACATCACTTTGGTGAAGGGCGAACGCTCTGATCTTGCGGAGCTCGCGGCAACGCTGTTGTAAAGCCTCGTTGGAGAGCGAAGCCCCGCGTCTATTTAAAATTGTCGATGCGAAGTTGGCTCAAGGCGAGGCAGCAATTTTGCCACCCGCATCCATTCCTGGAAGAGAAAAACAAGCGACAATGCATACCGCTCGTGGGGGACGTCCGTTGGCGTAATTGTTTTCAGGTGGTAAACGGAAGGCAACCAGCACACTGCTGATGAAATGAAATAAGTTAAAGGGAAAAAGGACATGCAAAGGCATAAAAAAACCTTCGATACAATTTTTTTGGTTGCGAGCATGCTTGCTTCACTTTTTGTGCTCACCGAAATCGTCCTGCAGTCCTTCGGAAAGAGCATCTGTGCCGCCGAAGGATGCAAGATGACAGCGCAGTCGGCGAGATTCGGTGATATATCAATATTTCTCATAGGGTTTGCAACTTTTTTTTCGATCATGGCCTTCACGATATTGAATCGGCGCTTCCAGAAGCCGGTAATCGAACGGCTGATCAATCTCATCCTCGTCGTTGCACTGGCAGGCGAAGGGTTTTTCATGGGGTATTTGGCGTTCAGGATACACACGCTCTGCCTCTTCTGCGTCACAATCTTCTGTTTTATGGTCACTCTCGGAATCATGAGGCTTCTCTCCGGGGAAAAAGATATCATCGCAGGATTTGCTGCCCTTTTCGCGATCTTCATAATCCAGTATCTTGTCCTGCCTGCAGGCGTGCCTTTAAACCTGCCGACGAACGAACGGCTCATCCTGTTTTACAGCAAGGACTGCAAACACTGCGCCGAGGTCATGAAGGAGTTTGATGACAAAAAGATCAGCGTAGCGCATTTACCGGTGAAGGAATATGTCGGGTTCCTAAAAAACATCGGGATCGAAACCGTGCCCACTCTCATGATAAACGACCCGAACCAGAAGATATTGTTGACCGGGACGGACGCCATAAACCGCTACCTTCTCGCGTGTACGGTGCCCAAGGCAGTGCAGGCCAAGGCTGTAAAAAAAAAGGCGCCCAAGAAGGAAGTACGGGTTGTTCCAAACTCGGGCGCAACAATCGATATTTTTAGGCAGCCAGACATGCTGACTGCACCGGCGACCTCGGCTGCTGATGAAGGAATGTGCAAACAAGACGAGATCTGTCAGTGACCACGTAATGGACTGAAAACTACAGTGCTGTGATTGCAGTATCATACTTGCTGCCTCTCCTGCGAGGTAGGCTGCCGTTCTGGCCAAATTCCTTGACACTCCGAAGCTGATGTGATAATTTAGCGGGACTGTTTTTACCAGGAGGCTGTGTTGGAAAATCAAAAAGGGATTGTAGAAATCGCCGCCGAAAAGGTTTGGAAATTCTTTTCGTCCGTAAAACTTGCAGTGGTGTTGCTGATCATTTTGGCGATCGTGTCGGTCATCGGGACCGTCATCCAGCAGAACGAGGCCCCGGAACGCTATCTCCGGGAATACAGTCAGAGCACGGTTCAGCTCTTCGAGGCCTTGGGATTCTTCGATATGTACCACACATGGTGGTTCATTCTGCTCCTCTTTCTGTTTACGGCAAATCTTACGATCTGTACGCTCGAGCGGTTCCCACACACATGGAAACTTGCCAGAGCACCGCTTAAACCGATCGATGAAGACAGCTTGAAAGCTGTACCGTTCAAGAAAGAGATTCAACTGAAGGCCGATATGGGTAAGGCCGAGGAGAAGGCTGCTGCCGTGCTCAAAGCGCGGGGATTTCGTTTTGTGGAGTCCAAAGGGTCGAACGGTACGCAGTACATCTCGCAGAAAGGGGTGTTTAGCCGTTTTGGTGTATATATTACCCACGTGAGCATCCTTCTCATCTTTACGGGAGCTCTTATCGGCTCGTTCTTTGGGTTCAAGGCGTTCTTGAACCTTCCGGAAGGATCTGCGTCCCAGGTGGTCTACCTCAGAAACGAACCAATGTGGGACCAGATCATAGCCGCGCTTGGCATTGCCGAGAGCCCGGTAATCCATGATCCCCAAGTAGGTGTTCCCGCCATGCCACTCGGTTACTATGTCCGGTGCGACAATTTCGATGTCGATTACTATATGAGTCAATCGGGGATGCCGACCGGCATGCCCTCGGAATATCATAGCACGCTCAGTATTTTCGACCTTAACGGCCAAAAGATCTTGGACAAGCGGATCAGGGTGAACGACCCTCTTACCTTTCATGGGATAACCTTCTATCAGTCGAGCTACGGGGTGACTCAGATGAGCCGCGGGAAGGTCGTGTTAAACATCCGCAAGAAAAACGACAACCGGACGGGCGGGGAGACGGTCGTGATAGACCCCGGTGCCTCGCTCCATATTCCGTCCATCGACAGGACGATCAAGGTCCTCTCATTTGAGCCCTTCGCTATGAGAAGTCCTTCCACCGGTCAGGTACAGTATTTCAACGCGGAAAGACAGGAGTTCATAAACCCCGCCGTGGAACTCGAGGTATACCGAGGAAATAAGGAGCTTTACCGTACCACCATCCTCAAAACGGATTCTGTGGAACCCTATATGCCCGAGGATTATGTGATCAGTTACCGTGGCTTCGTGGGGGCCCGTTACACCGGTCTCCAGGTCACGAAGGATCCGGGAGTTTGGGTAGTCTATATAGGATTCATTATGCTTTGCATCGGACCGCCGATTGCATTCTTCGGTTCTCACCGGAAGCTATGGATAAGTATCCGGAACCGAAATGGCCAAACGGCCATTCTTGTTGCGGGCTCCGCAAACCGGAACAGGATTGGGTTTGAACGAGAATTTAACAGGATATCAGAAGACATATTAAAGTAGCCGGGTCCGAATATCCGGAAGAAAGAAGTCTCCCGTCAAGTGGCGGAGAACAAAGGAACATTGCTCTGGGGAACGTGAGCGGTGCAGGAAGATCTGTCTTGCAGAGTTATTTCATCCTGATTTTATAGGGGTGCGCTCGCCCTGTCTTCATGCCCCGTGGTGGATCGAGATTTTCCAAATGCTTCAAGTGTTATTCAGGAGGATTCAATGAACAGTTCATTACTTTTTAGTATAGCAACACTGGCATATCTCGTCGCGATGGTGCTGTACTTCGGCTACCTTGCCTTCCGAAAAAACGGTATCGGCCAGGCAGCCACGATCGTGACGGTTTTCGGGTTTTTAGTGCAGACCGCAGCCTTGCTGCTCCGGTGGCGCGAGTCCTACCAGATGGACATCGGCAGGATACCGCTGTCCAATCTTTATGAATCGCTGGTGTTCTTCACGTGGAGTACCGTATTAATCTATCTTGTAGTGGAATTCAAATATAAGACAAAGGCGTTCGGCGCTTTTGTGATGCCCGTCGCGTTCCTCTCCCTTGCATTCATCAATGTGGCCGGCATCAGCTCCGATATCACGCCCTTGGTACCGGCGCTTAAGAGCAACTGGCTGTTCTATCACGTCCTTGTGAGTTTCCTCGGCTACGCGGCCTTCGGCGTTGCATTTGCCATAAGCATGGTATACCTGTTAATGGACATTGAGGAAAGGGGCTCTCGGTCGAACCTGTACTTAGCACTTGCGGCTATCGTGGTACTTGCCCCGATCGGCTATCTCATGGCAAGCCAGGGAGACCGAATGAAGACAGCCTTCTGGATGGGACTGGGAGTCTTGACCCTTGCCTGGTTTATCTTCCTGATTGTGGCGGGCTCCAGGAACAAGCCGCAGGTTTTCCTGTTCTGGTCGTTCTGTGTGACCCTGGCGATCGTTCTGCTGGTGGCCATGGGGATCGATTTTGTCTATTTGATATCCTTTAAAAATCTGGCAGCAGGCGAGTCATTTAAAAAGCACATGTTCGAAGCTACCTTTTTAAATTCGAACACGGGCGTCATGCTCATCAGCTGGCTGGCGGTCCTGGCACTCTTTTATTTTATTTGGTCCAAGGGTTTGGGACTCAGGGGTCTGCTGAAGCCCTACCTCCCTGTGCAGAGCCAGCTTGATGATGTTACCTACCGCATGATAGCGATCGGATGGCCGCTCCTCACTGCAGGAATCATTACCGGAGCGGTCTGGGCCAACAGCGCCTGGGGCACCTACTGGAGTTGGGATCCCAAGGAGACCTGGTCGCTCATTACGTGGTTCGTTTACGCCATTTATCTTCACTCCAGATATGTTCGGGGTTGGAAAGGCACCCAGATGGCCGTTATTTCCTCAGTCGGTTTTTTGGCGGTCATTTTCACATACCTCGGGGTCAACCTCGTTCTGTCCGGTCTGCACTCCTACGGAGGAATGAATTAATAGAGCAAAAGAGATTATTTCCGATAATTGGTTATGTGTGATCACAACGCCGGCTTCCTGGATAGGGGCCGGCGTTTTTTGATGCGCGCATGTCCCTATCCCTTCCTCTTTTTTTATTCCCTCCGACAATCTACGGCCTTTTCTGCAGATGCGTTGCTCCGGTGCTATATTTAAGGAAAGAATACGAAAAACGGTTTTAATACTAAACTATGGTGAGGAGGTCTGTCATGAGAGAGTTTGCCTGCAGGAGCTTGGGATATAATTGTGGATGGAAGCATGTTGCTCGGACCGAAGAACTGTTGACGGATGTGGTCGCGATACATCTGCGTGATGTGCACGGGGTGGCTGATTTGAACCAGGATATGGTGGGCAAAATAAAGCAGACCTTTGCCAAGGGCCAGAACGTAGAATTTCCGTCGGAAGACAAGGAGCCCGTTCTCAAAGAGTTTAAGTGCAAAGATCTGGGAATGAATTGTGGGTTCAGGTACATAGCACAAACCGAGGATCTGATCATAGACGGCGTAGCTGTTCATGCGCGCGAGGCACATGGCATCTCAGAGTTTACACCTGAGCTGAAGCTGAAAGTTGTGAATTCTCTCCGTACCTGGAAAGGATAAACAAGAACGACCGAACGGGAATGGTAGGGATCTCTTCTCGTCGGGGATGAATGACACCGCAGGAGGAGAGAAGTACTTACTCTTTTACAAAAGAAGCGCACGTTTTGCATGCCATTGGGAAGGAGGCGTTCATTCGAGCAGATTTTTTCTGTCCGTCTTTTTTGGTTGAATTGTCTGCGGCAGTACTTGTATTCTACGTATGGTCGGGAAATGCATGGAACTGGAGTCCAGTATGGTTTTTCGCCTTTTTCCAAGAGCTCCCGCGGTATACGGTTCGCAAGCCACGCGGTGACGTTATTCTTCGTGGTGACGATGAGCAGAAAAGAGGAAACAGTTATCCGAATGTTCCGCCGGATTCTGTCAGATTTCTTCCGCGCATCACTAAAAGATTCAGCCACGGTACATATCGTTTTGTGATAAAGCATGACGTTGCTGGTGTCGAGCGATCCGAGATTGTCGGCGGGATTCAAGGTGAGGAATATTTTCGAACTCCCATCATTCTTTCTTGCGGGACGGATAACAGCCGGGAGAGGAGAAGGACTCCCAGGGATGAACTTCGTTTTTTTTAACGATGGGCTCCCTCATCGGGGCTGTCATCATCGGTTGATCCTGACATCCATTCGCTTGTCGATGGAATAGATAGGATATACTCTGAAGTCCTTAACCCATGGTTGCACCACAAAATGGTCCGCCTTGTGCCACATGAATACCCATGGAGCGTCCTTGATGATGCGGTTTTCGGCCTGCCGATAGATCCTGTAGCGCCGCTGTTCGTCCATCGTGTTCCGAGCTGTTTCGATCAGCCGGTCAAGCTCCGGATCGAGGCAGCGCGTTCTATTGCCAGTGGACCCTACGCTTGCTGAATGGAAAAGGGGAAACAGAAAATTTTCCGGGTCCGGGTAGTCGGCCCACCAGGAGAGCCAGAAAGCGTCTGGTTCTCCCTCGTTCACTGCTTGTTTAAAGGCGCTCCAGTCGAGTTCTGTTATTTCAGACTTGAGTCCTGACTTCGCGAGATAATCCTGGATGACTTCGACTATGTCGAGGACCTCCGGATCAGACGGGATGTATATCCTGATCGTTGTCCCTTCGGCCCCGGCCTCCCTGATCAATTCCTTCGCTTTCTGGGGATCATACGCGTAACCCTCCGAGGTCTGCGGCCAGATCTTGCTTTTCCACAAACCGGGAGGGATCGGCCCTGAGGCCAGGATGCCGCGTTTTTCAAAGATCGTGTACAGGATGTGCTGGCGATCAATTGCATAATTCACGGCCCGTCGCACGCGGATATCTTCGAAAGGCGGACGCGTGCAATTGAGCCCCAGATAGTAGGTGTTCAACCCCGTTCTGCCGTAAACGAGATCTCGCCATTGAGGGTCAGTAGTATAGCGGTGATATTCCGATGACGGAATTTCAAGTACGTCGAGCCTGCCCGTTTCAAATTCGAGCACTGCGGTCATGTCCTCGGGGATGACGCGGTAAAATATCCCGTTTAACGTCGGTTTCCCTTCAAAATAATCTTCCCGCGCGGCTAGGATAACGTGCTGGCCATGCTTCCACTCCGTGAGCACGTAGGGCCCGCTTCCAGCCGGATGAGTGCCAAAGTCCTGACCCAGCCGTTCCACTTCCTCGCGGGGAACGACATACGCGGTCGTCATGGCCAGAAGTGACAGGAACGGACCGAAGGGCTTCTCCAGTTTGAGCATGAGGGTATGGTCATTTACGACGCTGATGCCGGACACGCTTTTGGTCTTCCCGGAAATTACGTCGCCGGCACCTTGAATCTTATCGAGGACCCACGTGAGTGGGGCTTTCGTTTGCGGCTGGAGTACGCGCTCGAAAGAGTACTTAAAATCCTGGGCCGTGACCTTACGTCCGTTGCCAAACGTGACATCCCTCCGGAGGCGGAACGTGTAGGTCATCTGATCGTCCGAGAGTTTCCAGGAACGGGCGATATCAGGAACGATATCCAGGCTCTCGTTGAAGCGGACCAGCCCATTGAAAAGCTTGGCCGTGATTGCCCCTCCCAGAACATCGGTGACCAGCGCGGGATCCAGCGTTGTCGGGTTGCTATTCAGCCTGAGGTAGAGGTAGCCGGGGAGACGGCCGTCATCGGAATGATGGCATCCCGCGAAAAGAAATAATACAAGGATAGAGAGCGTGACAAGGAGAGGCGCGAACGGCCTGCGCGATGCGGCTGCCCTTTGCGAGCTATGATTTTTTTGACGCGTTGATAAATGCCGCGAATAATTTCTTGGAATATCGGTCATTTGGAGTTTTTTCCGGGTGCCACTGTACTGCCAGCAGGAACTGTTTAGACCTTGGCTCGAGGGCTTCGATCACTTTGTCGTGGGCAACTGCGGAGAGATGGAGCCCGCGGCCTGGGTTCTTCACGCTCTGGTGGTGCGCGCTTCGTACGCGGATGCGGGAAACTCCCATGATGCTCGAGAGAAGCGTACCTTCAAGGATGTCGACATCGTGAAAAACCGCTTCACCCCTGCGTGCAGGACCATGCGCGATCGGGCGACGAATCTGTTGGTCAATATCCTGGTATAATTTACCGCCGAGGGCCACATTCACCAGTTGCGCTCCGTAACAAATGGCCAGAACCGGTTTTTTTGCTTTGATTACAGCTTTGAAAAGGTTGATCTCGAACCGAGTGCGTTCCTCCGGTGAAAGCGTCAACCGCGCCGTTGGAAGCAGTCTCTCCCGATAGAAAACAGGGTGAATGTCGTCGCCACCGGTGAATAGGAACCCGTCAAGGCATTTCATGAGATCCGCGATCGAGTCGCCAATCCCGAGGACAGGCACAGGGATACCGCCAGCCTGAACGACCGCTCTTCCGTAGTCCTGATCAAGGATGTTGATGCTCCGGGCCGGATGGATCTCCAGGTTCATGGTGATGCCAATTAAAGGCTTCATGTGTATACCCCCGAAAATTGTGAAAGTTGCGTGTGCATTCATATGTATAACACATTTTCGGAGGGTTGTCAGTGTGAGATTATAATTTGAGATTTATTGGTATCTCATGAGCACTGCGGGTATTCAACACTGACCTACTTACGCAGGAACCTTATGCCACTCTCCAGATGCACTGACGGGAAAACCTTTAACGTCAGAGATTTAACTGTGTGTGCAGACAAGGTCAGCAGTTTTCAAATATGCGGTTTTTTTCACCCCCCCGTAATCGTTATCGAGGGATTCTCATCCCCTGTTTCGAGTAGTTGGTTTGCCCCGCCCTCTCATTTCATCAACAGTTCCAGTACCGCCTTCTGTGAATGTAGACGGTTCTCTGCCTGATCAAAAACCACGGATTGTGGTCCATCGATGACCTCGGCCGCGATTTCCTCACCGCGGTGGGCAGGGAGGCAATGCATAACGATTGCATTCGCATTCGCAGCCTTCATAAGTTTTGCGTCTACCTGGAACCCTTGAAACGCCCTGACGCGGATGGCATGTTCCGCCTCCTGACCCATGCTTGCCCAAACGTCGGTGTACAGGACATCGGCATGTTCTGCGGCGGTGGCAGGATCATTCACAATTTGCAGAACAGAACCCGTGTGAGCCGCCTCTCGCTGTGCCTCACGCATCACCCCGGCATCGGGTTCATAACCATGAGGGCAGCCGATGGAGATATGCATTCCGACTTTGACGCAGGCCTCCATGAGCGAATTTGCCATATTATTCCCGTCTCCAACATAGGCAAGCTTGAGCCCTTTTAATTTTCCTTTCTTTTCCTGGATCGTGAAGAGGTCAGCAAGGACCTGGCAGGGGTGGTGGAGATCTGTCAGCCCGTTAATGACCGGTATCGTTGCATGACGTGCCAATTCTTCAACTGTGGATTGAGCAAAGGTGCGTATCATAATTCCATCCAGGTACCGTGCGAGGACGCGCGCTGTATCGGCAATGGGCTCACCGCGGCCAATCTGGAGATCGTCGGACGAAAGGAACAGCGCATGACCGCCGAGGTGGAACATACCGGCTTCGAAAGACACTCTAGTTCTTGTCGACGATTTTTCAAAGATCATACCCAAAGTCTTTCCCCTTAGTGTTGCATGGGCCTTTCCCTGGCGCAACAGTTTCTTTAAAACAGCGGATCGCTTGAGGATCTTCTCGATGTCTTTCGGCGTCAGGTCTGAAATCGCAAGCAGATCTTTTTTCATTCGTTCTCCAGGGAAGTTAAGAGCTTCTTTTTTTGTATCGAGCGTCAGACTATGCCGCACGCTTTGAACTATGGCCATCAGAGAGGTGCCTAATTATCGCTTTGCAAATATGCCGTCGAGCGTCACCAGAAGTTGGTCGATTTCCTGCTCGGTTATGATGAGCGGGGGCATGAACCTTAGCACCGTCTCCATCGTGCAGTTGATCAAAAAGCCTTCTTTGATGCAGGCAGTCACAACGTCCTTGCCGGGAAAGTCCAGTTCCATCCCGATGAGCAACCCCTTCCCCCGTACATCCCTGACGAAGGAATACTTCTTTTTAAGGTTTGCCAGCCCCCCTAGAAAGTGCCGGCCGAGCTGTTCCACGGCCGGAATGATGATGTCGTCCTCGATCAGCGTCTCGAACGAGGCCAGCGCCGCGGCGCAGGCAAGCGGATTGCCTCCAAAGGTCGAGCCGTGGGAGCCCGGCGTGAAGGCTTGGGCCGTTTTTTCATTGGCAATGAGCGCTCCAATAGGCATGCCGGCGCCCAGTCCTTTTGCAAGCGCCGCCACATCCGGCACGATGCCATCATGTTCAAAGGCAAAGAGTTTTCCGGTCCGCCCCATGCCGGTCTGGATTTCGTCGAGCAACAGGAGGAGCTTGTTGCGGTCGCAGATTTCCCTAAGCGCCCTTAAGTATCCGGCGGAGGGGACAATCACACCACCTTCTCCCTGGATGGGTTCCACGAGGATTGCGCAGGAGTGGTCGTTCACAGCCGCTTCGACTGCAGCGATGTCATTATAGGGAACGTACTGAAAGCCTGGCAGCAGGGGCTCAAAGCCCTTGTGGAGCCGCTCCTGGGCGGTGGCCGTGAGCGCACCCAAGGTACGGCCGTGGAACGAGCCCCGCATGGTGATGATCTCGTAGCGGTCTTCCTTCAATATCTCCCGGCCATACCGACGTGCGAGCTTGATGGCAGCTTCGATGGCCTCCGTGCCTGAATTACAAAAGAAAGCCTTGTCGGCAAAAGAATGTGTAACGAGCGCTTTCGCGAGGTTGATCTGTGGCTCGTTTTGATAGTGGTTCGACACGTGCATCAGCCGCTGGGCCTGCTTCTGGAGCGCCACGACGACCCTGGGGTGACAGTGCCCAAGGTTGTTCACTGCTACTCCGGAGACGAAGTCGATATATTCCCTTCCATCGGAGTCGAAGACCCTGGTTCCCCTGCCTTTAATAAGAACGAGCGGCTGCCGCGCGTAGGTATTCATAATATATTTTTGAGAATCTGCGAGCATATCATTTGTAATCATAGATTGAAAAGTATCATAGTCAGGTTGAAAAATCAAACGAAATTCATGTGTGGCTTACAGGAATGCGGCGCGAGGGGAGACTATCATCGATAGATGAGCTTTGCACTGCGGCATTTAAACGTTGGACCTGATCTCGTAATCTGCACATCGTTGTATCGAAATTGCACTTCAAAATCAGTATTTCCATTCCCCACTTCTTACAACCACAATCTGACCAGACCTGCAAGGAACACGAGAAGAACCGGTATGTACATCAGCCGGTATGTTCCTGCCATGTCCGCCTTGAAATATTGGAGCGTCAAGAGAAGGCAAAGGTGGGTGGGGGAGAGCATCATTCCGGCAAAGCCGCTCGCAAAGGCGAAGGTGATAGAACCGAGATCCGGGTGACCTCCCAGCAGGACCGTGATGATCGGGAACGTTGCGCCTACGAACCCGACTGTGAGGCCGGTCAGGAGGCCGACGGCGAAGGGGAGCGTGAATAGGATCACGAAGGTCGGCATCCCGCTTTCGGTAAAGAATACGGGGAGTGCATCAATGGCGCCTGATGCGTCGAGCATTCCCTTGAATACCAGGATACCAACGGTCATGAGGACGATCTGTATGGAAAAGGATTCCCGAAAAGCTGTCCTGATCTCGCTCCACGTATAGCGGTAGAAGACGAACATGCCAGTGACAATCGACATCATCGCAAAAGAAAGCGGCATCCTGATTACAGCGACAAGGATGATCGAGATTGTGAGTGGCAGGAGCGTGAGGATGAGGGCCTTTATTTCTGTAACGCTCCGCGATCCCGGAACAGCGTCGCTCGTGATGCCGCGAAAGCCGAAGAGAGAACCTGCACCGATGACGGCGAGGGGTATCGGGAGCTGGGAGATCAGAAATTTATTGATAGGGGCCTTCGTCACTGCGGCTGCAAGAACGACCCCGGGATAGAGCGGCGAAATGCATTCCCAGATGTGGCGGAACCAGTAGTTGACGAAGGCTTTGTATTCGGGCTCCATGGCAACCCCGGCAGCGGCGCCCTGAACCATGGGAGCCGAGAACGCCGCGCCGCCTGCAGACGGCAAGAGGCCAATCACTCCGGGCAGGACGGCCATGGCAATCCTGCGGTCGCGGGCCACGTTCACAACTGCCTCCATCATTCGCGTAAGCAGTCCCTTTTTCCTGATGATGTTTTCCAGAACCATAATAAGTACGAGGCCTGTCACCAGGTTGATCGTTATCGGTTCTAATGTCGATTGGACCATGACGCGCGCCTGCTTCAAGGGGCTGATGTGGTAGAGCATGCCGAGAAAAACCGCAGCCGCGAACATTACCAGCCCGAGGTTCCAACGAAGACGCAGGAGGACTATGATGAGTGAGAAGGCGGCGAGTATTTTAATGATATCGATCATTCTAAAAAGCTCTAGAATAATAGATGCGCACCATTTGCAGCCGGAATCAACGGCGCGCATGATAAGATTACATGCACGACTGACTGGCATGTTTAAATTTTTTGTTTCAGTAACTTGATGTTATCGTGACAGTTTCACTGGATATAGCCAGCACCGACGTAAAAGATGACCGCGGCGCGAATTGAGTAGCGCTGCATGCCCCAGTTATCGGGAAGCGGCTGGAAGGGGGCCGCTGCTCTGATCGCGCGTACTGCTTCCTCGTCGAGGATCTTGAAACCCGATGATTTCAGGACGTCGACACTGCCAAGGGAGCCGTCCTTCAGAATGTCGAACTTTATATAGAGGGTCCCCTCATAGCCGGATATGGCGGCTAGCTCGGGGTATTTAAGCACGCTCTCGATCTTGATCTTGAGCCAGCGGTTGTAGGATATAAACTTGAACTCTTCCGTGTCGAGCGTGAGCGAGTCATCGCCGGGATGCTTTTCCGGCATGCCTTTTCGGGCAAGTTCGTCGATGTCGTTTTGCGACAGAAAGGGAAGCGGTCCAGCATGCTTCTGCAACCGCGGCGAGCCCGTTTTCCCCACTTCGTTTCCTTCCTCAGCACCCTCGCGTATGCCCGTGCGCGGCATTGTCTTTGGCAGTTTGACCTCCTCGCTTTCCCCGAATTTTTTCGGTTTTGGCACCTCGCTGGGGGGCAGTGGTTTTTCCGGGACGATGCGCTGGGGAACAGGAGGTATGGGTGCAGGATGTTGAATGGGTAAAGGCCGTTGGATGGGCTCAGGACGCTGCAAGGGTGGCAGCTTCTT
>DASPQB010000252.1:0-6788 GCA_035625205.1 Nitrospirota bacterium | reverse complement strand
AAGACCAGGCAGGACTCAAGCGGCTTATCGCAACCTTTTCCCATGATCCTGTGCTCTTTCCTGCAAATGCATGGGGCAACTACGATCTTGTCCTGACCGGCGACAATCGTGCGTGCTTCCTCATAGGGCATGATAACCTGTTCAGCGGAAACTGCTCGAGAAACCGGAATGGTCCTGAGCTGCGGGTTTCTGAGCTGCGACTTCTGATTGAAGAGGTAAGGGGTGTACTCGTTCATATCTTTAATAAAACCGGGATTCAGGTCGTTTAGGTGGTACTCCCAAATGCCCACTACCATCGGAACTCCCATGTATCTGACTTCCTCTCCCTTGCGGAGACGAAAGATGAGCCCCTTGCGAGCCATCTCTTCAAGCCTCCCGGCGGTATCTTCCGGGTCGAGGCCGGCCTTGTCTGCGAGGGCGGCCGGAGATTCGGGCTTCAATGTGACCAAAAGAGCCATCGCCGCTTCCTCAGGAGTGAAAACCCTGCGAAGTATCCGCATCTCTACGCCGGTTGCCGTCCGGGGAAACCCTTCCGGATGCCGGTCAAGATGATCGGCTAGTTTTTCATAGATTTCGGTGTGTTCGTCCATAACGCCCGCCTTTCGTCAGCCGCAAGTTACGGGTACCGGCAATGATGAGTTAATAATGCTGACAATGATGCTACGGATTAAAGACAGTAACATCTATTTCTCCCTAACGCCCCTTCCATTGCGGTTCGCGCTTCTCAATGAAAGCACGCATGCCTTCTTTCTGATCTTCCGTACCGAAAAGAAAAGCAAAAAGGCGGTACTCATAGTCAAGGCCGCTTTCGAGCGTTAAATCATGAGCCTTCTGGACTGCGTCTTTGACCATGCGGACCGCAAGCGCAGGTTTGGCCGCAATAGCAACAGCCAATCGTTTTGCTTCATCCAGGAGTTGCGCGACAGGCACCACTCGGTTGACAATGCCCCATCCCAATGCCTTTTGTGCATCGATTGGGGCGCCGGTGAGCATGATCTCCATCGCACGGGCCTTCCCCACTGTGCGGGTCCAGCGCTGTGTGCCGCCCGCTCCTGGCATGACACCAACGTTGATTTCCGGTTGACCGAAGCTGGCGGTCTCCGAAGCCACGATCATATCGCATGCAAGCGCCAGCTCGCATCCGCCCGCAAAGCAATACCCGCTTACCGCCGCGATCACCGGTTTGGGACACCGCCGTAACAGGACGAATATGGAAGAGGTAAGCCAGTCGAGTATGTCTCTAGGCTCGCGTGAGACCATTTCTTTTAGGTCTGCACCCGCGCAGAAGGACTTTTCGCTGCCTGTGATGATGATGCAGCGCACTTCGTCGTTCCGGGTAAAATAATCAAGGCCGTGGGCAAGCTCGCCCAAAAGCCGGTCGTTCAATGCGTTGAGGGCCTCGGGGCGATTGAGCTGAATGATGCCGACGCGATCTTCGACGGTCAATGCTATCGTATCATAGGCCATATGCTCACCTCCATTTTTCCTGCTTCCTGAATGACTGGTTTTCTTCACAATTCATCCCTGTCAAGGATTCCTCAAACACGGTTACCAATACAGCCAAAGCCTCAAAATCGATTAATTGAGTCGCATTGTGATCGAACAGGAGGGTAGCCCGGGCAGGGAACTCGTCGTCTCGGTCATAGAAAACGAGCTGCATCAAAATGTGCGGGAGCAAATCAAAAACCAGGCTAATCGAACCCGGCCCGGAGACCCCTCCTTGACGCCCGCCCACTGCCGCTGCTGTCGATAACAATTCTGGAACGCAGCCCTGAAAGCGTTTTGTGATGGGTAGTTCTAATGCGCTCCTAGAATAACTGCCTTGCTTGAACAAAGGTCCGGCAAGCTCTGCAAAAGTTACAAATTGTCCAGCCGGCCGGCTGCAGCTGGCTATCAAAATGTAATGAATCAATGCACTTCCAGTTTCATATGAGACTCTTTGGCCGTCTGATCTCCGCACACCATCATTGGATAACAGGTAGGTGTCGCATAGAAACGAGACCTCGGCCTCCCCCGCATCGTTCAGTGGAAGACTTAGACGTTCTGCTGAAGTGACAATATCCGCAGTCGCCAGACGCGTAAGAAGATACTCAAAAATCCGTTTATGCCCTCCTATCGCTAATGATTCTTTCAAAATATGATCCTTCGTGTAATTGGGAGTTTCTCAAAAAATCAGAAGATAGCGTTGGCATCAGCTTGATCATCCAAAAGCCACGTCGCTCTCTCATAGCAAAGTCCTTTTGTGTCTGGTCTTCTTAACAGTTACTTTGAAAGAGATCTCACCATTCCCTTCACAACCCTGACTTCCTTGTTGGGATTTTGCCTGGCCTTTGCTTCCGCCTTGGAGCCAGCCAAAACGTATACCCGCTCCTGACGGTCCCTGAGGGGCTTGAGTATCCTTTCAATATGTTCTTTCTTGTTTTTCAGGTAAACGGGTTTGACCTCCTCTCCCGCGGGGCAGACTGCCATACAGTAGCTGCACCTGTAGCTCATCCGAAACATCAAAGACTGCCACATCAGGCCCATTTCCCGATCATCGAAATGGGAACGGAATTCCTCCATGTCCTTGGAAGTAACGATGGCCTCAATCATATTATTAAACCCTGCGGAATTGTCTCTATACGTGTGGGTAATGCAGGCCATGAAATCAAAAGGATGATCTTTGGAGGTCGCCCCAGTGGGACATGCGGCGGCGCACAGATTACACTTCAAGCAGGGGTTTTCCTCGAGGGGATGATCGTATTGATCAATCTGCCCATTTATCAAGATACTTTCCAATGAGATGCAGCTACCATACTTAGGATGAAGGACCAGCCGATTCAACCCCATGTGCCCCAGACCAGCCTCCACTGCCATGATCTTGTGGCTGACGTCCCAGATCTTGCCGGGATAACGATCCATGGCCATGGGCCATCCATGATTGGCAACGACCCCGCGAATGCCGAGCTGATTGAGACGACGCAAAATCTCTCGCGAAATTCGCGAAGTCCTGTCGCTCGTATTATGGAATTCCTCATTAGCCACGTACCGCGCTGAACTCTGAATGTTCTCGCGGTTGTTTGTCACAGCAATGGAAATGATGCCGCGCGCAAGCGGATAGACGTGCAGGATTCCCTCTCGCTCCTTGTTCAAAGAATCCCGATCAATATCCACCAGACCCACATCATCTGCTCCGGCGTCGAGGCAGATTTTCTTAATCTCAGCGGCTGAATAAACTCTGTTCTCCTCACCTTTATTGGACGCTCTCATTTTTGTCCCCTTCCATCATCCACCGGCCTGAATCGGCAGAATTTTCAACTATGCGCCCCTCCTAGACGGAGATAATTTGCCGGTTAGGGTCGCCGCAATCATCGCCGTTCTTCTTTATTTTTTTCATGCTCGCGGGAATTCGTCCCTCGCACGGCACACCTGTCTGACAAAACCCGCAGCCAATGTAACTCCCGACGAATTTATCCTTCCGGCCTTCGTCTTTTACTTTTTGCGCCATGCCCGCGAAGATATATTCAAAACATTTTGCCTTATCGTGACCCTTTTCACTGATAGCTCCTGCAGGGCAGCGCTTTATACATGTGCCGCAGGTCCCCTCGCGGATGAGCAGGCAGTTTCCCCGGTAATCATTTGCAACACGTGGTGAAGGGGGTATCGAAACATTGCACACAATACTCCCCATGCGTCCGGCCGAGCCCTTAGATGTAATAAAACTATCATTAATACTAAAAGTGCCCAGACCGGCGACGTACCCAACATGGCGATGCGACCATCTCGATGCCGGAGCCCAAGGGCCTTCACGCCTAATTTCAAACCAAGGCTCCTGCGCCGGTGCAACGGCATGATATCCCGCGTCTTCAAGCAGCGCTACAAGATGGCGCTCTAATCTAGAGTTGCATTCCTGGCCAAACCAGCGGCACCGATTCCAGCGCAGGGAACAAATGTGCGACTCTTTTCGCATGCTTTTACGGATAAGATTTGTACTGGGCAGAAAATAAGAGAGCACGCTCATGTTTTCAGGATTGTAGTCTCCAATCGCCTTTTTCTTGACATTCATTTCGAGGGCTTCGCGGGGTGTCACGTGGAAATCACCGATTATGTTCTTGTACTCGGTGAAGAGTGGGTCATCACCGTTTGCAAAACCAACGAGCGGTTCATCCCACATGTGCTCCCCAGGAAAGTCAAGCATGATGTTATTGGGCGAGTTCGCGATATACTTTTTTATCTCCCCTTCCAGGAAAGCCGCCGGATTTTTTTCTATCTGATCTCTATTCATTTCCCGCTCCTTAATATTTCAACTAACAAATCTTACTTTAAGTTCCCGTGTCGTGAAGCTTTCACCCTCATTCCATACGCCAGCGCAGGCCATCCCCATAGCTGCGTCGCTGATGTCACAGAGAACGCCGTCATGCAGGGTCCCCATGTGGTTTGCATGACGGTCACCGGCTTCAAACTTGTTTACGGCCTTCCCCGAACCAATCGAGACCAGCTTGAAACCTATTAGTTTTGCTGTTGGAGGAAGTGGAATAGATCCATCCAGCAACATTTGAATCTGACTTGGTAGGCTGTGAGTTGCTCTTTCCTTCACGGCTCATAATCTCCTGACTTCTCCTTTGCAGTTGTCTCCCACTGGGAGTGAATAAAGTGTAGATACACGTATTAAAAGAAAAAATTCTACTCCTTGCGGGAAAACGAAATAATCTCCGATAGGTCCTTGAGCAAGCTGCCCATGCGATCACCGCCCAGTCCCTGTTCGATATGTGCCTGGGCCGCTTCCCACAACGGTATGGCCGCAATCAGCGCTTCCTTACCTAGTTCGGTAATGGTCACCTGACGTTCCCTGCGGTCCTTTCCCGGTTCGATAACGATAAGTCCCTTTTTCTCAAGAATGGTAAGATTACGGGTGAGTGTCGTTCGTTCGGTCACAGTCATCTCGGCCAATTTCGTCAACGTGACAGGTCCTCTTACCCGCGCCACCATGAGCATTGAAAACTGAGTCGATCTCAGGCCGCTGGGCCTCAGGAAATCGTCATAGAGCCGGGTAGTGGCGCGGGCCGCCCTCCGCAAATTATAGCAGGCACAGCTGCGACCTATTTCTTTGCACCTTGCAAAATCTAATATTTTGGAGCCAGCAGCCATACTCCCAAATCCCTCAAAATCTCATCGACACAAAGTGCGCCTAAACACGAATTTCCAAACACCGCACAGAACCTAGAGCGGCAGATGAACTGGAACCGTTAAAGCATGTATATACACCTAATCTGGGCAAAGTCAACTGTTTTTTCTTGTATCGGATGCGGGGTTCGCGCCAGCGGATGCGCTTTCGATGCTGTTACGCTGGTGGAGAGGGCCGGGATTTTGTGGCTTCCTCTCGATCAGAAAGCATTATCGGAAGCTGTGAAGGCCGCCATGTAACAGTTGTCCGGATCATTTTGGACATCTCTGATTGAGCATCCATTCCAGCACGCTGACATGAGCCAGGTTTCCGGTGTGGATTTCGTGTCGGAAACCTTCCCGATGGTTTCAATCATGGGTATCCCCTGGGCGGCAGGTCGAGGAGGACCAGGAAATACTCCCATTTCCGGATTTGAATTATGGCGGCGGTCTTGTGCGTAAGGGGAAAACGGATCCGGCATTCATGCTCGAAAATAGTATAATTGTTGTGATGATATGCCAAGGACGCCTGTTCCGCGAACTGTACAACTTCAAAGGATGCGGGGTTATATAGGATGAAGGTCCGGGTGGTACTCGAACTCAGCGATGAAGGCGGCTACACGGTCGTGGCACCCAGCCTTCCCGGTTGCATGAGCGAAGGCGAAACAAGGGATGAAGCTTTGGCAAACATCAAGGAAGACATCGAGCTTTATCTCGAACCTGTTGAAGACGACCTGTACGCGATTCCAGGTGTCGAGGTCATCGAAATTGCCATATGATCCGCCTCCCGAGTTTGGGCTATGAAAAGGTTATCAGAGCGCTTCAGCGTGGCGGGTTGGGGTCATCATCCGCCAGAGAGGAAGCCATATTCGTCTGCATAAACATACGCGGATGGAAGTGCTCAAACTGACCGTTCCGGCGCACAGTCCGATCAAACGTTCCATACTTGCCCACATACTCAAGCAGGCACGGCTTAGCCAGGAGGAATTTGAATCGCTGCCGTGAGACCGATGAACATGAAAAAGTAAACTCATTTGTGTTCCACGATGTGGCCGGACAGTCTCACCGGCAAAAGGGCGACTGCCGGCTCAAACCCAGTGGGCCCGCTCGTTCGGCTGCCGCGCGAGTGGAGCCGGATTATCTGCGGGCCATTGAGCTCATCCGTCAGCGTGTCCAGGCGCAGCGGTAGAGGTCGCAACGGAACTCACTCATGCAATGGTCGCAGTCCCGCAGGGGCGGGACGGCGCTTCCGTCGTATTCACGTCCGGCGCAACCACCGCAACGCAGCAGGTCACCTTCGAAAGCGCATCGGTCGCAGTCACGGACACAGGCGCCGCAGTCCGCCGAAGCGGTATGCGGCACCAAAACCGGGACCAGGATTACCGAGCCGACAAGAAAAATCAGCGCGAAAAAGCCGAGTTTTGCAGCGTTCATATAAAAGTCTCCTTGTAAGTAAAATGCGGGTTCCGCAGTTTGCCGGAGATGAATCCCTTAGGGAAGGTCACCTTCAGGGCCTGCTTCACCGACCGGGGCGTTACACTCTTATATTCAAGATATTACCCGTATTTTGGGATGCCAGATGGTTGATGATTGTTTTGTATTCCCAGGCAGGTCTGGCGTATCATGACGGCATGACAGGTCGGAGC
>DASPQB010000251.1:0-4435 GCA_035625205.1 Nitrospirota bacterium | reverse complement strand
TGGGGCGCCCCCAGGATTCATGGCGAACTTCTGAAACTCGGCTTCGACATCTCTGAACGTACCGTCTCTCGCTATATCCGGCGTTTGTCTCCTCGTAAGCAGGCACGCAAACTTTGGGCTGCTTTCCTTCGCAATCATCGTGAGGTTATTGCAGCCATGGACTTCTTCACCGTGCCCACCCTCACTTTCCGAGTTTTGTATTGTTTCTTCATCATCGAGCACGGTCGACGCAAAATCCTCCATTTCAATGTCACGGAAAATCCGACGAGTTCTTGGATAGTTCAGCAATTGAGCGAAGCTTTCCCGGAATCTTGTCCCTACCGCTATGCGATTCTGGATCGAGATGCGAAGTTCAACAAGGACGCGATGGATCTGCTGATGTCCACTGGCATCAAACCCAAGCAGATCAGTTTCCAGTCTCCCTGGCAGAATGGAGTCGCCTAACGCTGGGTTGGAAGCTGTCGCAGAGATCTTCTGGATCATGTACTCATCTTCAACGAGGCTCACCTGCGCCGCCTCGTCAAAAACTATATCTCTTATTATCACACCGATCGCACGCACGATGGTCTTGAGAAGGACACGCCTGCGCCGCGGCCGGTTGCGTTCAAGCCGACGGGATCAGCACGATTAGTGTCATTCCCACGCGTGGGCGGGCTGCATCATCGATACGATTGGCAACAGGCTGCCTGAAGAGATCGGTTCTCTTGTGGCTGGAGGTTGTGCCCGCACCCAAAAATCGTATCCGGACCGTAGTCTTGAAGCCAAGCGTGATTTTCCTTCTGAGCTGCCGTGCTGCAGCAGTCAGTCCCTCCGAAATAGTTCGGCTTGGCCGGCGAGTGGCGCCGGAATGCGCCTCCGATTTAGTTTTGTCGACCGACACTATCCCCGTTCAGCTCATAATAATTGTGATCCAAATTGATGTCGCCATAGAATATAGCGCCATAGTGCAGGCCGCCACAGTAGCGCCAAATGCCACCCTAGCACACAGTGCCACCGTGGCTTTGGTGCGTTTCAGGCGGCCACACAATCAAAATCCATTACTTAAGAGTGCGGAAATGACCCGAAACTTACGTTTGGAGATCGGCAATTAATGGATACGATCAATATTTTTTAAAAACTAAAACAAGCATACAGAGCGCACCGGCTATGGAAGAAACCACCAGGCACATAAGGCCTCCTACGTAGCTGCCTCCATCAGCACCGATAAAATACCCGATGATTACGGGCGACAAGGCTCCGCCGACGCTACCTACACCGTTCATCAGTCCCGCACCAGTCCCTAGAGCCCTGGTGGGCACAAGTTGCTGGCAAAGCGACCATGTTGCGGGCAGACCAACTGCATTGAAGCCCACCGCTATCGTTATCAAATAGGCGCTGGAAAAACTGTTCGTTGCATGCGCTCCCAGATATAAGGCCAATGCCATTCCAGCCATTGCAACCGCACAAAAAGGTGCTCTCCGACCCGCTTTATCGCTGAAGTAGCCAAATATCACAAGGCATAAGCCACCGAATATATACGGTAGCGATGCTAGTGCGCCCATCCGAGTCCATGAAAATCCCCTTGCATCCTTAAGGTATGAGGGAAGCCATGTCATAATTCCCCACCAGACAGCCGCATTGAAAAAAAAGTACGCCAGAAGCAGCAGGTAACGATAGTTGAAGACAAACGATCTGAGAGTTTCCCCAAAGGATGCAGTAGTCAGGTTTGCTTCAGCTTCCAATTCTCGTTTCAATCCGGCCTCAATATGGCCACGTTCGAATTGATTGACCCATTTGTGATCTCGCGGGAGGTCCGCGGTAAAATACCAAACCAGCAGAAACGGGATTATTGTGGCTGCGGCGAGGATGATAAAACTCATCCGCCAGCCAAACTGATTAACTTGCCAGGCAAAAAACGGCATTGCAATAGCCGGCCCAACAAACAGGCTAAACTGCCATACAGAATTGGCTTTGCCGCGTTCGAGGGGAGGGAACCAATTCTTTACAAATTTCATTTGAACCGGGTAGTGCATCCCTTCCCCGAGACCGAGCATACCCCGTGAGACCAACATCCAGGCCAAAGTTGGTGCAAAAGAGCCGCACAGCATTGCAGCAGCCCAGACAGGAAGGCAAATCAATATGGCTTTACGCGGTCCCAGCAGGTCGCCTAACGGACTGAGAACAACGTTGGAAGCAGCATAGATAATAAGGAAAACACTCATCAACAAACCCATTTTTACTGTCTCGTTTTTGATCCCAAGTTCGCTGAGGAAGGTCGAGTCCGCCAACAGCACTGACATATTGATTCTGTCGAGAAAGGAAAATAAAAGAGTAATAAACAGAATGATTACCAGAAACACTCTCTGTCTGGTCGGCTTGGTATTCACAATGGTTGCCAAATGATCCCCTATGTTACTGCTGATGAAAACAATAGAAAGTCTAGACCGTCCAAGATCTGATCCCGCCAATTGAGATTACGAGTTTCAACCAGATGTTACCCTGATAGAATAAAATTTGTCACATCTTTATGACAATTATCGTGTTAGAGTCTTGATCCCAGGAGCACTCTGGGCGCGCTGAACGGCACGGCTGCCAGGGTAGCGTTTAATTCTAACGTACGCTCTTATGACAAGCTTGTGAAAATCGTTTCACAGGAAAGACATAGCGATCAGAGGTTAATTGAAAATTCCCAAATACCGGCCATTACAGGCGGTTAGCTATATGTGATCATTGGAAGAGGTGAGCATATGACATCCCCCGCTGAAATGTTGAAGTACCAGGAAGAGAATTTGCTTCTCAAGAGGCAAATAGAGGAGCGGACAGGAAAAAGCATCGAACAGCTATATGCGGAAAGAGCCAAGCGCGTCAGAGACGCAATTGAATTAAGGGTTCCTGATCGCGTGCCCTTCTCAGTTTTGATCGAGCCTCACGCCTATTCCGGAATTCCCAATTCGGCCGCCTACTACGACCCTATCACGCTTAAGCGGACCATGCGACAAATGGCCGTGGATCTGAAGCCCGATATGGCTGAGGGCGGATTTCCATCCTCCGGGGCCGCTATGACCGAGATGGATATCAAGAACGTCATATGGCCCGGCGGACCGAAACCGGATGACTATAACTACCAGTTCATCGAAGGGGAATACATGAAGGAAGATGAGTATGACATCTTCCTGAACGACCCTACAGGGTTTATGATCCGCTGCTACCTCCCCCGCGTATATGGTGCTTTAAAGCCCCTGGCCAAACTCCCCCCCCTGGACAGCATGTTCATGGGTTTTGAAGCGCTGACGCCGCTTTTGGGCGGCCAGGAGTTTCTCGAAATGGCCAAACACCTAGCTGCGGCTGGAAGGCATGTAGATGAATTCCGCAAGACTATAGGCAATACCTCGGAAGAGCTGGCCCAACTGGGATTTCCTCCCTTCGCAAGCTTTATTCCCGGCGGTGTAGGCGGAGCGCCCTTTGATACCGTCACGAGTTTCCTGCGCGGCATGAAAGGATCCATGCTCGATATGTACCAGCGGCCTGACAAGCTGCTCAAGGCTTGTGAGGTAATACTTGAAAGGCGCATCGCCCACGCCATTCCGGCCGATCGCACTCACCGGGACTATCCTCAAAGGATTGCGATGCCGCTCTGGAGAGGGGATCCGGTCTTCATGTCCGATACCCAGTTTAAGAAGTTTTATTGGCCGGGATTGAAGAAATCTCTGCAAACACATGTTGATCTGGGCTATGTACCTGTGCCTTTTTTCGAATCTAAATTCGGCGATAGACTCGAATGCATGTTGGAGCTGCCCAAAGGGAAGATATTAGCTTCGATTGAAGCCGTGGATGCGGTCCGGGCAAAAGAAATTCTGGGCGGCCACACCTGTTTATTAATCCGCACTCCGAATGCCAGCAAGCTGTGGTCTCTCGGCCAACTGGAATCCTTCATTAAAGATCTTGTCGATAAATGCAGCAAGAATGGCGGCATCATACTGGTTATCAAGATGCCGGATAAGACACGAATTGAAGACATGCAGGCTATGTTGAAATCAATCAAAGAGTATGGCCGCTATTAAAGCCTTCTTGGAGCAGGCAGTTTTGATTGGGAAGAGAAGATCGGCAATGACGGAGGATTTACGGAAAATCCAAAATTGGAAAACCTGCGGGCGATGATGGAAGTCATCAGGGAAAACGGCGTTTACAGATAGAACCGTTGCCGGAAACATGCTGCGAATTTCAAGAACCCGATTCTTGAAATTCGCAAAACTCCAAGTGTTCCATCAATAATAATGGAAACTTTTATCACAACTTCCCAATTGTCAGGGCGGAGGTGATTTTACCTCCACATATCCACGGATGCCGATGCCAGGCAGAAGAAGTCCCCAGCCATCCAAAATGCATCCGTGCCCCCTCCAACTACGACTATCTCAATCGGAGCATCCTGAAGAATGAGCGACCGTGGTGCTTTCGC
>DASPQB010000250.1:0-2777 GCA_035625205.1 Nitrospirota bacterium | reverse complement strand
AACATCGCGGCCCATTCGGCAATGGACCATCATAAATCAGTTGCAATCTTCAGCCTGGAAATGTCCAAGGAACAGCTAGTCCTCCGTTTGCTCTGCTCCGAGGCGCGCGTGGATGCGCACAAGCTGCGCTCGGGCTTTCTCTCGGAAGCGGACTGGCCAAAACTGACCATGGCCGCGGGACGGCTTTCCGAGGCGCCTATCTATATCGATGATACGGCAGCGATCTCGGTACTTGAGATGAGAGCCAAGGCAAGGCGGCTCCAGGCCGAGCATGGACTGGACCTTATTATCGTTGACTACCTTCAGCTCATGCGCGGCCGCAGCGATTCAGACAACCGCGAGCAGGAAATTTCGAACATCTCCCGCTCGCTCAAGGCGCTTGCGAAGGAGCTCAAAGTTCCGGTAATAGCGCTCTCCCAGCTCAACCGCGCCGTAGAAACTCGAGGCAAGGACAAACGACCGATGCTTGCAGATCTTCGTGAATCCGGTGCAATCGAGCAGGATGCAGATGTGATCATGTTCATCTACCGGGATGAAGTCTACAATAAGTGCGAGTGTCCTCAAGACGGGGAATGTCTCTGCGGCAGGAGGGGAGTTGCCGAAGTTATCATTGGGAAGCAGAGAAACGGACCGATCGGTACCGTGAACATGACGTTTATGCATAAATATACACGCTTTGAAAGTTCCGACAAGCGAAGTTATTAGCTTAGGCATCGTGACGGGAGCCACAATAATTGTGGCATCTTCTAAGGGAATGAACTCTGCCAGCCTGGTCAAACCACGAAAATCCAACTCGTGATGAGACTACCGGTACAACGTTGCCGGGGACCACAGATGATCGCGGTTTTAAATCCTGAATCTGGGTCTTGTGCTCAAAGTCCACGGGAGCCCGCAGTTCATGATTAGAACCGAATTCTTGCTATAATCAATAAATGGAGAACCAGGGAGGTAACCAGTGGCTTCTGAAAAAGCGGCAATTGCTGAAAAAGTGCAAAAATTCATCGGCAAGTCGGACTGGAAATCAGCCATTGCAGAGATGGAGAAGCTCTTTGCCCTTGACGAAGACCCCATCATCCGGGTAAGAATCGGTGACGCGCACCAAAAGCTGAACCAGAAAGCCGATGCCGTGAAGGAATACATCAGGGCCGCCGATCTCTATGCTGAGAAAGGGTTCGTGGTCAAGTCCCTGGCACAGTACAAACTAGCGCTCCGGCTTGATCCGGCAAACAAACAGGCGCAGGCCCAGATGGAGCAGCTCCATTCCAACAAGACGGTCTCCGAACTCAAGCTTGAACCGATCGAAGAGGGAGCGGAGGCGTCGACACGGAGCGTTATTCCGCTCTTCTCAGATTTTACGCAGGACGAATTCAATGAATTCACCAAGCGGATGATCATCCATACTCTCCCGCCTGGGAAACCCATCGTTAGAGAGGGTGATACTGGCAGCTCGGTCTTCATCCTGACCCGGGGCGCCGTTCGCGTGTATGCGACCGTCACGGGTAAAAAAATCGAGCTCGCCACGCTTCAACCAAGCGATTTCTTTGGCGAAATAGCATTCCTCACCGGCAGGCCCAGGACCGCCACCGTTGAGACAACGGAGGAGTCTGACGTGCTCGAGGTAGCCGAAGAAGACCTCAATGAGATGATACGCAAAAGCCCCCGTATGCTCGACGTGCTGCACAATTACCATGAGAAGAGGGCCAAGAACACACTTGAAAAAGTGCGAGAGGCTATATAGCGCTGCGCACATTCTGACTTTACTGCTCCAGAACGGAGATCCGCCCCCATGGCATCCGAAAAAGCGCAGCTGATCGATACGATTCAAATAAACCTTGGCAAGTCCAATTGGAAAGCCGCTATTGCCGACATGGAGAAACTGTTCGATCTTGAGCCTGATCCTATTATCCGGGTCAGGATCGGGGATGCGTATCAGAAGCTGAACCAGATTATCGATGCTGTGCGCGAATATATCTATGCAGCAGACCTCTTTGCGATTAAAGGTGTAATCGTCAAGGCATTGGCCCAGTACAAGCTTGCACTCCGGCTGGATCCCAAGAACAAGCAGGCACAGGCCAAGATGTCATCGTTGCATTCGAATAAAGCGATGACTGAAAAGAAGCCTGAGCCGACTGAAGGTGGAGCCCAGAAGGCCGTCCGGAGCGTCATTCCGCTGTTCGCAGGATTCACCCAGGAGGAATTCGAAGACTTCACAAGAATGATGGCCGTTCATACCCTGCAGCCTGGACATGTCATCGTGAAGCAGGGCGATTCGGGCAAGTCTGTCTATATCATTGCAAGCGGTACCGTTAAGGTCCATACCGTGGCGCCGAGCGGCGAGAGGGTAGATTTAGCCGTGCTCTACCCCAACGAGTTCTTCGGCGAAATGTCCTTCTTGACCGGCAAATCAAGGACTGCAACGGTCGAAACAGCCGAAGAAGCCGTCATCCTGGAAGTGACCGAGGACCAACTGCGCGATCTGATCAATCGCAGGCCGCGGGTCCTCCAGGTGCTTCAACAGTATTCCGATGCCCGCGAAATAGGAACGAGCGAGAAATTGCAGTCTACGCAGAAACCGGTAAGCCAGCCGGCTTCTGCAGCCTTGGAAGCAGATGAAGCGCCACAGAAATCGCCGGAAATGGCCTCCCGGACCTCTTTTGAGAAAACTCCGTCTACGCAGAGACCGGCCGACAGCTCCGCGCAGAACGCTACCCAACCAGCGTACAAGGGGCCGAATATCAGTCCATCGGATAAGCCGAAACTCATCGATGCGATCCAAA